>JAICQQ010000308.1 GCA_025937785.1 Polyangiaceae bacterium
GTTGGAAGGCTTGCCCGCGGCGGAGCACGTACACCCTTCGTCCTGGGTGAGGTGGTCCCCAGAAGCGGACACCAGGATGGGCTCGGAGCGGTTACCAGCACGGTCCACGGCTCGAACCTCGAGCGTTCCTCGAAAGGCCGTGCGGCAAGGACGGGGGGTGTCGTGTCGTCGGGGTTCGCTTCTACCTGATAGGGGTCTGGCCCCGTCCACGAACACGCCCGCGCTTCTTCGCTGAACGCTACGAGCCCTGAGCACGTCAGCACGGTCAATGCGATGGCGCCCCGGCCCTGCCACACCCGCTCAGCCGTTCTTTGCCCGGTCTCGTCCAACGCCCGCTCCCGGTTACGAATGAATCCCCGCATCCCTGATGCCTCCACCCAATGCAGCGTGGTCCCTCGTGGGGTCGCCAGCAACCTGTCGGCGCAACTTCGCGTAGGGCGCCAGCGAACAGCGATGTCCGCGCTCGCACTACGCGCGAGCGGCACGCTGCTCCGAACGGTCAGTTGCTTGCGCCAAGTCAAAGATGAGCGGGTTCCGATCTTGGTCTCGTCCGCGGTACGCCCGCAATCCCAGAGGGTTGCCAGCCGCCAGCCCCCCGCCCGACCACCGCCCGGGGAGGTGTTATTTCTCCCCCCTAGATTCGAAGGCTGGGCGCATTTGTAGGCATGTCTCCGGGCTTCCGAAACGACAGAGCCAGCATGAAACGAATCCGACGATTGCGCCCGGTCGCACGGCTCGGCTTGCTGCTTCTATTCAGTCTATTCATCCTCCGACCCGTCGCAGCGTGGGCGCAAAGCTCGGTCGAGCTGCTCGAAGACTTTGCGCTCGAGGAAGTGACCGTCGACGACCCGCATTACCAGCAGTTGTTCGAGGTCGACATCGACTACGTCTTGCGTCTCGATCCAGTCCGGCTGATGGCCGGCTTTCGCGCCGTCGCGATGGACCAGGACCCAGCCACGGCGCCAGGCCTCTACGGCGGCTGGGAGGACGGCTGGAGCCTGCTGCGGGGCCACACCATGGGGCACTATCTGACCGCATTGGCTCGAGCCTACAAGCAGACGTTGCTCACGGACCCCACCAAGGCCGAGGAAATCAAAGCTGTCATCGATTCCACGGTTGCCCAGCTCCGCGAGTATCAAATAGCTAACGGAAATGGCTTTCTTTTTGCTTCGCACGAATCACATTTCGACGTCGTGGAGGGGCGTGTCGAAGGAGACCAGTGGGTGCCGTGGTACACCCTGCACAAGATCATCGCGGGCATGACGGATGTCTACAAACTCACGGGGAACACAGTGGCGCTCGATGTCGCCAGCGCCCTTGGCGATTGGACGTACAATCGCGCGTCGCAGTGGGACAGCGCGATGCGCACCCGCGTGCTCGGTATCGAGTACGGCGGCATGAACGACTGTTTGTACGAGCTCTACAAGCACACCACCAACGCCAACCACCTCGAAGCGGCTCACATCTTCGACGAAGAGACGCTCTTCACGCCGATTTCAGAGGGAAACGACGTTCTCAACGGGAAACACGCCAACACCCAAATACCCAAGATCATCGGTTCTTTGAACCGATTTCGGACGCTAGGATCGGCTGAATCCCACTACTTCGATGTCGCCGAAGAGTTTTGGACCTTGGTGGTGAACAACCACACCTATGTGACAGGCGGCAACAGTCAGCTCGAACACTTTCACGAGCCTGGAGCGTTGGATGCCAACCGCGACAACACGAACAACGAGACCTGCAATTCGTACAACATGATGAAGCTGACGCGCGAGCTTTTCAAAGTGACGCCTGACGTGAAGTACGCGGACTTCTACGAGCGCGCTTTCATCAACGAGATCTTGTCGGCCATTCATCCCGAAACGGGCATGACCACGTACTTCAAGCCTATGGGCACGGGCTATTTCAAGGCGTTTGGCAGGGAGGAAACATTTTGGTGCTGCAATGGCAGCGGCATGGAGAACTACACCAAGCTGAGCGATGGCATCTACTACCACGATGAGGACGAGCTCTACGTCAACATGTACGTCAGTTCGACCTTGAACTGGGCGGATCGGGGTCTCGAGCTGCGTCAGAGCGCCGACGTTCCGCTTTCGCCGACCGTGACATTGACCATCGATGCCGCGCCGACCGACGCAGTCACGATCAAGTTTCGCAGACCCTGGTGGCTCGGCTTGGATCAGCTCCCGCGCATCACGATCAACGGGCAGCCTCTGTGCATCGACTCTTCAGCGGGCTACTTCGACGTCGCGCGGGTTTGGACGGCGGGCGACGTGGTGGAGCTGACGCTTCCGGCGGATGTGCGCGTCTCGCGCCTGCCCGACAATCCCAACGCCGTAGCCTTCACCTACGGACCCGTAGTGCTCAGCGCTGGCATGGGCACCGAGCAGATGATCACCGAGCCGCAGTGGGCGTCAGAAAAGGCCATGATTCCGGAGGGGGTGACCATCAAAGATACGATCTCGATCCAAGACGGCAGCATCGAGGACTGGATCGCGAACGTCGCACAGAACCTGATCCAGACGCCGGGCACCCTCGACTTTTCGCTCCGGGGCACGGATGAAGACGCCAACCTGATATTCTCTCCCCAGTACCTGCGTCACAGCGAACGTTATGGGATCTACTTCGTGCTGCAAGGAGAGCAGGGAGAGGCTCCGGCGCCCGTTCCCGTTCCAGAAGATGGTCCCACCGACTGCGAGGGCGCTACCGGAGGTACGGGTGGGCAAGGCAATACGACCGGCACCTCGAATAGTACGGGCACGACGGGCGATGCCGCTGCGGGCATCGGTGGAACCATGAATAGCTCCGGCGGGGACGTCGGCAGCGTAGGAACGACGGCAGCAGCAGGCCCGACCTCGGTGGGAACCACGGCCTCGGCAGGTGGGAACGCCGGTGCGCTCGAAACCACGGCAGCAACAGGCGGGGTCATCGGCGCGGGAGGGACATCGGTAACGGGAGACGGCACGGTCGGCGGCTCGGCGCCCGTACCCGAGGCAGATGACTCCGCTGCTGGGTGCGGTTGCTCAGTACCGGGGCGACAGCGGCTGCCGTTCCCGCTGCTGCTCAGCGGGCTGTTCGGGTTGCTGCTGATCACCCGCCGGCGTTGTGGTAACGATAACATCGTTATATAATCGACAACGCAGCCCAGTTATTCAAATTACAACGAACATCTAACCCATTGAAATAACGTCACTGTCACGACGGTACATCTCCTGCTTTTGAGGACAGCAACCAGGAGGTTCCATTGACCGACATCTTGAAAACTCTCGCCGTCGACGTTCACTGTGACCAATGCGGTGACTTCACCGTTGGAGCGGATGTCGTCGCCGAGAGTCAGCGCCTGCTCGCTGAGGGCTGCCCCGGGTCTGCTCACGAGTGCCCGCCTACGCTGCTCGCCACGCTTTTGCCGCAAGCCGCTCTCGAGTCGCTCGAGAGCGCTTGGAGTGCTCTGGAGGGCGCGGCTCGGAGCCCCGTTGAGCGAGTCACGATCGAAGAGTCGCCGCACGTTTCCACGCGTCTCGCCGGCCCACTCGAACCGCGCACGCGGTGGGAAGACGATGGTGGCTCCGTTTCAATCGGTCCGCGAAGCGTGTAATTCGGATGCGCCTGCTCTATCTAGTTTCCGTGGGGATTCACATCCTCGCGGCGACGGTGTGGATCGGGGGCATGCTGTTTCTGGTGTTGGTGGTCGTGCCCTGGCTGCGACGGGGCGGCCGCACGGATGCCGCGATTTTCCTGCGGGAGACCGGCGAGCGTTTCCGCAACGTCGGCTGGATTTGCTTCGGGCTGTTGCTCATCACCGGAACCTTCAACCTGTGGGTCCGCGGCGTTCGACTGTCGGACTTTGGTCGTGCCGAATGGTTGGAGTCATCCTTTGGTAAGACCGTGCTGGTGAAGCTCGGCGCATTTCTCGTCGTTCTCGTGGTGAGTGCACTGCACGACTTCGTCGTGGGCCCTCGCGCAACGAAGGCTATCGCTGCGGACGCGCGTTCGACCGACGCTCGACAGCAGCGCCGCCGCGCCTCCATGTTGGGTCGCATCAACGTCGTCCTCGCGATCGTCCTGGTAGCTGCGGGAGTCGTGCTGGTTCGAGGAACGCCGTGGTAGACTCGCTCCATCGATCCTTTCGGGTGGGCGTTGCGTGCGCCGTAGGAAATGCGCGGGGGTCGAGGGCGGCGCAAGCATTGCGGGGCTCTGCAAGGCGCTGGCGCTGACACGCGCTTCACGCGCGGCGCTCAGGGCTCGCGGTGTGACGGCCCAGTTGTTGCTATGTCCATGTTCATCATGAAAACACGCCACGCACGTCACGCAGCGATTCAACTGGCCCTCCCCTCACCCTATCAACCGCTGACGATCGGCGCTATGTGGTCCGGCCTCGCGACGACGATGGCACTGATGACCTGGATCGGCCTCTGGTTCTTGGGAGTCGTGTAGAGACCCACGCCCGATTGGAGCCAGAGGTGGCTTACTGGTCCTGCCCCCGGCGCAAAGCGATCAAGAACGCGTCGAGCAGGACATGGCCGATCACGATGGGCCATAGTCCTACCCATGGCAAAAGGAAGAGACCCACCAAGAAGTACGAGATCCCCTTCGGGACTGTCGACCAGAACGGATAGTTCGGGAGATGGGCCAGGGCGAAGAGCGAACCTGAAATTGCCGCCGTGAGGGGAGTGACGCCGACGTAAAGCAGCGGGACCAAGAAGACACCGTCTTCCGCCGGGACCCGCAGGAGTACGCGCCAGGATGGCCGGAAATCAGCGGAGTCAGGCAGAAGAGCCATCGCGTCGGCCCGCTGATCGTTGGTTGCCGCTCGCAGTGCGATCACGCTCGCGACGGCGACGAGCACGATCACACTGACGAAGGCGAGGATGCCCAGCCACGCAAATCGAAAGGGCGCGGTCACCAGGTGGTAGAGCAACGCGGCGTAGCCGGTTAGCGCCAAGATTCGCGGGAGCCACCGCCAAGACCAGTGAGTCACGAGCCAGAGGCGGGGCTTCCAGAATCGCGCGTCCCGATCGCCGCGCCGCGCCGCTTCCGCGAGCCAGGTTCGTGCGAGCGCGATGTCATTGCGTTGCATGCCCGGCTGTCGGGCGAACCGCACCGCTACTTCAGGCAGACCGTGGGCCGTCGCCGCAGCGAGCCAGGTCCGTGCGGCGTTCGGATCTCGCTCGACGCCGATTCCATCCCAGTAACACCAACCGAGTCGCGCTTCCGCCCACCGCAGCCCCTGCTCCGCACCGGCCTTGATGCGCCGAAAACCCTCGAGTTCGTCCTTGGGCAGGCCGCCACGCCCCTCGAGATAGAACAGGCCGAGGTAGGCGTCGGCCTGGTCGTCTCCCTGCTCGGCTGCCTTCCTCAGCCACACGAGCGCCTCGGTGTCGTCTCGCGCGATCCCGTTGCCCGTTGCCAAGCTCGCGCCGAGAGCGCATGCCGCCTCTGGGTGTCCTAGCTCCGCCGCCTCGCGGAAGTAGCGAAGCGCGAGCTCCGGGTGAGGGGCCGTGCCGTTGCCGTCGCGGTACGCCCACCCGAGCGCGTTCAACGCTCGAGCGTTGCTTTGCTCCGCGGCTCGGCGGAACAGCGTGAGCGCGCGGCCCGGGTCCTGTGCGACACCCTCACCGCTGCTGAGTGCTTTCGCGAGCCGATACTGCGCATCGGCGTCGCCACCATCGGCAGCTGGTTCGAGCCAAGCAACGGCGCGCGCGGCGTCAGCGGGCACGCCCTGCCCCTTGAAGTAACAGATGGCCAGATTGTACTGCGCGTCCGGGTCGCCTCGCTCAGCGCCCCTCGAGTAATGCGCTGCCGCAATCCGTTGGAACCGCGTTTTCCGGCGCTCGTCGTGCTGCCGTTCGGCGAGCTCCTCATAGCTGGAGCCGAGCTGAAAGTGCGCGCGGGCATAGCCTAACTTCGCCGACTTCAAGAACAGAGCGCGGGCGCGCCTTTGGTCGACCGGGACGAAGAGTCCCTCGTCGTAGCAACGGCCGAGCTGACAAATAGCTTCTTTGCCGCCGAGTTCAGCGCCTCTCCGATACCAGCCAACGGCCGCCTCGAGGTCGACGGCGCCCGTGTCACCTCTCTCGTAACACAGCCCGAGGTTACTGCATGCGAGCGCGTGACCGCGTTCTGCGGCAACCGTGTAGTAGTGCACCATCTGCTCCGCGTGCACGTCGTCGCTTGGTTCTGCTTCGAGCCACCAACCGAGCAGAAAGGCAGCCTCGACGTGCCCTGCGTCAGCGGCCCGTCGCAGCCAGCTGAGCGCCGAGGCTCTATCCTCGGGGGCCTGCGAACTTCGAAGCAGCCTGGCGAGCTTGTATTGAGCCTGGAGCTCGCCGGCCTGCGCCCGTTCCAGGAGCTTGCCCTGCAAGTCGCCGCGCTTCACTTGGCCCACGAGCCGCTCGAGCGCTTCCGAAACTTTTTCAACCGCATGACCCGGCGTATCATGGGCGGGCTCGCGAGTCCCCAAGCTGCTACCGGAGTCACCATGCCAAAGAAGATCGACATCGACTCGCTACCCGCGATCGTGGGCACACTCTACCCGAGTCCCTTCGACAGCCCTTGCCGCGCGCGCGAGCGCCGGAAGCTCGGCGACGCGGCGGGGCTCACTCAGTTCGGCGTGAACCTGCTCACGCTGCCGCCAGGCGCCTGGTCGAGCCAGCGTCATTGGCACACCGAGTCCGACGAGTTCGTCTACATCGTCGAGGGTGAGGTCACGTTGGTGACCGACGACGGCCGAGAGGTCCTTGCCGCCGGCGACGCCGCGGGGTTTCGGGCAGGTGACGCGAACGGCCACTGCCTCCAGAACCACACGCAAGCGCCAACGCTGGTGCTCGAGATCGGGTCCCGAGTCGTCTCCGACGGCGCCCACTATTCGGACATCGATTTGATGGCACCGCCCGACGGAAAGCCCGCCCTCTACACGCGGCGCGACGGAACGCCCTACACGGACATCAAGCGGCGCGGGCCGGAGTAGAGCCAGCCTTCGACGCCGGGTTGGTCGACGCAGGAAGGAGGTCTTGGCGGCTCTCGGCCCTGGTGCGAGACTGGCTCGTGGCCGCGTCGAGTCCGGCCCTGCACCAAGCGCAGGCTAGCGAGTTCCGGCGGCGACGGTCCCGGCGCGCGCACCTCGTGCTTGAATGCAGCCGCTTCTTCAGGCAAAGGTCGTGTTGCTCAGCGTGGGACGCGGGAGCTCGTGGTCGGCGGCCAGAGGAAAACCAGTTGAAATGACGACTTTGCACATCTTGCGGCTATTGCTGGTGGGAAGCACGCTCGCTGCCCTGACCTATATTGCGCTCAGGCCGCGGGCCGTCTGGCGTGTGGTCGGCGGCTTCTTGAACCATCGCACTTACGCCGTCTCGCTGGCGGTCATCCGCATCCTCTTGTTCACGCGCTTGTACATGGCCGCGACGGGGATCAACCTCGTGGCACTCACGGAGGCGCCCGCGAGAACGCGCAACCTGCCGCCGGGTTGGGGGTGGTTGGGCGAGCTGGTTCCGCTGTTCGACATCGACTTCGCCAATGCCGTGCGTGCGGTGTTCATCGTGGCCGCGCCCCTGGCCATCGTGGGCGCGGGGACGCGCTTCACCGCACCGGTCGCGGCGTTGATCAGCGCCTATCTGCTCGGCCTGCCGAACTTCTTTTCGAAGATCAACCACGGCGGGCACCTGCTCGTGTGCTTCTGCATCATCCTCGCGTTCAGCCGCTGCGCAGATGCTTTGTCGGTGGATGAGTTGGTACGTGGGGCGCGCCAGCGCCGCTTGAGTCTTTCGCGCAGCGACACTCGGAGCCTCGCCTATGGCTTGCCCATTCGCCTGTGCTGGGTCTTCCTCGCCCTCGCTTACTTTTTCCCAGGCCTGTACAAAACTTGGAATGCCGGCGACCAGTGGCTCAACGGTTACGCGCTCCTGATCATCGCGTATGAAAAGCTGGCAACCCTGACGGAATATCGTCCGCTCATCATCATCTACGACTCGCCCATCTTGCTGGCATTTCTGGGCGTGGGCACGCTGGTGTTCGAGCTAGGCTTCATCTTCCTGATGCTGAGCCGTCGCTTTTGGTGGATAGCGCCCATCGTCGCGATCGGATTTCACTGTGGGCTCGCATTCTCGATCGGAATCATCCCATGGGGCATCGTCAAGGTCTTCTGGGTGTTCGTCGACGTGGGCGTCATCCTCTACGTGTTCCGCCGTCGCATCCCCCAACGAGTCCTCGATCTCTTGGGGATCGGCGCGGATCCGCCGACCGCCGAGCCAGCGACCGCCGAGCCAGCGACCGCCGAGCCAGCGACCGCCGAGCCAGCGACCGCCGAGCCAGCGACCGCCGAGCCAGCGACCGCCGAGCCAGCGACCGCCGAGCCAGCGACCGCCGAGCCA
>JAICQQ010000251.1 GCA_025937785.1 Polyangiaceae bacterium
CGTCGTCGGAGCCACCCGTCCAGAACGCCGGCTGCTGCTGTTCTTCGCCAGGACCGCCGCTCCGCGTGCCTCCCCAGTTGCCGCCATCCGAGTTTCCCCCGCTGCCGCCCTCGCTGTTCCAGCGCTCGTCCGCGTCGGCGACGAGCGCCTGGTTCTCTTCTTTGGAGTCGATCTGCACCAAGGTCATGCCCTGGTCGGCGCAACGGGTCGTCGCCTCGTCCACGCCTAGTGGGCGGCCGCAAAACATGTAACCCCGGCCGTCTATCGCGAAACCTTCGCAGCCCGCGTCCCAGCCGCAGACGTCGTCCGGGTCGACATCGCCGTCGCAGTCGTTGTCGAGGCCGTCGCAAATCTCGGTTTCCTCGGTGCACGTGTCGCCTCCGCTGGTCGCGCCGCTGGACGTGTTCGAGGTCGTGGTGGCGTCCGAGGTGGTGGCGTCCGAGGTGGCGTCCGAGGTCGTGGTGCTGGTGCTGCTGTCGGCGTCGGTGCTTGCCTCGCTGCCGCCGCTGCCGGGATCGGTTCCACCTTGGGACGTGCTCGCCGCCGTCTCGCTGCCGCCGGACGACGCGGCCGTCGTGATCTCGATGGTGGGGGTCGTACCGCCTCCGCCCCCCGTGCCTCCGTCGCCGCTTCCACCGCTGCCTCCTGAATCGAAGGCGGCCTTCGTGAAGTCATCGGTCGCGAGCTGCGGGCAGCCCGACGCGAACAGCAGCGGCAACCCGGCAGCCAGGAGCCAGAGAGATCGCGTGCGAGGTGGGGTCGGCAGCGAGGGCATCTTCGCCACTATGTCAAAGTCGTCGCGCGGCAGCAATGTGGGCGTGGGTGAGGGTAGGGCAAGTGCAGTGGGTCCTCGGTTGCTAGTACAGTCGCCGAACCTGGCCCGCACGAGGCGCGCTCTGCCGACAATCTGCGGGGTTGCTTCAATCCCCTGCAAATCCGGGAGAGGCAGGCCCCTTCGTCAGCACGCTCCCGACCATCGCAACCAATGCTTCTGGAGTGTAGGGCTTCACCAACCAGGGTACGCCCTTCCCCAATGCGCGTTCTGCGCGTGCGGGGGTCGCGTGGCCACTCATCAGGATGCACTGCTGCCCCGGTGCCACGGCCTGAATCCGTTCCAGCCAATCGATTCCGTCGCTGGCTTCGTTGAGCGTCACATCGAGCAGGATCAGGTCGTAACCCAGCGGAGTCTGTGGATCGCGGAAGCGTCGATAAGCGTCGTTGCCGTTGTCCACCGTCTCTACGTGGCAGCCTTCACGCGTCAAGAGGCGCTCCGCCGTCTTCAGCTGCGTGAGCTCGTCGTCGACGACCAGAATGCGCAGACCTTCGAGCCTGCCGCTCTCCGCGCGGTGGAGCGCGGGCTGCGGCAGCTCCGAGTTCGACTGCGCGTTTACCAGCGGAAAATACAGGCGGAATGCGGTGCCGCGCGTCGAGCTGCTCTCGACGTCGATGAAGCCTTCGTGCTCCTTGACCACCGCGTGCACCAGCGCCAGCCCCAAACTCTTGGCGCCACCATCACCGCGATTTTGGGTTGAATAGTAAGGCTCGAACAGACGCGCCAGGTTGCCCGGTTGCAGCTCCGCGCCGTCATCCGCCACTTCTATGACAGCGTAGCGGTTGGGCGGAATCGTCTCGTAGCCGTGCAGCGGCTCGTGAACGCTGACTCGGCTGGTTCTGACCTGGATGGTGCCACCCGCGCGCGTTGCTTGTTCAGCGTGCTGGATCAGATGGCTGAGGGCGCGCCCGAGCTGGTTCGTGGACGCGGAGACCATCAGCTCCCCGGCGTAAAGATCGAGCTCGAGTGTACGGATCTTGGCGGCCTCGGTGGCGCGCGACCGTGCTGCTTCCGCAGCGCTCTGGTTCAGGTCGAGCAGGGTATTGGGAACACGCCCGCGCCGTCCCAAAGTGAGAAGATCGAGGATGGTGCCAGTCGCGCGTTCGGCGGCGCCACGAATGCTCTCCACGTCCTGTCGCAGGTTGTCCAGGGTCTCTGGGTCGCCCGACAGATCACCGAGCTCTTCGAGCATCACTTCGGGCAGGGCAACCAGCGGTCCCAGCGCGTTGTTCAGCTCGTGGGCCACGCTTCCGGCAAGCGCGCCGATCGACTCGAGGCGCTGGGCGGCGGAGCGTCGCTCCTGCAGGCTGCGCTCGGAGCGGACGGTTTGCTCGATGATCGCCTCGTGCAACGCAACGTTGCGCATCGCCAGCGCCACCTGATTGGCGATGATCTGCGGACCGAACCCAGCGCAGGGATAGCCGAACGCCGCCACACCGAAACAGGCGTCGTCGACCGCCAGCGGTAGCACCAACAGCGTGTGCCGGTGCGAGTCGTTCCGCCACCAACGCGGGACGAGGCTCACCGCGGGAAAGCGCTGCCCACCCGCGGGCGCCGTGGGTGCGGCAGGCGCTGTTGCGGCAGGCGCTGTTGCGGCAGGACCTGCGGCCAGCAGCAGCAGGTCGCGGCGGTCGGGATCCGCGAACGTGGAAATGCAGGCATCGTCGAGGCCCACCGAGCTCAACGTCTCGGCGAGCGCCCGCCCCAGCCCGGCGCGATCGCGCGCGGCATGCAGCAGGTCCCCGGAGGCCAAGAAGCGCGCGTGATCGGCGTGCAGGTCTTGCCGGAGCTGGATCTGCGCAGCCGTGCTCGCTCGAATCAACGTCTGACTCGCCGTCCGCCAGAGACGCTCGGGCAGCGCTCGCGGGGAGCCACGCCAAACGATCTCGAGTTCGGAGAGTGCCCGGCCCAGCTGCAGGTGCAGCGCCTCGTCAGACCAGGTTTCGACGAGCAGCTGCTCCAGCACCGAGAGCAAGGCGGCTTCGGTTTCGTCGAGCTCGGAGCTGAGCGCGCCGAGCAGGCGAGGCACCCAGGGCTCCGGGGCCCTGCCGCTGGCACGCAAGGCCACCTCCAGGATCTGCCGGCTGTGAGCGAGCAGCTCGGCCGACCCGGCGTGCGCGAGCCCCGTGCTTGCCTGTCGCACCTGCTCCGGACAGCCACAGGATTGGCGCACCACGAACTCGGCCGTGAGCACGGTGCAGAGCGGGACTTCCTTGCCTGCGAGCTCCGAGATCAAGTTGCCGAGCGCGCTCAACGCTACGTCGCGGAACGGTTGGGCCACGGTTGTCAAGGGCGGGTAACAGACCCGGGCGAGGTTGAGGTCGTCGAAGCCGGTCACGGGTCGCTCTCGCGCGAGGCCCCGCTCGCGTAAGGCGTTGAGGGCTCCCAGCGCCATGTGATCGTTGGCCGCGACGACCGCGTCGAACTCGACGCCTTGGTCCAGAGCCTCGAGCGTGGCGCGATAGCCACCCTGCCGCGAAAAGCCACCCGCCTTTACCGTCGGGGGCCGACCCACCAAGCGCAGTGCGGCGGACTCACACGCTGCGCGGCGCTCGATCGATTCCGGGTTCGAGCGGCGCCCCTCCAGGAACAACACGGACCGCACGTGGTGCCGTTCGACGAGGTGCGCGACGAGTTGCTCGACGGCAGCCGCACCCGAAACCACGATGCTGGGTAGACCCGGGAGCTCGATGCCCACGCTGCAGACAGGCAGCGGGCGGTAACGACTCAGAAACTCGGTGAGGCGTGCTGCACCGCACCCGGCTTCGAGCGATGACGAAATGGCGACGAGCCCATCGACGTTGGATTTGGAGATCAGGTCGTAGACAGCGTTGCCGCCCGCAGCCTTGCCATCTGCTCGGGCCACGGCGTCCCCGTAGAAGAGCCGCAAGTCGACGTCCAGCGCAACGGCAGCCGCGTGAAACTGGCGGCGCAGCTCCTCTTCGTAGCCGCCCGGATACAGCGCCATCCGATCGAGCAGCACGCCGAACGTGCGCCGTGGCCTCCCAGCGGAGGAATTGCTAACGTTCGGCGGAAAAGCGTCGGTGGGTGTAGGGGGAGTGGCTCGCGGCATTCCGTCGGACGATCGATCGTTCTGACACGGAGTCGGGCGTGGAGCTCATGCCCGCGTGCGCTTTCCGCCGGGGTTTTCGCCACCCTCCGGTACGTCCGTCAGCGCTGCTGTCGGGAGGTGCAGGCCTTCGTGCCGCCCTCACTACAGAATGGCAGCTGGCCGATAGGCGAGGGCGTGTGGGTAGCGGTCGGTGATGCTCTGCACCTGCTCGGCGAAACGCCGCACCTGGCTCTGCGCGCTGCCCACGAAGTCGAGCGGGTGATGCAGCAGCGCCCCGAGCGCCCCGGTGTCGAGGGGGATGCGGGGGTCAGCAGCGAGCCGCTCGATCAGCTCGTTGTCTGCTACGCCGCCCTCGCGCATGGCCAGCGCAGCCGCTACCGCATGCTCCTTGATGACTTCATGGG
This sequence comes from Polyangiaceae bacterium, assembly GCA_025937785.1. Taxonomy (GTDB): domain Bacteria; phylum Myxococcota_A; class Polyangia; order Polyangiales; family Polyangiaceae; genus JAICQQ01. The sequence continues at coordinate 4,310 of JAICQQ010000251.1, forward strand.
CTTGCTCGCGCCCCATCCCTGCGCGTACGCAGGCGATGAGCACCTTCGTGGTCGCCAGGAAGGGCAGGTACCGGTCGAGCTCGCGCGCGGCCACGGCGGGGTAGGCGCCGAACTCGGACAGCACTGCGAAGAAGGTCTGGAGCAGCCCGTCGATGGCAAAGAATGCGTCGGGCAAAGCGACTCGCCGCACCACGGAACAGCTGACGTCGCCCTCGTTCCACTGGTCGCCGATGAGGGCTCCCGTCATGGTCAGGTGGCCGTTGAGAATGGCGATGAACCCGTTGATGCGTTCGCACGAGCGGGAATTCATCTTGTGCGGCATCGCCGACGAGCCGACTTGCCCAGCCTGGAAGCCTTCGGTGGCCAGCTCTTGGCCTGCCATCAGCCGGATCGTCTTGGCCAGATTTCCAGGACCCGAAGCCAACTGCACCAGGCAGGCGACCACCTCGAAATCGAGCGAACGCGGATACACCTGACCAACGTTCACCAGCGTCCGCGCGAACCCCAGGTGCTCGGCTACCCGTCGTTCGAGCGCGTCGAGAGCGGCAGGGCTGCCCAAGAGGTCGAGCTGATCTTGCTGCGTTCCGACTGGCCCTTTGATGCCGCGCAACGGGTAGCGATCGAGCAATGCCTCGAGCGTCGCGAAAGCGCACAGCAGCTCTTCCCCGGCGTTCGCGAAGCGTTTGCCGAGCGTGACCGCTTGCGCCGGCACGTTGTGGCTGCGCCCTGCGAGCACGAACGTTTCGTACTCCACGGCGCGCCTGGCCATGTCGGCGAGCGCTTTGGTCACGCGATCGCGCACCAGCTCGAGTGAACGTCGCACCTGCATCTGCTCGACGTTTTCGGTCAAGTCGCGCGACGTCATGCCCTTGTGGACATGCTCGTGCCCCGCTAGCGCGCAGAATTCTTCGATGCGGGCCTTCACGTCGTGCCGCAACACGCGCTCGCGGCGTGCGATCGACTCGAGGTCCACCTGCTCGACGACTGCCTGGTACGCTCGGAGCACTTCGCTGGGAATCGAAACCCCGAGCTCTGCCTGACCCTCGAGGACAGCGAGCCAGAGCTGGCGTTCGAACACCACCTTTTGCGCAGGGGACCAGATTTGCCGCATTTCTGCGCTCGCATAACGGGTGGCCAAGACGTTGGGGACCGAACTCATAGGCCGTAACCCCTAGCAGAAAGGGGGTTCGGTTGGCACCCGACTTTTCCAGAGCCTGTTCGCCGCGCCCCCCGCAAATCCGAAGCCGCCGGTAGCGGCATGATATCCGGACGGGCTACTGTAGAAACTCGTGGGAAATCTCGGCATGCCATGGATGAGGCCCGCGCTCTCGCGTGCGCTGAACCTGGAGGGATTGCTTGGGACTCGATAGTCGCCGCATTCGCCAATTGCGCGACCGCCTGCTCGAACGCGGTCCGGTCTCCGTGATCCCAGGAGCGTTTTCAATGGCAGATCCGCCGGCTGCGGCCGCCTACGATCGCATCCAACCGTTCGCCGAGGCGATGTTTCTCGTGATGTCCGCCGACGCCCAGATCACCGACAGCGAGCGCGACGTGCTGCGCGGCGCGCTCCGCACGCTGAGCGAAGGCGAGCTTGGCACCGCGGCGACCGAAGCCATGCTGAACGACCTGGAGCAGCGTCTCGCGCGGGACGGAATGGACGTGCGCCTCGACAATGTGGCGGCGCACCTCTGGCCCGATCCCGGCGACCGAGAGTTGGCGCTGGCACTGGCGGCCGCTACCGCGAAAGCCGACGGAAGCATCGACGCCGCCGAACGCACGGCGATCTTCGAGCTGGCGGCCAGGCTCGGCGTCCCCAACGCGCGCGTGGCCAGTTGGCTCGATGGGTCAGAGGAAGACCCAGACCTCCTCGACGGTCGCTCGTTCCGGAGTCAACGTTAGCGCCAAGTGATGGCGCCGGATGCCCTGCCCGTGCGCTGCGTCATTCGGCACTGCGTGGCGCGGCACTGCGTCATTCGGCACTGCGTGGCGCGGCACTGCGTCATTCGGCACTGCGTCATTCGGCACTGCGTCATTCGGCACTGCGTGGCGCGGCACTGCGTGGCGCGGCACTGCGTGGCGCGGCACGCGCGCGGCGTTGACGTACAGGACGCCGTCTTTCTCCACGTGCCAGCTGCGACCGCCGCCCCCGCGCAGTGACCAGTGCATGTGGCCCGCGAGCACGCACGAGACTGCGTGTCCACGGCGCATGGCGTACGCAACGGCTTCGGCGAGATCGCGATCACCCCAGTCCCCGGCTTCGGGGTGAAAGTCGCGCCCAAAAGGGGCCCGCCGCGAGGCGCCTAGCCCCGTCGGACCGTTGTGGGCGAAGAACACCAGGTGGTCGGTGTCCGCCTTGTCGACGAGCGTCTTGAGGCGCTCGGTGGAGGCTTCGATGCTGTCGATCTGGAAAAGGTTACGAAGGTGGGATGCGAACGAAAGCTCGCTGCCACCCATCGCGAAGGGCCGCGCGGCCCCGATCGTGACCGCGAAGCCGTCGACGCGCAGCGCGTGCAAGCTGTAGCCGCAAATCTGGACGCGATAGCTGCCCAGCAGAGACCCACGCCGGGACGAAACGAGCCCCGCCAAGAGCTCGCTGCGTCCGGCCTGGTAGTGCAACTCGGCGACGATAGCAGCGTAGTCGTGGGCGTCGTTGTTGCCTGGCATCACGAGCGTGTCGCGTGCGATGCGAGAGAGCGACTGTGCGATCTTGACGCCGTTGCCCCTGCCGCTGTTGCCTAAGTCTCCGGTGACCAACACCTGGTGGTAGTCGCTGCTGCCGAAGTAGGCCGCGTCCGCGTCATCCCACGCGCCATGCAGGTCACCGACCAGCGCGATGCGGAGGGGAGTCGTGGCCACGGAGCGACCAGCATACCCGAAAGCTCAGCGCGGGTCACGCTTGGGGGCTCGCCGTCGACGCGCGGCGCCCGGTTTAGCGGGGCATCGTCAGCAGCGCGTCGGCGCCGAGGCGAGCGACCGAGGGGACGCGCACATCAGCTCGCCCCGCGTACGGCGACGCTTCGGAGCGCTCGTTCGACGGTATCGCGCCCCGAGACGGGTAACGGGGGTCGCCGAGCTCGCGCGTTCTCCGATGCGTCGCGCTGAACGCGGCGACGTTGGCTCAGAGCACGCGCGTTCCCCGACGAGCAAGCGTTCGGTCTGCAGCGCGGGTTCGTCGCAAAAATTGCGCGTATCGTCAGAGAAAGCCGCCGCACAAGCCGACACACTGCTGGGTCTGAGCGGCATGTCGTTTGCTTGGTGAGCTATTGCGGTGCGCAGAGTTTCCGCAGGCAAGGCCTTGGCGCTCGCCGTGCGTCGACTCCTCGCTCGCTTCCGCAGAACGAAGGGAACATGATGCAGCAGCACGAATCCTGGTGGTCCCTGCCGTCCGACCAAGTGACCAGGGCCCTTGGTGCCGACGTGTCCGCGGGCCTCGAGCCGGCTGAGGCCGAGGCGCGCCTCGAGCGTGACGGTCCCAACGAACTTGGTGAGAAGCCGCCGAAGTCGGCGATGCGTCGTCTGCTGGGTCAGTTCACCGACGTCACCGTGATTGCGTTGATGGTGGCGGCGTTGATCGCATCTTTGACAGCGCTGCTGGACGGATCGGAGGGCAGCCCGCTCGAAAAGTTCAGGGATGCGATCGCCATTGGCTTGATCGTGCTGATCAACGCCATGATCGGCTTCTTCCAAGAGCGCAAGGCCGAACGGGCTCTGCACGCGCTGCGGCGGATGGGGACGCCGGTTGCGCAGGTCGTGCGCGCGGCGCAGCTCGACACCGCCCCGGCGAAGACACTGGTTGTCGGCGATCTGATCCAGCTCAAAGAGGGCGACCGCGTACCCGCCGACGTGCGTCTCGTGGTGGCCCAAGATCTCGCGACCGACGAGTCCGCGCTGACCGGAGAGTCGGCGCTGGTGGACAAGGGCTTGGCACTGCTCGCGGGGGACACCCCCCTTGCGGAGCGGACGAACATGGCATTCTTCGGCACTCACGTGGTGCGGGGGCGCGGGTTCGGGCTGGTCGTCGCCACGGGGCGGGCGACCGAGCTCGGAAAGATCGCGGAGATGCTCGAAGGCGTGGAGCGGCCGCTGACACCGCTGCAAGAACGCTTGAAGCGGTTCGGGTTCGTCGTCGTCGTCGGCTGTGTGCTCGTGGGCTTGCTGGTGTTTGCAGTGGGCCTGTTCCACGCGCATGCGCCCCCCGCGCTCTTGCTGCTCACGGCCGTGAGTCTGGCGGTCGCGGTGATCCCCGAGGGGCTGCCGGCGATCACCACTATCGTGCTGGCACTGGGGGTCGAGCGCATGGCCAAGAAGCGCGCTCTGATCCGGCGCTTGCCGGCTGTCGAAAGCCTGGGTGCCGCCACGACCATCTGCAGCGACAAGACCGGTACGCTCACGCAGAACCGCATGCGCGTGCGTGAGCTCTGGTGTGCCGGGAACAGGCTCGCCGTCGAGTCCGGTGGAGGGCTGCGCCGCGCCGACCTGGACGCTGGAGCCGTCGACAGCTGCCGCCGTCTGCTGGCCGCTGCTGCGTATGCGCCGGCCGCCGAAGATCCGACGGATCTGGCGCTGCTGAAGCTGTTCGAGGAGGCGCGCACCGAGTTCGACCTTGCGCACCCCGGTCCGCCCGCGTTGGTGCTGCCGTTCGACAACCAGCGCCGCATGGCATCCGTGATCGCCGAAACCGACGGCGAGTTTCGCTGCACCACGCACGGGGCGCCGGAGGCGGTCCTCGCGCGGTGCTCGAGCTGGCTCGGAGAAAATGGCCTGGCTCCGCTCGACGAGGCGCTGCGGGCGCGGGTCGCGGCGTCGGTCGAAACCATGGCCGCCAGCGGCCTCCGGGTCTTGGCGATCGCCGAGGCCAGGGTCCCCAATCCCCGCGCAAGCGAGGCAAGCGAGGCAAGCGAGGCAAGCGAGGCAAGCGAGGCAAGCGAGGCAAGCGAAGCCGGCGCGTACGAGCGGGGGCTGACGCTGCTCGGACTCGTGGGCCTGGCCGACCCCCCGCGACCCGAAGCGCAAGCGGCGCTCGCGGTCGCACGACGCGCCGGGGTCAACACCATCATGATCACCGGCGATCACCCGACGACCGCGCGCGCGATCGCCAACGAGCTCGGCATCCTGGATGCGGGTAGCGTCGTGACGGGCGGCGAGGTCGAGTCGCTGTCACCGGAGGAGCTCCGCACCAGCATGCGCAATGCTCGCGTGGTGGCGCGCGCTACGGCTCAGCACAAGCTCGCGATCGTCGAGGCCCTGCGCGCCGAAGGGCACGTGGTGGCGATGACGGGCGACGGCGTGAACGATGCTCCCGCCATCAAGGCGGCGGACATCGGGGTGGCGATGGGCGAGCACGCCACCGACGTCACGCGCGAGGCTGCCAGCATGGTGATCTACGACGGAAGCTACTCGACCATCGTGGATGCCATCTCCGAGGGTCGCACGACCTACCAGAACATCAAGCGCTTCATTCTATTCCTGTTCACCGTCAATCTGAGCCTGGTCATCGCAGTCTTCGTGGCCAGCATCTCTGGCATGCCTCCGATCCTCACGCCCACGCAGATCCTGTGGATCAACCTGATCACGAACGGGCTGCCCGCGCTCGCGTTGGGCATGGAGCCTGGCCACGAAGACCCGATGCAGCGGCCACCGCGGAACCCGCACGAGCCGATCCTGCACTGGGGGGAGCTCGGGCCGATGGCTGTGTACGGCGCGCTGATGGGAGCCCTCGGGCTCGGAGTCTTCTTGGTGCTCGAGCCTGGTTCGGTGGAGCTCGCCCGCACGGCGGCGTTCACGGTCTTGGCGTTGGGACCGCTGTTCCACGCGTTCAACAGCCGTTCGCGCTGGGGCTCGGTGTTCCAGCTTGGCTTGTGGTCCAACTGGCGGCTGTGCGGCGCGTTCGTGGTAGCGCTGGGCCTGCAGGCGCTGGCGGTCTACATGCCGGGAGCGCACGCGATCTTCGACACCCAGCCGCTGCCGCTCGCGGTGGCGCTCGCGCTGCTCGGCGTTTCGGCGCTGGTGTGGGTGATCGGCGAACTGCAAAAAATGGTGCAGCGCGCGCTGGGGACGAAGCGCCGCGGATTCGACGACAGGGTGGCATCGACGCACGCGTAAGGGATGCCCCCACCCCGCCGGCGCTTCGCGCGGCGGCCTCCCCCAGGTTTGGCGCTGCGCGCCAAACGGGGGAGGGGCCCCGGGGCGCGCGTGAGCCGATTCGCGTGGTACGGTTTGTGGTAGCCAAGATTCGATGAAGTGGCTAGCGGGGCGGGTTCAGTGTCAAGAGTCAGTGTCGATCTGGGCTTTCGAAGCTCTCGGTCTGGTGAGTGTGCTCGGGATTCGACTCGTGCGCACGCTCACCGGGCTGCCCTCAAAACAATGGCGATCACGAGCGCATGCATCGCGACATATATCGAGCCGTCCAGCTCGCGCCTGCTGACACACCGCAGCGGCCGGGAGAGACTTGAAACCAATGAAAGCGGGAGTCCAATCATGTTCGGCCGCACCACGCACTGGACGGAAAGACACCAGCGGAGGTCTGCCGGTCAACGCGCCATTAGCTAAGTATGAGTACAAGTCATGCTTCCATCGGGCTGTATACACTCACACGGAACGTTCAACTTCCGGGGTGAAACGCCACTTCCCTTACGAGGCGCTTGCCGGTCACCAGGTGGCACTCGGAACTCGTAAATGCCTTCCAGACGCGAGCCTGGTTCCATGTTCATGGATTTGGGTTTAATTGAAGTCGAGCCTCTAGTGGACGATTCTGTCTACCTGTCAACTAACCCGAAAATGGAGGCCGCCTGTCGGCCAGACCCAGGACAAGCGTGTCAACCTGAACGCTGCTTCCTGAACGCTGCTTTCTGAACGCTGCTTCCTGAACGCTGCTTTCTGAATCCTGGAGCTGCACCCCACCCCAAGCAAGAGCGTGATTGGGCTAGGGTTCACCTGAGCACGCCGTAGGCAAGCCAGCTCGCTGCGGACGCTTGGTGCACGGGAGTGGCCGGCCTCAAGTAACTCGAAGGCGAGTCGGGCAAAGCTCACGCTTGACTGTCGTTGGTGGATGTGGCGCCCGACAAGCACGCCAGCATGCATGCCTGGAGCTCCACGCGCTCGTCTTCGACACACACGGTGAAGCCGCGCAGACAGGATCAACGGCGTCGGCGAAAGCGCCCCGAGATGCGCTCGAAAATGAACTCGCGTCCGAAGTCTTGCTCAGCAGCCAGCGCATTGTGGGCCCGGCAGTACATCCTGAGGTTTCCCACGGTCTCGCGGCCACCCAGCGCATGGGCGAGTTCGTGATGGAGCTCTAGAAACCGTGTTTCGCGACAGCGCTGTCCGAACTCATCGAC
>JAICQQ010000096.1 GCA_025937785.1 Polyangiaceae bacterium
GAGCGGCGCCCCCAACACTTGTCGCGGATCGACCGCTAGACCTACCAGCAACGCCGCCAGCACCACCACCATCAGAGACGCGGTCAGCGTGAGCGGTGCGTTCACCCGCCAGAGTCGCAAGAACGCCGCCTTGCTCTCAGTACCGAAAGACTTCATAGGACCTCCGTTCGCCAGTGTTGACATCGACAACATGTATCTAACCTCAATGTGATCCTTGTCAACATTCAAATGTGGCCCTTGTCAACATCGGGAGCTATATCGAGGACATGGCTACCCCTCGGCCGAGTCGACTCGCACGAAAACCCCGCGCCCAGTACCACCACGGCGACCTGCGCCGAGCCTTGCTGCAGGCCGCGGTGCGTACTTTGCAAAAGCAGGGCCTCGACGCACTGACGCTGCGCTCGGTCGGTGACGAGCTCGGGGTCTCACGCTCGGCCCTGTACCGTCACTTCTCGGACAAGGCCGCCCTCTTGACGGCCGTGGCCAGCGAGGGATTCCGCCTGCTGCACGACGCACTGCGCACGGCATGGGAGCACGCGGGCAAGGGGCGCGCGGGCTCGCTTGCCATGGGCGAAGCCTACGTGAGCTTCGCGCTCGAGCACCCCTGGCACTACCGGGTGATGTTCGGCAGCGGCTTCGACCTCGATGCCAGCGATCCCGAGCTCCGTCAGGCCGGCGCCGCGGCGTTAGAAGTCCTCGTCGAGTCGCTCGTCGAGCTACAAGCCGCGGGGCTCGCGCGACAAGAAGACGTGCGCACTCAGGCAAACTTCGTATGGGCCGTCGTGCACGGCGTCGCCATGCTCGCCATCGACGGCAGCATCGAGCATCAGGGCGCCGACGCCAAGGCGCTGGCCCGTTACGCAGTCGAGCGGTTGCACACCGGCATAGCGCCCGCGGTCCCGTAGTCGCAAAGAAATCGCACAACTCGTGGCCTCGCCCACCCGACGAGAGGGCGGAGGCCAAAATTGTGTTACCTTCCGAAGCAACAGCGATGCCATCCCTCATCAGCGACTACGACGGCGTCTCGCGCGACGATCACCGGGTCCGCCTCAGCGGCGTCACGTGGCAAGACTACGAGCGCCTGCTCGAAATTCGCGGCGAAAGCTCGAAGCCACGTTACACCTACCTGGAAGGCGAGCTCGAAATCATGAGCCCGTCGAAGTCACACGACTGGATCAAATCGATCATTGGTCGGCTGGTTGAAGTATGGTGTCTCGAGAAGGGCATCGAGTTCGGTACATTTGGCTCCTGGACGTTGACGAACAAGAAGGCCGAGCGCGGCGCCGAGCCGGACGAATGCTTCATCTTCGGCGATGATCCCAAGAACGTGCCGAGGCCCGACCTCGCCATCGAGGTGGTCTGGACGCATGGCGGCATCAACAAGCTCGAAGTGTATCGGAAGCTCGGCGTGCCCGAACTCTGGTACTGGTCGCGTGGACGCATCCAGCCCTACGAACTCGTCGGTGAGCAGTACCAAGCCGTCGACGACAGCAAGGTCCTTGCCGGCATCAACCTCCGAGAGCTCGCGCGCTTCATCGATAGTCCCACCACGAGCCACGCCATCCGCGAGTACCGCAAGGCGCTCACGAGCGACGCTTAGTCAAAAACACGACAGAACGAGTCACCGACGAAAGCGCACAGCCCTCGCTATCTTTCGGGCGTGGTCGTTCGTTGTCGGGCATGACCAACGAAAAATCAGCGGAACGCAGGCTCCCCCTGGGTTCGGTCAGTAGCGGAACTCGCCACCGAGGCAGGCAGCATCGTACAGCTGCGGAACTACTTCCTCTCACCCGACGTGATCGCCGGGGTGTGCAGTGAACTCGGCTTGCCGTTCCGGGCGAATGGCTATCGATACTGGTTGGAAGACGGACCGTAGGCGTTAGAATGGCCCGCATGGCTGACCAGCGCCCGCTCGCCGTCGTCACCGGCGCCAACGGTGCGATCGGCTTCGCCATCGCGCGGGGTCTGGAAGATCGGGGCTTCGATCTCGTGCTCGTCGTGCGAAATCGCGCCCGCGCCGAACGATCCCTGGGCGAGTGGCGCGACTCGCACCGCCGGGTCTCCGTCGAAACCTGCGACCTGGGCCGCCGGTTGGAGGTCATGGCCCTCGCCGAGCGGCTGCCCCAGGCCATCGACGTGCTCGTCAACAACGCCGCCGAGTGTCCCCACCACCGCGAAGAAACCCCCGAAGGCATCGAGCGCCAATGGGCCACCAACGTGCTCGGCTACCACTGGCTCATCGAAGCGTGCACACCCGTCCTCTCACGCTCGCGCTCCCAGGGCGCCCGCGTCGTCAACGTGGCCAGCTACTATGCAGGCGGGCTCGATCTCCGCGACGTCGAATTCCGCCGCCGCCCCTACGACAACGACACCGCCTACCGCCAGTCCAAACAAGCCGACCGCATGCTCACCGTCGCCCACGCCCGCCGCCTGCGCGACCACGGCATTGCCGTCTACGCTTGCCACCCCGGCGAAGTCCGCTCCAAGCTCAGCAAGGATCTGGGCTTCGGCGGCCACGAATCCCCAGAAACCGGCGCCGACACCCCCGTCTGGCTCGCCACGGAGGCCCTGCCTCCCGAAGCGTCAGGCAAGTACTTTGCCCGACGGCGCGAAGACTCGTGCCGCTTCGGGACGGACGAGGCGGAGGTAGCGGCGCTCATGGAGCTGTGCGCGAGCTACGGCAGCGCCGCCGCACCATAGGGCACGCGGTGGGACGAGTCACGTGGCTCTTGACGAGCATCGGTACGCTTGCGTGCTCCGACGGTGAGACCACCCAACCGCCACCATTGCGCGCGTTACTCGACCGGGTTGCCTACCATTCCGATACCGACCTGAGTGAATGCCCGGACGCTCCCGAACAGGTTCAGGGGCGTCTCTTGGCGCTCGAGGAGGCGCTAGGCATTCGCGGACCCGAGCACATCACCTACATCCACTTGAGCCGACCCGAGAACCGGCGCCCGTGGCCGTGCCCCGACCTGTCGCACAGCTGCGCCGACGGCGCGCGCGTGTTCTCGGGAAGCTATGTACAGCAGCACGAAGTAGTGCACGCAACGTTCTCTCCCTTGGGTCATGACAATGCCCTTTTGGTGGAAGGGGCTGCCACGGCTTTCGGCCTCAACTCCGTGAGCATCCCCCCCGCGCCCGACGATTGGCGCGACCTGTCGCGCGTGCCCGTCGGCGTAGCCGATGAGCGCCTATATGCATCTGGAGCGGCGCTCGTGAGCTTTCTGTACCACGCGTATGGCGCTCCCGAACTGGTCGAGCTCTACGAACGCGCGCAGCCAGATCCGGAGCGCTTCGGCGCCGTCTTCGAGGACATCTACGGCATACCGCTCGACACGGCCTGGACACTGGCGCACGAGCAACGCTCAACCTACGCGTGCGTCGGCCTCACCGACACCCTCCGAGCGGACTGGGTCGAAAACGTCGTCGGGAGCTCGAGTTGCCTCGAACCGAACGCAGTAGCACGCCACGTGTTCGACAGCGACGGCACCACATCGCTAGCCATGTTGACCAACTACCATGACGCGCGCGTCGACGCGTGCGATCCCGCGACAGCCTCTTGGGTCGAGCGTCTCGACAGCGACTGGGAAGGAGCTTCTGCGCTCTATCTCGGTCGCTTCGATCGCGGAACCTACTTCATCAGCCCCGGCGATCTCGGCGGAGTGAGTCGGGAGGACCAATCCTTCCGCTCGCAGCGCGGCCGCTTCATAGGACTCGAGTGCAGCGAATCGCTGGAACCACTGCCGTTGCCGGTCTCTCCCAAGTATCTGCAGGTCGGCATGCGACTCGACCGCGAGCACGTGGCCGCGCTCTCGTGGGACGGCGACGAAGCGCTAGCCTTCAGCCTACGCTACGACGATGCAATCAGCGCCCGCTGGCAAGTCTGCAAAACCTGCACATCGTCGTGCACTACCCTCCGAACCGGCGACACCCTGGTGATGCAGAAAGGCGTGACCTGGCTGAGGGCCGAGCCCGCTCCCGGCAGGGAGCCGCGCCGCGTCAGGTTGTTCGGACGCCGCGTCGAGTAACTACCGGATTGCAATCTGGACGGTCTCGACCTTACCCGCTCGCTCCAACTCGAGCGTGAGGTCGCTGCGCGTCCGCAGCGCCGCGTACGCCTCGATCGCGTGCCGAGGGTCCTTCAGCTCGTAGCCATTCACGCTCGTCAAGCGATCGCCGACGCGCAAACCGAGCGTGTGCGCCCAGCCCCCCGGGCGGATGCGCCGGAACTTCAGCGCGAACGTCCCCGAGGGTCCGCGTTCGAAGCCTGCGTAGGCGTCCTGCGTGGCACCGGGAGCCACGAGCAGGCGATCGACCAACGCGCGATCGATCTGGAACGAACCGGGCCCGAGCCGCGTGATCTCTCGCTGCTGGGAGGTCGGAGCTTGCTCGGCGGGCCCCGTCGCGCGGTCCTCGCGCGCGCCGGAAGCGGGCCCCGCGCGCGAAAACATCCGCAGCTGACACACCACCTCGTCCCGAAGAAACCATGCGACCGGCGTCACCCCGACGCCATCGTAACCCACATGCAGCAGGTGCATGTCGTCGAACACACTGCCGGACTGCAGCAGGGTCCCACTGGCGTCGCCCGCGTGCCGCACCGTCGCGCGCGAAGCCAGCGGATCGGCAGCCTGCGACGCGATCTTCAGCTCTAGCCCCGCGCATGCCGGAGCGCCCGCAAAGACCAGCGTGGGCCGAGCCACTGAGGGACGCTCGGGGGTAGGCGGCGCAGATATCGGCGCTGGGTCGGGCGGCGCCAACGGTGGCGAGGGGGGAGGCTGCAGCAACGGCAGCATCAACGAAGCCTCCACGAGGTTGTTCGCACCGAGCGCCTGAAGGTAGGCGACCAACGCGGTCGACCCCAGAACGGCGAACGCATACATCCCTCTCAGTGCCTTGGTTCCCAACATGTGAGCTTCCTTCCAGCTCACAGCGTGCGAGAGGTGTGCCAGCCGCGCTACGGACCGACGAATACCCTTCGCAGACTCAAGGTCAAACGATAAGGCTCACCGTCACGGGTGAAGTCAGCGGTCAGCACCTCGTGTTCACGCGCCGCCTCCAAAGCCTTGACGACGGCATCGACCGAGTCCACCGGCTTCTCGTCGATGGCCACCAGCACGTCTTTCTCTTCGATGCCGAGCCGCTCGAGGAACGAATCGAGTCGGATGTCGAACAGCTGGACGCCGGGACCGTCCACCAGCTTCATGCGGAGCCCCGCAAACAAGTCTGCGCCGCGCGCGTACAAGGCCGTGATCGTTGCCACGTCCAGCTCGAACTCCATCTCGGACCGCTTGCTGAGCCCGTCGACGATGGCCTGCGGCAACACCCACGGCAGCTTCGCATAGTCTTCCGCGGAAAGCTCTTTCGCCGCGCCCTCTTGCGCGTCGCGCGCGCCGAAGTGCATGCCCACTGCGCAGCGCCCGCCGCCCGACTGCACCCACACCCGATCCCACTCGATCTTGGTCACGCGAAACCCGCCAACGCGGTCCCCCACGTGCACCACCTGCGCGGGCGCGGCGTAGCTCGTAGCCAGCGACGCAAACGCCTGCTTCGGATCATCCCCAACGGTGATCAGTCGCACGAATAGACCCCCGCACGGCGAAGCCGGCACGCTGGGCGCAGCGATCTGCGGCGAGGGGTTGACGCTGGCCGGTGGCAGATCGGCAGCGGGGATGCCAGCGGCTCTCGGTGGGGGCGGAGGCGGAGGCGAAGGGACGGGCTCCGTCGCGCTGGCGCGGAGCGGAGTTTCATCCGAGAACGGTTGCATCGGCGTGTGCGACGCGACCGCTGCCGGTGGCAGCGGCGGGGAGCGCGGCGCGGGCGTGGCCGAGCTGGCTCCAGGGGCGGGCGGCGCCGGCTTTTCCGAGCGGAGTAGGTAGACGGCGCCAAGCAGCAACGGAACCAGGAGCAGCGCCACGCGCCGCACGAGCTTCTCGGGCCCTCCGTTGTCGCTTGAGTTGGCCATGCGGGGGACGGACTACCGCACAGATGCGAGAGCTGTGCCAGGGGGATCGCGCTACAAGTGCCCGCGCTGGCACCCCTCGCGCCGCCAAGCTGTCGTCCTGCAATCGAGCGCACGACGTTTTGTCAACGCGAACGCCGGGGCGGTTCTAGCTGGACGGTATCTCGACGTAGGTCGAAAACGTGCGCGGCAGCGGAGGCGCTATGCCTTCCGCATGGAGGCCGTCGATGTGAAACGTGATCGCTTCGGAGATCTCGCGCTCGACCTCTTGCCGCGTGGCGCCGGTAGCAATGCAACCCGGCAAGTCCGGCGAATACGCCGAGAATCCAGTGGCGGTTTCTTCGACCACTACTAGGTACTTCATCGCAGACCTGCCTGTTTTAGCACACTGTTGAACGTTCCGGCAGCAAGCTCGTCGCTCGGCTTGCCCGCGATGGTCACGAGGCCTGGCTTCGTGGAATGCTTGAACTGGCGATGGGAACCGCGTTGGCGGACCTGAAACCAACCATCCGACTCGATCAATAGGACAATATCCCGAACCTTCATGTCCACCTGCCCACCGAGTCGGAGGTGTTCAGAACGGGTTGCGCTCATTCTCTTCGATACCGGCGATTTCTCTCGGGGCCAGTACTCCGCGCGCGGCTCGGAGCCTGCCGGTAAGGTCAGATCCAGCTGAGTCTCCAACGCCACCAGCGCCGGCGACGAAGGGGCGCTCGGCCACTTGAGCACGAAGATCCGCGGCCCGACCACGAGGGGCGCCGTTCTGAGCTTGCCGCTACAGACGACGTAGAAGCGCTCGTCGTCGAGCTCACGAAGCACCTGCGCTCACATCACGGCCTGCTGGGCGGAGGGCCGTAGAGCGTCGTTCGGAACCAGGCGTAGCCGAAGCCGCCCAGGGTGCCGCCACCCTCGCCGCCGGCAGAGTAGCTGCTGATCAGGTTCTGCTGGGCGTCGATCAGATGCATCATGCCTGCGTTGCTCGCGGTGACGAGAAAGGTACCGTTGGGCAGGTGCTGTACGTCGCCCTGGGTCATGGACTGACCCGCGTCGGCGTAGGACCAGTCCAGCGCGGCGGAGCCCCCATTGATGGTGTAGTGCAGCATCGCCGAACCGCTGCTGCCGTTGTTCGAAAACACGAGCAGCTTGTCCTCCGCATAGAAGTGATGGCCGTGTTGCACGCGCCAATCGCTACCGGTGCCTTCGGCCTGGATGTGCTGCGTCCACCCTCCGCTCGGCGTGCTTCCGATCGACGTCACCGGAGCGCCAGCGCGATCGAACACCGCCAGCGCGTCCTTGTTGCGATCGGACACGGTGAAGAGCTCGGCGTCCGCAATGTAGTGGATGCGGTTGGCATGGCAGAGCTCGCCTTGACCTCCGCCCATACCTTCTGGCTCGGAGAAATATTGGAAAATCTCCCACGTGTCGACCAGAGGTTCGCCGTCGGTGATCGCGTCGCTGGCGATGAAGATTTGATCGCAGTCCCCTGCAGCCGTTTTCGCGAGATAGGCGATGCCTCCGGGGATGGGGGCGAAGTCGTGGTGGTCACCCCCGGGGGCGTCCAGTGCCATCGCGCCCGACCCATCCATGCCCATGCGGCGGAACGTCCCTCCGTTCGCTGCGTCGAACGGCCCCACGTCTCGACCGATCATGGTCTGGCCGTCCCAGGACATCTGCGCCGAGAACAAGCGGCCGCCGAAGGGGTAGCCCCATACGAGCTCGCCCGCTTCGTTGAAGATGATGACGTCGCCGCCGCGAGAGGTGACGATGAATCCGCTGGGCGTACCCTCCCCGACGTTGACATCGTCGAGTCCATCGACGTCGAGCGAGCCGGTCTCGATCGTCTGGTTGTCGCCATAGCAAACCTGGCTCCCGTCGGAGACGGCAACACGATAGTTGTAGCTGCTGTTCTCGGTCATTCCCAGCAGCAAGGTGCGGTAGTCGGTGGCGCCCAGATCTACCGGCGCGGCCAAACCGTAGCTCTCGTCCTTGCCGAACTGAACCTCGGCCCTACTGATTGCGGGCAAGTCCGCGGAGAAGGTGACCACCCCCACCGTCGCGATTTCGGCGATCTCAGAGGTCATCACGCTCACGGTACAGTCGGTTTCTGGCAGATCGTCGATCGAGCCACCGCCGCCGCCCGCACCCGTGGTGGAACCGGTGATGTTCGACGTGGTTGTGTTTCCACCCGAACCCGCGTCCGAGGTGACGTCGGTGGTGGTGCCGCTTGCCGTGCTGGCACCTCCGGCCGCGCTGCTCGTGCTGTCACTCACGCCCATCGTCGCGTTGCTCGTCGTTGCACCACTTGTCGCGGCATTGCCCGTAGCAGCAGTGCCCGTAGCCCCGTTGCCGGGCGCCGTGGCGCCCGTCGTCCCGGTGCTGTCATCCGGGTCGTTGCCGCCGCAGGCCAGCGTAGAAAAGACCAGAAAGGGTAGGATGAGCGCGAGGCCCGTCGCAGGGGGCCAGGTTGGATTCGCCAAGCATTCGGCTTTCGTCAAGGGAGCGAGCAAGCCTTTAGCCTGCGCCATCCATAGTCACCGCACAAATCCTCGAGCAGTCTGCGTACTGGTTCTTCCGGAGGCGGGAGGGCGCCGGACCGACGCTCGAGCCCGCCAGCACTAGAGCGTCGTCGTGCGCCTGCAGCCTCAGGGGAACATCATCGTGGCTACCTCGCGCTCGAGCGCCTTGGCGTCAGCTTGGTGGGCCTGTGACCAGCTTTGCGAAATGGGGTCGGGGTAGACGTACTCGGTGCCGCTTTCGAGGGCATCGAGCACCGCTTCTGCGACGGAGCTCGGTGAAGCCTTGTCGAGCTTGATGGCGTCGGCCATGTCGGTGTCGGTGGGGCCAGGGTATACGCCGACGACGAGGATGCCGGCGGGGGCGAGCTCGCGGCGCTGGGCTTGAGTCAACGAGTGAGCGGCAGCCTTGGAAGCGGCGTAGGTGGTGCCGAGGGGGAAGTTGACGAAGCTTGCGATGGAGTTGACGTTGACGACGGCGCTGCTCGGGTGCTTGGCGAGGATGGGGGCAAAGCTCTGGGTGATGAGCATGGGGGCGGTGTAGTTGACCCGCATCTCTTGCGCGGCGGCGCTTGCGTCACCGAGGGGGGCGGGGTTGCCGAAGAGGCCCGCGTTGTTGACGACGAGGTTCACATCGGCGAACCGCTCGCCGAGAGCGGCGATGGCTCGCTCGTCGGTGACGTCGAGCGCGACGGCGACGACGCGACCCTCGCCTTCACGCACGAGGTCCACGAGTTGACTGGTATCTCGGGCAGTGGCGTAGACCTTGCGCGCGCCGCGTTTGAGCAGGGCTCGGACGACAGCGCGCCCGATGCCGCGTTCGCGGTTGGTTCCGGTGACGAAAGCTACGGAGTTTTTCGTTTGAAAAGCGGTCATGAGGTTCTCCTGATGTTGTTGAACGATTGGTCAATAACTGGGCAAAGGAAATGGGCTAGGGCGCGAGGTGAAGGCTCGCTAGCGCGTGGTCGAGCGCGGCGGCGATTTCTTCCTCGCTTGCGCCGGTGCGTTCGAGGGCACTGAGACCGTTGTGGATGGTGAAGAGGTAGTTGGCGAGAGTGATGTCATCGCCCTTGGGCGGAAGTTCGCCGCGCCGGCGCGCCTGGGCGAGTACGCGAGCGAACTGTTCGCGCCAGATGCTGGCGCTCTCGTGCACGATGGCCTTCACTTGCTGGTCTTGCACCGAGGGATCGAACGCCGTTTTCACGAGCATGCAGGCACCACAGTCGAGGCGACGCTGTTCGCGTAGCGTGGCCAGCATGAACTCACGGATTTCGGCCAAGCCCGCGTCGGGCGATAGCAATGGCGCGGCGTAGGCGCTGCCGTGCTCGCGGTAGCGCGCCAGAGCAGCATTGAACAAGCCCTGCTTGTCACCGAAGGCGTTGTACAGGCTCTGCCGCTGGAGACCGGTGGCCTCGACCAGATCCGCGATCGAGGTGCCCGCGAAGCCTCGGCGCCAGAACACGACCATGGCTTTGTCCAGCGCCTGCTCCTCGTCGAACTCTCGGGGCCGTGCCACAGCCAGACTATGGGCGTTGTGGAACGATCGGTCAAGTTGGACCAGGCGCTTTTTTGGCGCCCGCCCTGGCTATTGCACCAGGGCCGCCCAATCGAGAGGGTCGGGCGGGGCGGCGTCGGCCACGTCGATCTGCGCCTTCTGCAGTTTGCCGGCGAGGTCGACGTTGACGGCTTGCCAGCGCGTGTAGGCGTCGATGACCCAGATGCCGCTCTCGCGCGTGCCGTTTCCGGACCAGCCGTTGCCGCCGAAGGGGAGGTGGGCTTCAGCGCCGGTGGTCGAGTTGTTGATGCTGGTCATGCCGGCGCTGATGCCTTCCTTGAAGCGCAGCATGGCGCTGGCATCGCGCGTGTAGATGGCGCTGGAGAGGCCGTAGGGCGTGGCGTTGGCGGCGGCTAGGGCTTCGTCGAAACCGTTCACTTCGACCAGGTTCACGGTGGGTCCGAAGCACTCTTCCTGGGCGACGCTCATGCTCATGGTAACCTTATCGAAAATGCGCGGGGTCGCGTAGAGGCCGCGCTCCGCGTCACCCACGAAGTGCTCGCCCGCAGTCTCCTTGGCGATGCGCGCGCCGTCGACGAGCAGCGAGGCGCCGTCGGCCAAGCCGCGCTCGCGCTGCGCGATCCAGTTCTTCAGGAAGCGCTCGTTGATCATGGGCCCGTAGGCGATGGCTTCGTTCAATGGGTCACCGATTACCAGCGCTTCAGCGCGGCGTTTCAGCTGGGCGCGGACTTCCGGCATGACGCGCTGGTCCACGATGATGTTGCCCGCGCTGGTGCAGCGCTGCCCGGCAGTACCAAAGCTCGCCCAGAGGGCGCCTTCGATGGCGAGTTCGAGGTCGGCGTCGGCCAAGATGACGAGCGGGTTCTTGCCACCGAGCTCGAGCGACGGCGTCTGCAGCTGCCGCCCGCAGATTTCGCCGATGCTGCGCCCGACTTGGGTGGAGCCGGTGAACGAGACTTTGTCGACCAGGCCGGCTTCGACCTGCTGCACGAGAAACTCGCCGGCGCTGCCTGCGCCGCGACCGTGAACGACGCTGAGCACGCCGTCGGGGAGGCCAGCCCGCAACCAGAGATCGAAGAATAGCGCCGCGACGCCGGGGGCGTCGTCGGAGGGTTTCCAGACCACGCTGTTCCCGCACAACAGCGCCGGGATGAGCTTCCAAGAAGGCACGGCAATCGGAAAGTTGCCGGCGGTGATCACGGCAGTCACGCCGATCGGGCGGCGGTAGGTGAACAGCTCTTTCTGGGTGAGCTCGCTCGGGACGGTTTGCCCGTAGAGGCGGCGGCCTTCGCTTTGAAAGAACTCGGCGGTGTCGATGGCTTCTTGCACGCTCCCGCGCGCTTCGCGAAGCGGCTTGCCCATCTCGCGCGAGACGAAGCGCGAAAGCGGCTCTTTGTTGGCGCGCAGCAGCTCGCCGAGCCTGCCGATGACCTGGGCGCGCTGCGGTGCGGGCACGCGTGCCCACTGTTTCTGAGCGGCCTTGGCGGCTTTGCACGCCTCCTGCACTTCGGAAGCGGTGGCGAGGGGCGCCACGGTCACGACGTCGTCGCGGTTGGCGGGATTGCGTCGCTCGAAAGTTGCAGCGCTCGCTCGAGGCGCACCAGCAATGAAGTTTTGCACGACTAGAGTCGAGGGCAGGCCCTGCTGCGGCTTCACGTCCATGGTGACATGGTGAGCTCAACCGTCGGCGCTCGCAAGAATCTCCGGGGCCTCCGCGTTCTGCCGGCACGGAGCTGGGATTGTGGTTGACGGGCCCACCTCGCCCGCGCCAAGACGGCAGCGTGACTCCGCGCTGGACCTGGTCGGTGCCCTGCGTCCTTCTGGTCGGCTGGGCCTGCGCGCGTGGCATCGGGGAGCCGAAGGCGGCGCCCGCACCGCCCGACGGGAGCACCGAGACAGAAAGCCACTCGGCCGTCGCGGCGACGCTCGATCAGGGTGCTGGCTCCGAGCGGGTCGCCGAGACCGAGTCGAGCGGGCCCTGCCCGGAAGGCATGGTGCTGCTCACGCAGACCGGGGGCGAGTATTGCATCGACATCTACGAAGCCAGCCTCGAGCACCGCGCGGGGACCGCGCTCGAACCGTGGCCCGGCAATCGCGCGGTCGACGGGCAAGAGTCAGAGATGATCGCGGTGAGCCGCGCGGGTGTGAAGCCGCAGGGCTACATCAGTGGAGAGCAGGCGGCAGCGGCTTGCCAAAACGCGGGCAAGCGTCTGTGCGAAGCCGACGAGTGGGTGCACGCGTGCCGCGGGCCCGACAGCACCGTGTACCCCTACGGCAACGAGCGGCGCGCCGGCGCGTGCAACGATCGCTATGACAAGCTCGATCGGCACCCGGTGGTCCGGCTATTCCAGGCCAACGCGCCCGCCGGCACGGATCCGAAAGAGATGTGGCTCTCACAGTGGATGAACGATCCGCGTCTGCACGAACTCAACGACACCGTGGCGCCGGCGGGTTCATTCGCGGAGTGCACGAACGCCTTCGGCGTATACGACATGGTCGGCAACCTGCACGAGTGGGTCGCCGACGCGGACGGCACGTTCGTCGGCGGATTCTTCATGGACACGTTCCAGAACGGCGAAGGCTGCTCGTACCGCACGCAGGCGCACACCAGCGAGTATCACGACTACTCGACGGGCTTCCGCTGCTGTGCCGATCCGCGATCGGCGTCCGCGCTGCACGGCTGACAGCTGGCGCGAGCGACGCGCCACAGCCCCCGCGTGGCTCGCTCAATACGGGTTGTCGCCGGACTTTTCGCCGTCGGGGGCCGGCTCTGGCGGCAGCGGCTCCTCGTCGTCGGGACGCGCCCAATCGGGCTTGACCCACGCCCCCGTCGTGCTCGTCTCGGGCAAGGCGGCGCCGGCATCCTCAAGAGCGGCGGGCTCCGTGGCGTCATTGGTGGGCACGGCTGGATCGATCGGTGCGGCGGAGCCTACGGGTGCCGAAGCCGACGGTGGCGGCTGGGGCGCCGCGTCTTCGATCGCATCGGAGGTGGCGCTCGGCGGAACCTCGGGTGCGTCGGTGCGGCGCGCTTCGTCGGGCACGATCACGCTCGGCTGGTTCCGCGGCGTCGGGCTCAGTGCTTCGACCACGTTGCGGGGGTCACCGCCAGACACCACAGCGAACCCGATGATGGCGCCGATGGCCAAGGCACCGCCGGCTACCCCCCAGACGAGCCCTGCCGACGACGTCGGGGGCGGGGGCGGCTCGGAGTGCTGCGTCGTTCCGAACTGCTGCACGGTGAGCGCTGGCGTGCGATCTTCCCTCGAGTCGTCGCGAAAGCGCTGCGCCAGCGATTCGGCCTCTTCGTCATCCAGCGTCGTTGGGCGACGGCGCGCGGAGCGCGGCGTCGGCGTGTGCGCCAGCGGCATCGCCGCTACGGCATTCGGGAAAGAACCCGCTCGCGAAGCTGGTCCTGACTGCGACGCGGGTCCGCTGGCAGCCCCCTCTACGACGAGTCGCGGCTGAGGCAACACGTCAGGGCCGGCGAGCTCGGTCACGGCCTCGGAGCGTGACTGCTGCGCGCTCGGCGGCTCGGAATGGCCGCCGGTCGTGATCAGCACGTCGGGAGGGCTCGCCCAGGTTTCGCGGCCCTCGATGCCGAGCGCGTCGCGTAGGGAATCCACGAGCTCGCGCGCCGATTGGAAGCGACGATCAGGCTCGCGCTCGACGCCTTTCTTGAACCAACTGTCGAATCCGAGCGGCACCGGCGCCATGCGCGAGGGCACCGGGATCTCACGGATGCAGATTGCAAGTACCAGGTCACCCAGACCATCGCTGTAGAAGGGCCGCTTGCCCGTCAGACATTCGAAAGCGATCACGGCGATGCTCCAAAGATCAGAGCGAAAATCGACGGCCTTGTTCCCTTGCGCTTGCTCGGGGCTCATGTAGTACGGCGTTCCGAGGATCGAACCGGTACGCGTGCGGGTGCCTTCTTCGCCCTCACTTAGCTTGCCGCTCTCGACCTTCGCGACGCCGAAGTCGAGCACTTTCGCGACTTCTTCGTCATCGTTCTCGACCAGAAACACGTTCTCGGGCTTGAGGTCGCGGTGGACGATGCCTTCTTCGTGCGCGCGTCCGACCGCGCGCGAAATGTGCGTGATGACACGCGCGGTTTCTGCCGCCGGCAAGCGTTTCTCGCGACGGAGCCGCTGGGCGAGCGTCTCGCCCTCCAGCAGTTCCATCACCATGAACGGCATCTTCTCGTCGGTACCGTAATCGAGGATTTGCACCACGTGCGGGCTGCGGATGGCCGCTGCAGCTTGCGCCTCGCGAATGAAGCGGGCGAAGGTTTCGTCGTCGGCCGTGGCCTGGCGATCGACCAGCTTCACCGCCACGGGCGCCCTCAAGATCAGGTGCTCGGCACGCCAGATCTGGCCCATGCCACCCTCACCTAGCTTTTCCTCGAGGCGGTAACGGCCATTGAGCACGCGACCAGCCTGCGCCGCTTCTTGGCCCATAGCGTCAGACCACCATAGCGCCCGGTTGGCGAACGTGCAGCAAATTAACCCAATCGCGGGCCGGCCGCTGTCGGCCGAGCACCCAAAGCGCGAGAGTTCATGAAGCGCCACTCGAAAAGTGGCGGGAAAGCACCTCCACCAGTTCCCCTTCGGCGCCAGGCTGACCCTGTCGGGGCAGTATCACTTTCGGGTGATCGAGCGCGTTCAGACGTTCGAGATTTTGCGCTTGAACACGCTCGCGTACCGCGAGACGCGCAGATAGCTCGACCAAAGATAAAGTCATGGACGGAGCGAGCAAGTCGCTCCGTCCGGCAAGAAAGTTTGCCTCGGATTCGGAAAAGATTGGGGCCGCGCAACTATTCACGACGAGACCCGCGATGGGCAGTCCGAACGACTCGGTCAGCTTCGTCGTCAACTCCAACGTTTCGCTGACGGGCAACTCTTCGGGCAGGGTCACGACGATCACTCCGCTCTGAGCCGGATCTTGCAGCATGGTCCACGCGCGCTCTGCGTCGCGACGCAAAACGCCTTTGGGCGCGACCGCCATGATCACCCGCGGCACCGCCAACATGTCGAGCGCGTGCCCGGTCGCCGGCGCGTCGAGTAACACCGTATCGAAGCGGAACCTGCCATCCCCGCGCGTTTCGGTGGCCAGGTACCACGAGCGCCCCAGCACCGCCCACTCGCGCAGGCCTGGCACCGCGTCGAAGAAGTTCGTGACATAGCGATTCTCGAACAGCGGCGCGTACGCTAGGCGGCTTTTCAGCACCATGGCCCCGTACTGGCTCATCGCCTCCTTCGGAGTGATGAACACCGCGAATAGGTTCGGCCGGACCTCCACTACGTCACCCCCGATGGGCCGCGTCTCGAGCACGGCCGATAAGCGCTCCTCGGCTCCGCATGCCGCGACCAACACCCGGCGCCCCGCGGCAGCCAATGCCGTTGCCATGGCCGCACACACCGTCGTCTTCCCCACGCCACCTTTGCCGGTCACGAAGAGGAATCGACGTTGCTGGATCAGGGGGAAGGGCACGACGCAAAACACCCTAGCAAACTGGCGCCAGGTTGCTAGACAAGCACCATGCGTCGCACGCTGGAAACCGCGCTGACTCTTGCTTTACTCCTACTGGCCGGGGTCGGCTGCAAGTCCCGAGACAAGGACGACACGCCGACCCACCCATCGGCAGCGCCGAGCGCCTCCATCATCGTCAACGCTTTCGCCCGACCTGGAGGCACGAGCGGCTCACCAAGCAAGTACGTGCCGCAGCCCGCCGCCACGCGCATCCCCATCCCCACGGGCCCGCGTCTCGCGATATTGCCCGGCAAGGGGGTCGGCCCCATCCGCATCGGTGCCACCCGCGCCACCATCGAGCGCCAGATGGATCGCCCCTGCGATGTTGCCACCGAAACGCTGTGCCGCTACATCGGGCGCGCCGTCGACTTTCATCTCACCGGCGGCGTCGTCGACAAGGTCGTGGTGCATCGCCGCGATCGCCCTGCCGGCAAGAACAAGGCTGGGGAAGACAGCCTCTTCGGCATCTTCAACGGCGGCTTCCCCCCCGACTTCGAGGTCATGATGAAGCAACAGGTCATCATGGACCACCTGGGCCCCAGCGTGCGGCAAGAAAAGGTCACCGGCGACAACCCCAACCACACGGTCGAGCGTCACTATTACGACGGCATGACCGTCGAATACGACCGCTACGACAACGGCCAAGTCGTGCTGGGCGGCGTCATCATCGAGAAGCCCACGGCGCCCGGCGCGGCTCCAGCGGCGAGTCCCGCCCCCACGCCGAGCAGCAAGTGAGCGCCGTTAGAAACTGCCGCCGTTAGAAGCTGCCGCCGTTAGAAACTGCCGCCGTTAGAAACTACCGCTGAGGTTGCCCTCGACCGGCGTGCCCGGACACTCCGAGAGGGGGGCGAGTGCATCGACCACGATCTGAAGCTCGCCGTTCTCTGCGTAGGAGACCACGCCTCCACCGCCGCAAGCCACGCCGCCCGCGCCACCCACGTGAATCAGCGTCGCGTGCTCGAATTCTTTGGTAACGCCTGTTTCGATGGTCGTGTCCACTTCGAGGATCCATCGGTCGCGCCCTGATCCAGGGTCGTCGCTAGGCTCGAATTTGAAGCGGCAGGTCTCGAAGCAATCGTACCCTTGGCTCACCCAAGCCAGGGTTTCGCCCTGAAACGTTCCCTGCACCGCAAGGCCAGGCGCAAAGCTCAGCTCGAGCGGCTGACGGTCACCCTCGCTGCACAGTGGCAACGCCGACAGGTTGCTGCTTTCCCAGGTCGACGTCTCGGCGCTCTTCACGACCTCGACCGCTTCGAGGCAGAGCATGCTCGACGCTTCGGTGCCGCCTGGCGGCATCCGTAGCAGCCCTTGCGCCGCCTCGTTCTCGCCCCAGATCCACAGTTCGGCCCCCCCGAACTCGAGGCCCAAGCTCCAGAAATCCCCCGAAGTACTGCTAGTATGACCGAGGCTACCGCTGGGACGGATCTCGACGGCCTCGCCGTCCACTGTGCCTTCGATGACATAGGACGCATCGTCCGGTGAAACGGGTTCGTCCACGTTATCTACGTCGTCCGGTTCGTCCGGTTCGTCCGGTTCGCTGGGCTCGTCGAAGGTGCCCGGGCAGCGATCGAACAGCTGCTGACAGGCAGCCGCGTCATCGAACCACTCGCTCCGGGAGGCGCCGCTCTCGCGGGCATCCTCGCAGCTTCGAAGCGCGGCTATTCGCTCGACGTTCTGACGCTGTTCGACGATGCAGTCGTTCAGTTCAGCGACGGAGGCATGGCAACCCGAGAAATCGAGCCACTCAGTGCACTCATCGACGCTCAACGCCGTGACCTCGAGATCTTCGACGCACACGTCGATAGCCGCATCACACGACGCGCCGTCGCTAGTAGCAACGCTCTCGAGTACGCAGATGCCCCGTTCGTACGCGGGCATCACGTCGTCGTGCATCTGCCGAAGCTCCCGGCACACATCAGTGACTTCCGCGTCGCTGAGATCTGCCAGTGGCTTCGACGCGTCATCCGACACGTCATCGTTTCCGGCACCGCCTTCCTCCGTCTTCCCACAGCCACCGGTCAGCAGCACCACACCCAGCATGCTCCAGCGGAGCACCCCACGAAGCTCGTTCATTTCGCACCCATCCCTTCCACTCACACCTAGTACGAAGCAGATAGCATCATGCCCCTCGATCTGGCCATGGCTCACGCTTTTTCACGATCTTAACGCTGGGTTCGCCAACCGCGGGGACGGCGCGCTCATTATCCCTCAACGGGACTGCGAACCGAAAATACGTGACCGCGAAGCTCCTTCAAAAAATTGGGTAAATTCTCCCTCGACCCGGAGGTAGCACTCGTCGTCACCGATCCGCATCGCGTCACTTTCGCACGGCGTACCTGAGCACCAGCACGCCGCTTTCGAATCGGCGTTCATCGAGCAGGTCCAGCTTCAACCGCAGGCCGCTCGGGAAGAACCGCTTCCCGCCGCCGACGACCACGGGAGACACGATCAGCTGCAGCTCGTCGACCAACCCCGCGGCCAACGCCTGCGCCGCGAGGTCAGGACCGTCGACGGTGAGGTCGCGTTCGGCTTCAGCCTCCGAGCTGCGTTCTCAGAAACAGCAGTACGCCGGGCTCGCAGTGTCGGCGACGCCTTCGCACTCGGGGAAGGGCTTACGCTCGGTGACGCAACCGTAGCTGTAGGCGCTGTCTTCGCACAGGTTGCCGACGCTCACGGGGGTACAGCTGGTGCGCTGGACGAAGTCGGTGGTGCAAATGAAAGCGGCGTCTTCGTAGATGTCGCAGTCGGGGTGCCAGCCATGTTCGCAATCGAGGCTGTCGGTGCGGCACTCGATGAAGCGGGCGAACGCGGCGCCGCAGCCGCGGGCGTCGTTGAGGCGCCAGCTGCGCAGGCACTCGGCAGCGGCGTCCGCGTTCGACGCCCCCGCGGCACCGCCGGCAGTGCCGCACCCCTCCGCTTCGTGCTCGAGCATGGCGGCGCACGCGGCGGCGATGGCATCGGCTCGATCGGGGGTGGGGGTGCCGGGCTTCGCGTATAGCTCGAGCTCCGGGTTGGTGGGCACCGGTTTGGGACGCTCGCGCTCGTCGCTGCCACAACCACTGACGCTGATCGCAACCAGCGTGATGGCGGCTCGAGGCTTCATTGCTGACGCACCCGGCGGCGCTCTTGGATCATGTGTTGGGTAATGCTGCGCTGGGACTCGGCGGACTCGAGCAAGGTCCAGATGTCATGCTCGGGGCGCGTCGCGGCTTGTTCGAGCAGGAGATCCGCCGCGCGGGCGGCGGAGATTGCTTGCAGGTGGCGGCCGGGGAGCTGCACTACGGCGTTGCGCACGTGCAGACCTTCGAGGGTGTCGAGGATGCGGCGCACGACGTCGGAATAGACGAGCTCGCTGAAGGTTTCGGCACGGCCGATGCCGAACAGCACGATCTTGTCGAACGGAAGCTTGGGCTTACCGGGAATGAGCAAGACCTCGCCGACTTTGCCGCTGGCGAAACCGCTCAGGAGCAACGCCGACAAGCGGCCCGCGAGGCGCCAGTCGACGAGGCCTGCCACGCCACGCGGGGGGCGTTCGCCTTCGGTGAGGCACGCGACCAAGACTTCGGTACCCGCGAGATCGAGGCGGCGCAAGTCGGGTGCGGTGAAGCGGAGGTCCATGACCGGCTACGGGGTGGGCTTGGAGCCGGGGACGGCGTCGGTGTCGTGGCGGTTACAGTCGTCGGCGATGCGATCGAGCACGCCGTTCACGAAGGCGCCACTGTCTTCGTTGCCGAAGCGCTTGGCGGTCTCGACGGCTTCGTCGAGGATCACGGCGCGCGGCACCTCGAGGCGCTCGGCCAGCTCCCAGGCGCCGATGCGGAGCACGTTGCGGTCGACGCGCGACATGCGCCCGACGCGCCAGTTCTGACTGGCGGCTTCAATCAGGGCGTCGGTGCGCTCCAGGTTGGCGGCAACACCGCGCACGAGCTGGTTGGCGTAGTCGCGCCCCTCCGGATCGCCGGGAGCCTCGTTCCAAAAGTTGGCAATGACGCGCTCGACATCGAGCCCGGTCATGTCGAGGGCGTAAAGCATCTGGAGTGCGGCTTCGCGAGCGGTGGTTCGGGCACCCATGGGGCCAGACTGTGAAAGCATTCCGGGCGCTCGGCAAGGCCAGGCCGACCCCGTTGCCAGGGTCCCGGCAAATAGCCCGGCTCGCGACCCAAGGCCCGGGTTTCCGACGCGGATTCTGGGGCGTCGGGAGCCTTCTGCGCCACAATACGAGTTTCGTCGTCGCTCCGTCTCCGAACGCGCCTACCTCGGCCTCGAGCTGAACCTCGAGGCTCACCTGCTCCGCATGCAGCAAAACGTCCTCTCGGCGACGAAGAGCTCGAGCTCGGCCTCGCCGCGCGCGGCATCGTGCTCGGCGGCATGCAGTTTTTGGGGGCTGTGAGAAGGGACACTGACGCAGCCACGTGCGCTAGGCCCCATCGCGCCTCATTCGCGCTCTCCCGAGCGCAGTGCCAACGTGCGAGCGACCAAAACTTCTCGCAACAGCTCCACCTGAGCGGGATCCTGGAGTTCGAGCGCGACCCGAAACGCGTGGAGACATTCGAGCAGGGCTGCTCGCTCGAGTCCTATCAAGTTGACCAGAACGGCCTCGGCTCGCGCGATGGCCGTCACGTTGGGCAATGTCTCACGCGGGTGAAACTTGAGGTGCTTCATCTGCTGCGTGGCACGCTTGATGTCGCTCGGCGACATCCCGGCAGGCGAGCGATCGAGCACCAGGCTGCGCGTAGTCTTCGTCGCAAGGATGGTGGTATCGACCTCCAAGATCCCGTTCAGGTCGTAAGTGAAGCGCACGTCGATGGCTTGCTCACCAGCAGGCGCCGCGGGAATCCCTTTGACCGAGTACGATCCAAGGTGCTGGTTGTCGGCGCAAAGTGAATGTTCACCCTGATAGACCTCGACCTTTATCTGACGCTGGCCGTCGACCATCGTGTGGAACGTCTCGACGCGGCTGGCCGGTAACACCGTGCCGCGATCGATGATCGGCGAGAAAAGCCCACCAACCACCCGTCCCGCAACGGTTTGCCCCGTCGCGACACCCAGCGAGAACGGGGCGACGTCCGTAACGACCAGTTCGTCGACTGCGCGATCCCCCGCCTTCAGTGCGGCTTGCACCGCCGCACCCAGAGCGACCGCCTCGTCCGGTGGCAGATGCCGCAACGGCAAGCGCCCGAACACCTTGCTTGCAAGCTCCACCACGCACGGCATGCGTGTCGCACCGCCCACCAGCAGCACCGAGTCGACCTGGTCCGGTGCGACGTGCGCGTCTTGGAGCGCGCGCCGAATAGGCTTCTCGATCCGTGCGAGTAAAGCGGCGAACAGCGCCTCTGTCTCTTGACGCCGAAGCTCCAGTTCGATGCTCGCCGTCCTGCCGCGTGCATCGCGCAAGCCCGGCAGAGCGATCCTCGCGACTTCGGCGTTCGATAGGCGCCGCTTCGCGATGTCGCAGGCTTCGCGCAATCGCGAATGTTCGGCGCTTGCAGCTGCCAGCTCCATCCCATGTTCGCGATAGATACGCGCCTGAACTTCGCGCGTGACGAGGTCCGAAAAGTCTTCCCCGCCGAGTCGGCTATCGCCGGCAGACGCTTGGATCTCGATGACGCCTTCGATGATCTCGAGAACAGTCACGTCGAACGTGCCACCGCCCAAATCGAGCACCACCGCCCGTAGCTCCTGACCCATCGCGGACAAGCCGTAAGCCAGCGCAGCTGCGGTGGGTTCGTTGATGATACGCTCGACGACCAGGCCTGCGATTGCACAGGCGTCGCGCGTGGCGCGTCGCTGCAGCTCTCCGAAGTATGCGGGAACGGTCACCACGGCCTCGCGCACGCTTTGGCCGAGGGCTTGCTCCGCACCGCGTTTGACCTCTCCGAGCACCAGCGCCGAGAGCTGTTCCGGTCGAAACCGCTGCCCGCCAATCTCGTATTCGCGCGTGGTTCCCATGTCACGTTTGAACCAACGCGCGCTTTCTCGTGGATGCAGGTGTGAACGGGCGAGTGCTGCTGCTCCGACGAGCAGCGTTCCGTCTTCTTGCACGGACACGACACTTGGAGTGAGCAGCTCACCGAGTGCGTTGGGTAGCACCACGGGCATACCGCCTTGCAACACGGCTCCCAAGCTGAACGTCGTTCCCAGATCGATGCCCAGAATAGGTGTGCTCATGGTGGATCACCGATGCCCGCCCGCGCGGGGCAGACCCTCTCGAACTCGACCCAGAGCGCCTTCGTGTGATTGGTAATGACCGAACCTTGGTTTCGCGCTAGCTCGACGACACCCTGCATCTCGCGTGCGAGCGACGGGCAGCCCTCCGGAAAAGCGTGGCCGACCGCGACCAGCTTAGCGCGCAGCTCGCCGAGCCCACGCTGGTGGGCCAGCCCAGACAGGTCGTCGATCGTGCGGTATGCGGCGTAATACTGCGTGCCGGGCTGAGTAGCGAACTGGGGAATGGGCTGTTCGCCGGCAAGCGACTTGGGTGGATCGGGTAGCGCCGTCTCGCTCTCTCGACTCCCCGTGAGGCAGCGCGCCAACATGAAAACGACCACGAGCAGCGGCCCCACCACCGAACCCCACTCGAATCCCCAGCCGTAGGGAACGTGCTCGGCTGGCCTGAGTAAACCAGCGTACGCCTCGTGAAGGCGGGGCGCCCGAGCCTTCAACACATTCTCGGCGCGCTGCGCCTGATGCCAGTCTCGGGCAGCATAGCGTGCCAGCTCCTCCGCCAGGTTCTTCGCGTCCTGTTCGACGACGGAGCTCGCCAGCGAAATGAATACGAATGCGGGCAGGTCGCTGGCCACTCCGCGCAGTTCACGCAGCACCGCCCACTGCGCAGCGTGCGGAGCCCATAGCGCGACTTGGTTGTCCTTCACGTGGTTCGCGAACAGCTCAGCGAGCTCCATGAACCCCTCGACGTCGCCGTGCTTTCCGAGCCGACTTAGCGTCTCAATCACGAGAGCCGCGGTTTGATAGCTGCTGCCGGACGCCGACTTGATCCCAAGTCGCAGGTAGGGCAACGCAGCCCTGGGATCACCCTGACGTAGACGCCCCGCTGCAGCGGCGAAAGCGAGCCCGGCGTCGTGCTCCGCCCGTTCGTAAAGTTCGGCGGGGGCGTGCGCAGGCGCGCGCGCCAGAAGCTCGCGTTCAAAACCGGAGAAGCCGCACTGATAGCCGCGCAGCAGCGCACCACCGGCGCGCTCCTCGTCGCCCGCAGCATCGTACGCTTCGACCAATCGCTCGTGCGCTTCGGCGTTGTCGGGGTGCTGTAGCACGGCCGCTCGCCAAATCTCGATGGCGCCATTACTGTCGCTCGCCTCCAACGCGTCTGAGCGTCGGTAGAAAATTTCCAGCTCGTCCGCGGTGACCTCGGCTGCTCCCTCCGTCGCGGACGCGACCACTGCTTTGCCGTTCGCTGTAACGATCGCGTGGACTTGATACGGCAGCTCTTGCCGCACGATGTCGTAGGCCTCGCGCACGCGTTGGAAGCCGCCAGGATCCTGCTCAGGACGATGCTTCTTCACGAGCCTGAGGTAGGCTCGGCGTACCTCGCCGGCGTCGGCGCCTTGGTCGACGCCGAGTAGCGTCCGCGCTTCATCCATCGTCATCGTCGAGGGCACACTCCGCCCGGCAGTTTAGCAGAAGCGCCGCGCAGCTTGGCGAAGCTTGCTAGCCGGTCGGAGTTGGCAGCGGTACGATGTCCCACCTCGCCGCAGAACCCACCGCGCCTCAACCCCTGAGCACGCGCCCGAGCGCCACCATCTCGATGGCCACCATCGCGGCGTCGTAGCCCTTGTTGCCCGCCTTGGTGCCGGCGCGCTCGACGGCTTGTTCGATGGTGTCGGTCGTGAGCACGCCGTTGGCGATGGGTATGCCCGTATCGAGCGAGACCTGCGAGATGCCCTTGGAGGCCTGGGAAGCCACGTGGTCGAAGTGCGGGGTAGCGCCGCGGATGACGGCACCCACGGCGATGATCGCGGCCACGTCGCCGCGACGGGCTACCTGCTGGCAGGCGAAAGGGATCTCCCACGAGCCGGGGACCTTGATGATCTGCAGGTTCTCGGGTCTGGCGCCGTGACGCAGCAGGGCGTCGACTGCGCCCTCGACCAAGGGCTCGACGACGAACGAGTTGAAGCGGCTGGCGACGATCGCGAAGCGCGCGCCGTCGACGATCGTGAAAGTGCCCTCTAACGTTTGGATCTGCGACCGTTGGCTCATGGGCCACCGAGCGTACTCGAAGTCGCGCCGCCGTCACAAGCAAGCAGTGAGGGGAGATTCACCAGCGCATCGCGAACGTGACTCGTCCGGGCGCGATGCCCACGTGCATGTCCTCGCGGATCAACTTCTTCTTCTTGATGGAGTACCCCATGAACAACAGCGCCGCGCCCGCACCCTGCATCATGCCGTTGAGCGCGAGCCCAAGGATGACGAGAGCGTCTTGGGTACACTCGGGGTCGGCGTCATCCCTGCCATCGCCATCTGAGTCCTCGTGCTTGCATGAGTAATACTCACGCGCCCCCAAGGTCAGCCACGGACCGATCACCGGCACTAGCATCCAGGAACTTTCGTTGGCGAAGTCGGCCACAGCGGCACCCATCACACCCATGCCGTAGCCGATGCCGGTGACCAGCCACCCCGAGATCAAAAGGCCGCGGATGGGTTCCTCGACCAAGCGATAGCCCGCCGGCACGGGCACACCCGGTCGATACGGGAGTTCGAACGGAGCCTGGTATCCCGGCGGAACCAGCACATAGGACCCGCTGTTCGGAGCGGGCACCCAAGCGCCGGGCGCTGGCGAGACCGGTGGGGGCGCCGATGCGGATGGTGCGGATGCGGGCGGTGCGGATGCGGGCGGTTGCGGCGACGCCGGCGGGACGGGCGGGACGGGCGCGACGTTCGGAGGCAACAGTTCACCGGTGAACGGCGACCGCTCTGGGGTTGGGGTCGGCGTCGCGGTGGGTGGCGGTGGCTGCGCGCGAACCCCGCTCGACAGCGCGATCACGGCGGCAAAGAGCATCCGTGCCGTGCACCCATTTCGTCCAATGGCCGTCCGCATCCCAGTGTCCTCGCCAGCAAGAGCCGTGCCCCAAGGCGACTCACGCCGTCTTCTCGGTTTCCCCCATCGCGCGCCCTGACGCCGGTGTCACGCTCCGCTGCGTCAGGCGTCCGCGCCGTCGGCGAGCGGAACGCTCTCGACCACGCGCAGGCCGTAGCCGTTGATGCCGGCGATCTTGCGGGGGTTCGAGGTGAGCAGCCGAATTTCGTGGAGGCCCAACTCGCGCAGGACTTGGGCGCCGAGGCCGTATTCGCGCAGGGTGCCGCCGTGGGGCCGGGCGAGCGCGGCGGCCTCGGGCGGTGCGGACGCGGATCGACTGATGTGCTTCAGCTCGTTCACCAGGTCACCCCGCGGCGGCAGGTACACGATGACGCCGGCGCCCTCGCGTTCGATGCGCAGGATGGCTTCGTCGAGGTTGCGGCCACCTTCGCTGTAGGTCGAACTGAAGGTGTCGGCCAGGGTGGAGCCCGCGTGCATGCGGCACAACGCGGGGCTCGACAAGGTCGGATCGCCCTTCACCAGCGCCAAGATCTGGCGTTCCTGGAGCGGAGCCTCGAACACGATGGCCTGCCAGAACGTGCGCGTCTGATCCAAACGGATCTCGGCTTGCTCCAGGCGCCGCACGAGCACCTCGGTCTGCAGCCGATACGAGATGAGATCGGCGATCGTGACGATGCGGAGGTCGTGCGCGCTCGCGAAACGCTCGAGGTCGGGCATGCGCGCCATCGTTCCGTCGTCGTTGATGATCTCGCAGATGACCCCCGCGGGACTCAGGCCCGCCAGGCGCGCCAAATCGACGGAGCCTTCGGTCTGTCCCGCGCGCACGAGCACCCCACCCTCCTTGGCCTGCAGCGGGAACACGTGGCCGGGCACGACGACGTCTTCGGGGCGCGCGTGGGGGTTCGAGACGGCGCGGATAGTGGTCGCGCGGTCGGCCGCGCTGATGCCGGTCGTCACGCCGTGTTTGGCTTCGACGCTCACGGTGAAGGCGGTGCCGAGCGCAGGCTGGCTGCGGCCAGGCAAGCGCATCATCGGCAGCTCGAGCTGCGCGATCTGTTGCGCGGTGAGGGTGACGCAGATGAGCCCGCGCCCGTGGGTCGCCATGAAGTTGATGGCTTCGGTCGTGACCCGATCCGCCGCCAGGCACAGGTCGCCCTCGTTCTCGCGATCCTCGTCGTCGACGAGGATGATCATCTTGCCCTTTCGGAGGTCGTCGAGCGCGCGCTGGATATTTTCGAGGTGCTCTGGGGTGATGTCGAGCGGTCGACTCGCAGGTGGGGGATCGCTGATCACGGTACTCTCGGTTCAGGTGGAGGGCTTGAGCAACTCTTCCAAGCGGCTGGTCTTCGCGGGAAGCACCGGTGCGGTGCCGCCGGCACTCAAGTAGTGACATACGTAGCGGGCGAGCACATCCACCTCGAGGTTGACCTTGCTGCCAACGGTGAGCGCGCCGAGCGTGGTCACCTCGCGCGTGTGGGGTATCAACATCACCTGGAACCCGTCCGACTCGACGTCGTTCACAGTCAGCGAAACACCGTCCAGCGTGACCGAGCCCTTGGGCGCCAGGTACATGCGCAGCTCCGCCGGCGGCGAAAACGTGATGCGCACCGACTCGCCCACGGGGCGCAGCGAGCGCACGACAGCGAGGCCGTCGACGTGTCCGCTGACCATGTGTCCACCCAGCCGGTCACCCAGACGAAGCGCGCGTTCCAGATTGAGCTTGGCACCCGGTTGCAGGTCGGCGAGCGAGGTGACCCGTAGCGTTTCTTCGGAGGCTTCGACTCGAAACGTCGTCGCGTCGAAGGCGGTCACCGTGAGGCACACGCCGTTGACCGCGATCGATTCGCCCAGCGTCAACTCACCAAAGGCATGCTCGAGGGTGAACTCTGCCCCAGTGCGCGTGCCGGCGCGCCGCCGCAGCGTCCCCATGGCTTGGACCAGACCCGTGAACACTCTCACGGAATAGCACGATTCGAGAGAAGTCGCGCACCTCCTGACGATGCCGGGACCCTGCGACGCCGAACGCTTGCCCCCACTCACAAAAGTCGGCAGGCTGACCCTCAGTGGCTGAAGCGCCGGGCAGAAACTCGCTGGGCAGGGGCCCCACGTGGTGGAGGGCGGCCGTGCTTTGCGGGTTGGCGCCGCTTACGGGCCTGCCGCTGGGTTGCGGCCCGAGCATCCAGCCGATCCACGAAGGCGGTGTACGCTTCGAACACTGCTACCGGCTCGATCTCGATGCGAAGATTGCGCCTGCTCATCGCCATGCTTGTTGGAAACAGTGGCTCGAGGTGTACAGCTATGGGCAATCGCGCGATCGCCTCGAATACTCACAGCGTCGCCTCCGCGATCTCGAGTCCGGCGATCCGCATCCACCACAGCTGAACTTGGATCACTTGGAGGCGCGCGAGGCACGACAGTTTTACATGGCGACGCCCGCGCCCACGAGCGTGCACGCGCCACCGCCACCAGTCGCGACCGCCAGTACGGAGCCCTTGGCACCCGGGGATGCCTGTGTCATCGGCTGCCGAACGGCTCGCGCCGCGTGTTTGACCCGCTGCGAAAAGCCCGTCATCGATCCGGCAACCGCGCCGCCTCCGAGCGCTGAAGCGAAGACCGGTAACCCTCCCTCCACCCGAACGCCCGGTGCCAAGCCGGCGCCGCCTTCTGCTGTCCCGCCCACGGCCGCCACGGGAGTTGCAGCAGCTGGGGAAGCCGCAGAAGGTGCCAAAGAATCCACTGTGGGCGAATGCGACTGCGAAGCGGATTACAAAATGTGCGGCGCGCGTTGTTTTGAATGACACCGACGGCCCGGTAGGCCTGAACCAGCCGGCGTTTCCCGGGTTTCGAGTCGGCTGATTTGTTGACGCCGGCCGGCCGCTAGCGCTAACGATGTCAGGCGAACGCATGAGCATTCCCCAGTACCCGGTGAATCGTGACAGCCCGTTGACGACGTTGACGACTCCGTTGCCCCGGGTGTTGCGCCCGGCCCGGGCCGCCCCCTCGGATGCCATCCGCCCGACACGCGCCGAAATCAACCTCGCGAACCTACGCTATAACCTGCGCGCGGTTCGCAAGGCGTCCGGCGACTCTCGCGTTTTTTGCGTGCTGAAAGCCGATGCTTACGGCCATGGCGCCAAGGCGCTGGCGCGCACCCTCGAACGAGCAGGCGCCAACGGCATCTGCGTGGCGCTGCTCGAAGAAGCGGTCGAGCTGCGCGATGCCGGCATCATGGCCCCGATTCTGGTCATGGGCGGCTACTACGGTCGTTCGTCGGGCGACCTGCTCCGGCACCGCCTGACACCCGTGGTGCACGACCCGGCTCAGATCGCGACGCTGGCCGAAGAGGTGCGCCACAGCTCCTCCGAAAAGCTGTGCATCCACCTGAAGATCGACACCGGCATGGGGCGGCTCGGCATTCAGCCCCGCGAGATACCCGTCGTCGGCGCGCTACTCGCACAGTACCCCGAAATCCAGCTGGAGGGGCTGATGACCCACTTCGCCTCCGCCGACTCGGACGACCTCGAGTCGATGTCGGATCAGCTCGACGATTTCGATTCAGCCACTCGCCTCATCAGCGCCATGGGCTTCGCGCCCAGCGTGCGCCACGCCGCCAACAGCGCCGCCCTCTTGAAGCTCCCGCGCGCGCGCATGGACTGGGTGCGCCCTGGCATCGCCCTGTTCGGTGTCGAGCCCATGCCCGGCATCGCCCCCGAGCTCCGCCCCGTGATGCGCGTCCAAACGCGCCTCATCGCCACCCGCACGCTCGAGCCCGGCCAAAGTGTCGGCTACGGCTCCACCTGGACCGCCCGCCGCACCAGCCAAATCGCGACCATCCCCATGGGCTACGCCGACGGCCTCTCGCGGAACCTCTCGAACCGCGGCGCCGTCCTGGTACGCGGCCAACTCGCACCCATCGTCGGCGTCATCAGCATGGACATGACCATGATCGACGTTACCGAGATCGAAGGCGCCCAGAGCGGCGACGAGTGCGTCGTGCTCGGCAGCCAGCGCGGCCCGCAAGGCGAGCGCACCATCACCGCCGCCGACATCGCCAAGCAACTCGGCACCATCCCCTGGGAGGTGCTCACCAACATCTCGCGCCGCGTCCCCCGCTTCTACCGCGAGCCCTGATCTTCGCGCTGCTCTTCGCGCCACACCGGCTGTAACCCGCCAAGCTATGCGCGATGGCGCCACGACCGTAACCAGGGTAACTCCTGGCAACGAGGCCGAGGTAGATGATGGAAGTTGCGTTTAGGCGAACTGGGACGCGGCGCTACGCGGTCATCGTCACCCGTGACGGGGAACCTGCTCGGGTGATCGATCCAGCGCCCGGGTACGATGATGATATCCCGCACGACCTCGTGCACTACCTCGTCGAAGCCGAGCTGGGCCTGACGTACGGAGTGTACGGCTCCGCCGCACGGGGCGGCGGCACGTTCACGGCAACACCCAGCGCGGGGGACATGGCGACGCGCGAACGAAAGCGCGAGCGACGCAAGCAACAGAAGCGCGAGCGCGCTCTGCGCGCGCACGATGCGGGCCATGGCGCCGAGATGAAGAAATCGGAGCGACTCGCTGGGCTGTGCGATGTCGTATGGCGACGCAAGCAGGGGCAACGCCCCGATCCTGGTCGGCCCGCACCCCTGCTTCGAGCAGAGGACGCCGCCGATGTGGAACGCGTGGTCGTCCACCTGGATGCGATAGCCCCGCTGTGGCGAGAGTTGCTCGTGGACGGCGAACTGGTGTTCGAATGGCCTGCGGTCACACCGCTGCGCCGGCAAACGACACGCTGACCGCGCGCGCTCTTGCTGCGCGCGCTGTTGCTGCTGGGCCCGGGCAGCCTCAA
>JAICQQ010000138.1 GCA_025937785.1 Polyangiaceae bacterium
CACTGCCGCTCGTCCAGCTGCTGTCTAACCATGCTGGCCTACCCATGGAACACACTTCCACCGCCATGGATAGCTCTTTCCTCGACTTCTCGGGCACGGGCACGCACACGTTCACGTTCACGGGCCGGACCACTTCAGGGACAGGCCCTAGCCGAGCCGGGGCCACGCGCGCTTGTCTGTGTGGGACGCCAGGTTTTGCCGGGTAGGCCAGTTTCTGAAGCAGGGCGCTCAGCGCCCGCAGCTGCCCAGGCGCCGAACGGTGGTGAGTCGCACGCACATTGTGACTACTCACCAGTGCGCCAATACGGCAATCAAAGCAAGTCGCTAATCAAGTTGTAACTACACAGCGACGCGCGCGATCTCGACCGCGCGAAAACAAACAACTCTCGAAGAATGGATGCAATGCGTCAGGTCAACAAGGGGGTCCCGATCCTGGTCCTGATCGCGGGCCGCGGGCGCGAGGGAGCAGCGCGGCTCGCTGTCGTCCGCCCGCGGAGGTCTCGCAAGCGGCGCGCCTTCTCGGCCGCCTCACCTTGGCCGCCGCCCGGCCTCCACCGCTTCCTGCAAGCGCTTCGGATCCGGCGCCGAATCGCTGCCCCAACGATAGCGCACGCCCAGCGTTCCGAAATCGCTGCCGGCCAGTCCGAGGCTGTCGGGGCTAGCGAGCACGGGTAGCAGCGACGCTTGCGCTTCCAGCTCCGCGCTGATCAGCACCGAGGCCACCAGCCCCGCGCGAATCACGTGCGCATCTCTGCCCGGGAGACCTATGGTCTCGCCCGCCACGCCCACACGGAGCGCCCCATTGAAGCCTAGCGCCAGCAGGTAGCCCACGCGTGCGCGCCACAGCCAGGGCGGCGCCGCCACCACCTTCAGGCTGTCTTCGAAGACGTACTTGTCGGGGGGCACCAAGCCGAGGTGCATGCCCGTCGCCACCGCGAATGCGCTGCCCGGACCGAGCGGCAGCGTTCCGGCAACCTCTGCCTCGTAAGCCAAGTAATCGCCGACAGGTCCGTCGAGCAACCCGATGTCCGAGCGTTCGTAGGCCTCGCGAGGCTCTAACAGATTGCGTGAGAACGGGTAGAAGTAGCGGCCGCCCAGACGCAAGCTCAGCCACGGCAGCGCCGCGGCGACCCCGGAATAGTAACCCAGGCCGCCCACGCCGATATTGGGGTCTGCCTCCACACCGATCCAGGACCAGTGCGGGCGCCCATAGCCCGCCGCGAAGCGCGGTCGCAGGTAGATGAGCCCCGCGTCCACGGTCGCGGCGAGAAATGGCCGGGTGCGTCCGATCTCCCAGTAGCGCGCGATCACGGCTTGCTCGGTGCCGCCGGTCGCTGGTGGCGCGGAGACGGGCGCGTCGACGCCGACGGTCTCGACGGCTGCCGCGTGCTCGGAACCGGCGCTGACCGCCCACGCGATCGCGACACCGCACCACACCGCGCGGTTCGAGTAACGTGCCATCAAAAGACGCCTCTCAGGTTGAGGCCCGGACTACTGGGGTCGACCTGTACGCTCAGCTCGCTCGCGCGGTCACCCATGCCGTAGTGCAGCAGCCACGGGACTCCAAAGCCGCTGAGCGCGCCCACGAGCGTGCCGGTCATGACGTCGCTGAGGTAGTGTTGCTTGCCGACGACTCGCATCATCGCGACAGTCGCGGCGCTGGAGAGGGCGACCCCACACGTCAGGCCGTCGGCCAACGGGCTCCCGAAAAGGTCGTGGCGCAAATGGTGCGAGCACGTGGTGGCCGCCATGGTCATGCTCACCGAGGCGTGTCCGCTGAAGAAACTGCGGTAGCGCCGATCTTCCTCGCAGTGGTTGAGCTCCGACGGGATGGTGTCCCCGCAGTCGCGCCCGTACGGGCGTTCTCTGCTGGCGAAACCTGCCGTCGTCCCCTGCAGCATGCTCGTGACCGCGAAGGCTTCGGCGCTGATCAGCGCGATCTGCTGCGCCACCACGGGGCTCTTTCGGTACCAGTAGGCCACGATCAGCGAGTCGACGACCAGTGGAAACGCGATGTTGAACGACAACAGCACGTCGCTCACGTCTTGCGCCCAGCGGCTGTCGTCGTAGGAGGTGGGGCTGAGCGTGCGGCGTCCCCACTCGTCGAGCTGGCTCGTCGAGCGCCAACGGTCCGGAACGGCGGGAATCAGTGACGAGGCGAGCGAGATGCCGAAGCCCACGCCGGTGAGCACATAGTTGCCGGTACCGAACTTGCGCCAGCTCGGATCCCACGCGCGTGGCGAGCCGCCACCCGGACGCGGCAACTCGCTGGCGGGCAGCGGCGGGCCTGTCGCGTCGCTCGGGGCATACTCGTCGGCGTTGGAGTAGAGCCACACGAGGTCGCTCGCTTCAGCGTCATCCGTCAAGAGCTCTTCGGCCAGCTTGGCGTCGTCGTCGGTGTCTGCCTTCGCACTGCTGGTATCGGGTTTTGGTGCAGGCGGCGAGCTCGGCGGCGCGGCGGCGCTGGCGAGTCCCGTGCTCGCGGGTTCGACCGGCTCTGGCGCATTCGGGACGGCGAGCGCCGGTCGCGCGCCAGCCAAGGCCAACAGCGCGAGCGCGGCGAGCGGGGACTTCATCGGCTCGGGGAAAGTACTCCGGAGAAGCTCGGACGTCATCCCCCCGCACGAACGATGTCAAGCAACCGTGGCCGGCCCGTTACCGATCGCGGCGCCATACTGGGCGGTCAGTTCCTCCTGCCGGGCTGAGGTTGGCGCTTGGGTCCCGGCGAGCGCGGCGCCGAGCGCTTCCAGGCAGAAGTGCCAGCCGGCCGCGTTGCGTGGCGCTTGTGCACCATCTGGATCGAAAACGTGAGTGAAACGCAGCCGCGAGCCGTTACCGTCCGGCTCGATCTCGAATCGCACGGTCTCGCCTTCCCAGTCGAAGGCGAAGCAGCGCTCGGGCACTAGCTCGAGAATCGTGCCTGAACTGACCACGGGCACTTCCTCCACCCCGGCGTCTGTTGCAGCTTTCACGTCTTCTTCGGCGAAATGAAATGAGAGCGCAGCGCCGACCTTCAACTCGGTGTACACCAGGCGCGCAGGAAACCAGCGCGCCAGCAGCTGGGGTTCGACGAGCATGCGCCACACGCGGGCGGGGGGGTGCGTGTAGTTCCGTTCGAAACGCAGCATCCAACGCCCATCGGCTTCGAGCAACGTACCCAGGTCTTCAGTCATCGTTCCGTCCCTCTGCTGCTAGTTTTTCCAGTTCGTGCCCGAGTCGATCGAGACTTCTCGACCACAGGCGGCGATAGGGCCGGAGCCAGTGCTGGATCTCCCGCAGCGGCTCTGGGCAGATCTCGTAGACACGCCGCTGGCGATCGACGCGCGCTCGCACCAGACCCGCGTCACGTAACGCGCGCAGGTGCTTCGACGTCGCGGGCTGGCTGAGCCGCAAGCACTCCACCAACTCCCCCACCGGTCGCGGGCGATTGAGCAACAGACCCAGTATCTGCAGTCGATGGTTCTCGGAAAGGGCACGAAAAGCGGGTTCCAAGCTGGCCACAGGAAGCTATATACCACTATAGTTATATTCTGAAAAGAGAATATTACTGATAACCAACAGGCATCTCCGAGCCCTGGTGGAAGTGTCGAAGAGGCTGCTCGGACCAGATACTTCGACTATTGCTGCAACGTTGATTTGTGCCGGCGAGCGTTGCTCTCCCACGTGCCTGATGCGGTAGCTGACGACGTTCGGCGCTATGCTCTCTCTCGCTATGCGATCGTGTTGGTGCCTCGTGGCCCTGGCCGCCGCCGTCGTGGCGTGCGGTGAGACCACCGATATCGTGGGAACGCGGTCCAGCACCACACCCGTCGAAACCCCGCCTGACCAGGACGTGCTCGACGACGTCGGCGTGACGGAAGAAGAAGCGGAGATGGCCATCCGCTCGGCGTACGAGCAGTTGTTCTTCGGCGATCCGGACACCCAAGCCATCTACAGAGCCGTCGGGGACGACGCGGGCTACATCGAGGACGTGAACTACAACGACGTGCGAACGGACGCCATCGGCTACGGCATGTTCGTGACGGTTCAAGTCGACGATCGAGAGGTGTTCGACAAGCTCTGGACTTGGACCAAGCGCTACATGCTGATGACCGCGCCGCCGCGCAAAGGTTTGCTGCGTTGGAGCTGCAGTACGGAAGGGACGGACTGTGCCAGTTCGGCCGCAACCGACGCTACCAGCTTCATCGTCACCAGCCTGTACCTTGCCCAAGCCAAATGGGGGGATGCGGGAGCGCACGACTACGAGGCCGACGCCAACACGTTGGTCGATGCCATGGTGCTGACCGAAGAGCGCAACGGCGGCATCGTCGACGCCGTGCAGAACATGTTCGACATCGGCGCGAGGCTGCCTCGCAAGACGAGCTCTACGAATGACGAGCCATACCTGTTCACGGACTACGTCATGCCCGCGTTCTACGACTATTGGTCCAAGTGGCGTACGGAAGACGCACAGTTCTGGCTGGAAGCTGCCGAGGCCAGTCGCAACTTGTTGCGCACGGCGTCCGTTGCCGGGAACGGACTGATCCCTCTGGAAATCGAGAGCGACGGGTCGCCGGCTCCGACTGTCGACTACTACGACGAGCGGTCGGCACGCACGCTGCTCAACCGCTGGTTCTGCCATGCGTGGACTGGGCCACATCCGTGGGTGTACGCGTTGAACGAGAGGCTCCTCGATTTCCTTTCGGAGCAAGACCTCTTGGTGTCGTCGTACTACTTGACGGGAAAGGTGCGTGGTGACCGGAACACCGTCGCCCACCTTGCGCTGACGGCCACCGCGGCTGCGGCAACGGAGGATACCGCAGCATACGCCAGCTTCTTACAGGCGCTCGCCGATCAACCGATCCCCGAAGGCGACCGTCGCTACTACGATGGCATGCTGTATCTGATCAGCTTCATGGCGGTCAGCGGCAACATCGATGCAGGAACCCCCTGAGCCTCGCCGTTGGCTTGCCAGTCGCGGCTTCGGGGCTTACGCTGAAGATCGCCATGTCTGATTCAACCGCCGAGCGCGCCCGCAGCGTTGCTCGCGTCGTGACTGCTCACCGCCAAACGGAGGGGGGAGGGTTCGTCGTGCGAAGGCCGATCCCCACCTACGGTCTCAGTTTGGTCGACCCCTTCCTTCTCGTCGACGAAATGGGTCCTGTCGACTACGGACCCGGTGAAGCCGTCGGAGCTCCTGATCATCCCCATCGAGGCTTCGAAACGGTGACCTACATGCTGGAAGGTGAAGGCCAACACGAAGATTCCGCCGGCAATCGCGGGGTCATCGGGCCCGGCGCCGTACAGTGGATGACGGCTGGGTCGGGCCTGGTCCACTCCGAGCTGCCGTCGGAGCATTTCCGCGAGCGCGGTGGTCGCATGCACGGCTTCCAGATCTGGGTGAATCTGCCTCGCGACAAGAAGCTGGTTCCTCCCCGGTATCAAGAGATCCCCGCACAGCAGATCCCCGTGGCTCGTTCCGAAGACGGTCGAGCTCGCGCCAAGGTCATCGCCGGCGAAGTCTTTGGGGTGCGCGCCGTCATCGATACACACACTCCGATCAGCTACCACGACTGGACGCTCGACCCCGGCGCGGACATCACACTGCCCGTCGCCTCCGATGCGAATGTTTGTGTTTACGTGTTCCAGGGTACCGCCCACGTCGGCGCGGATGCTCGCGTCGTGGA
Organism: Polyangiaceae bacterium; assembly: GCA_025937785.1. Lineage (GTDB taxonomy): Bacteria > Myxococcota_A > Polyangia > Polyangiales > Polyangiaceae > JAICQQ01. Next base: position 5,667 of record JAICQQ010000138.1, read on the forward strand.
CGACGGCCAACTCGCGCTGCTCGGTTCAGGGGAAGCGGTGCGTTTGGCGACTCCGGCGCAGGGCGGCGGCGCGCGCTTGCTCTTGCTTGCGGGGCGGCCGCTCAGAGAGCCGGTGGCGCGTCATGGCCCTTTCGTCATGAACACGCGGGAAGAGCTGGAGCAAGCGTTCGCCGATTTCGAAGCGGGGCGGATGGGTCGCATCGAGCGCACGCGGGACTGAGGTGCTCCGACCCGAGGCGCGGCGATCACAGCTTCGCATTTTGCGCTGCCAGCAGCGTCCGCCGGCCCCGCGTGCCGAGCGGCAAACGTGCCACTTTTCGAAACGATTCCGAGCAGCAGTCATGGGCGTCGGCTCGAGCACGCCTCCCGAGCACGAGGTGGGCAACTCGCGAATGAGGGGACTGGTCGCGCCCCCGAACCGGTGGTAGTCCAAACCCAGTCCTTGAGGAGCTTTGTAAATGAAAAAAATCATCTATTCGTTCTGGGTAACAGCCACGGCGTTTGGCCTCGTCGGTGCCTGCGGCGGTGACTCGTCCGATCCCACGACCTCGCCGACCACGAGCACGACCAGCCCCATGACGAGCACGACCTCGCCGATCACGGGCACGACCAGCCCGACGACCACCGTGAGTGGCACGGGTGGTGTGACCTCCACTGCCGGCACTTCCACGACCGGCTCGGTGTCGGACTGCACGCTGACCACAGCCGAAGGGCTCGCCCCGGACGTCGCTCAGGTGCCTGCTGCTCAAGGCGTGTATTCCTACGGCGACGGTGTGACCACCGCTTGCTTGAGCTCCCCGGCGGCCAACCAGGTGTGCCTCGAAGGTCTGGGCGCGCTGGCGGGCGACATGTACGAGAACTACGGCGCCGGCCTGGGCATTCAGCTCGCCGTCACCGACCCGGCCGAAGAGGCCTGGGACGCGACCGCTGACGGCGTGGTAGGCGTGAAGTTCAGCATCGTCGGCCCTTCGACGAGCGCGCCGGTGCGTGTCGGCGTCACGATGGTTGGGCTGACCGACAACGGCTTCGTCACCAACGAGGGGGGTATCACCGCCCCCGGTGAGCAGACTTTGTTGTTCGCCGATCTGGTGCAGCCTTCCTGGTCGATGGTCGAAGAGGCCTTCGACGCCACCAAGATCCACTCGCTGCAGTTCCAGCTCGTGACTGCACAGGCGGCAACGCGACCGTACGACTTCTGCGTTTCCGGAATCACCTGGATCGATGCTAATGGCAACGCGGTCGACCTGCCTTGGGGTACGGGCGGGGGCGCTGGCGGTGCTGGCGGCGAAGGTGGTGGCGCCGGCGCTGCTCCCTGAGCTCGATTCCACGAAACGAGCGCGGCGCGGGAAGCTCACGCCGCGCGTTCCCGAGGGCGCCCCATTGTGGTGGCGCCCTTCGCTTTTGGTGGTCGCGACGCGCCGCGACGGTGAGCCTTTGCCGCGTGGTGCGAGGTGCCGATCGCGTGGAGTTCCGCTGGCGGTTGTGCCAGGCTTCGCGCCATGAACTCGATCGAGTTGTTCGGGACGGTGACCTCACCCTACGTCCGGCGCGTGCGCATCGTGCTGAAGGAGATCGGACGGGCTTACCGGTGGGTCGACACTTCCCAGCCCGAAGGACAGTCCCTGATGCGCGATCTGAACCCGCTGTGGAAAATACCCACGGTACGTCTCGATGGTCGCGCCATCTTCGACTCGGGGGTGATCGTGCGCCAGCTGCTCAAGGCTTTTGGGCACGGGGGGCTTGCGCTTCACGATCCGGACGACGTGGAAGTGTGCCGGGTGGTCACCGTGACGGACGGCGTGTTGGACGCCCTCATCAACAGCTTCTACTTGAAGAAGGAAGGGGTCTCAGACCAGACTCCCTACCTACAGAAGCAAGAGGGTCGCTCCCGCGCTGCCCTCGCGTGGTTGGAGAGCGAGGTTCGCGGTCCCTGGCTCACCCGGACTCACCGCTTCGGTTTGCCCGAGATCGGCCTGATCACGGCGCTCGAATGGATGATGTTTCGACAGGTGTATCCGGTCGACCAACATCCGCGCCTGGTGGAGTTCCTGAAGCAGCACCAGGCGCGGGAGAGCATTGCGAGCACCGGGCCTGAACGCGAGTGAGTCCGATGACGCGCAGCAGCCTCGTGAGCAGAAGTGAACCTCAGAGCGCTTGCGGCTGTTGATACAGGCCGTGCTTCTCCAAGAAACGCCCCTCTTCGAAGTCGGAGTGCGAAATCTCCCGCACGCCGTCGTAGGACATTTCGATTACCCTCGATGCGACGCGGTCGACCATGTTGCGATCATGGGTGATGAAGATGGCCGTGCCTTCGTAGGCGACCAGAGCTTCGGTCAGGGAACGAATCGCCTCGAGGTCGAGGTGATTGGTGGGTTCGTCGAGCAGCAACAAGTTGGGTTGGGCGAGCATCAGCTTGGCCAACAACAACCGCACGGTCTCGCCGCCAGAGAGCACGCGCGTCGGCTTGAGTGGATCGTCTTTCTTGAACAGCAGACGCCCGAACAACGCACGTAGATTCTCTTCGTCCGCCTTGTTGTTGAAGCTCCACAGCCAATCGCGCGCAGTTTGATCCGACTTTTGGATCGCCTCGCCGTGTTCTTGCGGCATGTACCCTATGTGCACTTCGTAACCATGTTCTACGCTGCCTGCGTCGGGTGCGAGCGAGCCTTCCAGCATACGCAGTAGCGTGGTTTTTCCGATCCCGTTGGGGCCAACCAACGCGATCTTGTCACCCCGCGCCACGCTCAGGTTGAAGTCCTTGACGATGACCTGGGAACCGAAGCGCTTGGTGAGGTTGACCACGTTCAGTACGCTCTTGCCGCTAGGGCGCGCCTGCTCGAAACGTATGAACGGTCGCTGAATGTTCGATCGCTTCAGGTCCGCCATGGCTTGCTTTTCCCGGTCGAGCGACTTGGATCGCGAGCGCACTTGACTCGCGCGTGACCCGGCGCGGAAGCGCTGCACGAATTCCTGCAGTTGCGCGACTTTCTTCGCGCGCGCCGCGTTGGCGAGTTCGAGCGAGCCGCGCGCCTCTGCCTTGGCGCTGATCATGTCGTCGTAGTTGCCGGGGTAGACGATGATGGTTTCGTAGTCGATGTCGGCAATCTTGGTGCACACCGCGTTCAAAAAGTGGCGATCGTGGCTGATCACGACGAGCGCGCCTTCGTACGCTAGAAGAAAGCTCTCGAGCCAGCGGATGCTGCCGATGTCGAGGGTGTTGGTGGGCTCGTCGAGCAGCAGCGTTTCGGGTGAACCGAAGAGCGCCTGGGCCAAGAGCACGCGGACGCGATCACCGCCCTGCAGTACCTCCAGCTTTTCGGTGTGTAGGTGGGCAGGGATGCCCAAGCCTTCCAGCAGCGCGGCTGCCTCTGAATCTGCGATATATCCGTTCTCGGCCGCGATTTCGCCTTCGAGCTCGCCGAGCCGCATGCCCTCGTCGTCGGTCAGGTCGTCGCCTTTGGCCAAGATCGCTTCTTTCTCATGAAGCGCGCTCCACAACGTCGGGTTGCCCATCATCACCACGTCGAGGATGCGGTGGTCGACGTAGAGCGAGTGATCCTGCTTCAGTACTCCCAACCTGCCTTTTACGGTCACCTGCCCGCCCGTCGTCTCCAGCTCTTTGCTGATGATCTTCATGAACGTCGTTTTCCCCGCCCCGTTCGGTCCGGTCAGGCCATACCGCTCGCCGTTGTTGAAGGTCACGTCGACCCCTTCGAACAGCACCTTGTCTCCGAAGTTCATTGAAATGTCGCTGACGGTAAGCATCTGGACGGCACCTTGATTGGGGCAGGTGGATGGCTGAGGTCGCGCGCGCAGGCTCGGATGCCGGCAACACGCGCGAGCCAGGGCTCTGGCGGCGCGGAACCTAGCAAGCTTGGGCGCACGGCGCCAGTCGTCGCGAAAGTCGAGCTTCTGGCTGACTTGAGCTACTTTTCTTCGCGTCGCCCGGGGTGCACGTTCAAGACGCGAGCTGGACTTTGACGGATGGCTGTGATCCGCTTGGACGCTGCCCGCGCTTGGGGCTGCGTGCCATGGCCATCAATGCCGCCTCGTCAGCGAGCTTGGCTGCGTCGTCCACGAATGGCGAGAACACCAAAAACTCGAAGCCGGATCGGTGACGGAACGTAGCGCCTTCGCAATGGTCGCCGATGAGCACACCTTGCTCCTGGATTCGAACGAGAAAATTCGGGTCGAGGTCCGGGTCCCAGTAGATCGCCCACACGGCGCTGCTCGCCACGGGGATGCGGGCTTCGAAGGCGGCCCGCAGCAGAACGATAGTCTCGAAGTTCGTGGTCTCGTGCACGACGCAAAGACCAGCGCGGCGGGGATCCTGGAACGCTCGGATCCGGGCTGCGTGATCGAGCGTCTGCTCCGGCGTGCTCCGTTTCAGGTCGAACGTGCGCTGCGAGTCGCCGCCGCAATAGTGGACGAGTTCTGCGCAGACCTTCCGCCCCAGGCTAGTGCGGGGGTAGCCTTGGGGGTACAGCACCAGTCTTTTGAACAGCGGTGCCAAGGCGGCGGGCTCGTCTCCAAACATCACATCGTCTGTGGTCTTCGTGTCCCCGTATTCTTAGGTTTTCCGGAAGGCGCGGGCCGCGGCATGCGCTCGTGTGGTCAACCCGCACACCGTTGGGCGGCGCGGGCAATCCGCTTGCCTCGTCCGGTAGCTGTGCGTCGACCGGGTAACGATGCCCCCATGCTGCGCCCCCTGGGCGGCCTGTACTGCTTTTCGCCGCGGCTGCGTTTCACTTCGGGCGCAGCGCGATTCTATTGATCTTCTGGCAGGAGATTTTGAAGCCGACGCCGTCGCTCTGCCATTCGCCGGGGGCCGTGCCCAAGCGCAGATAGCGGCGGCCGCAGAACACCTCGAGATAGGTGTTCGTCTGACCGGCGGCCTTCCCCTGCACGAACACCTGAGTGTCAATGGGAGACGATACGTACAGGTAGCCGAGGTGCGCCGCCAGCTCGCTCGGATCTTTTGGCGGTTGGAGAGCGGGGCCAGTCGGCTCGCCGGGCTCGTTGGGCGCGCTAGCCACCGCACTCCCTGCCGCGGCGGGTGTTTCGCTTGCGACAGGCGCCAGCGTTGCGCCCGAAGCTGCCGGAGGCGCCACGCCTTCAGGATGGGCAGCGGGTGCAGCGGGCTCCAACGGAGCGGGCGCTTCCGGGGTGACCCGGGCTGCGCTCGCGGGTGTGGGTGTGGGAGCTCGTGGCTGCGGCTTGCGACGTGAGGCGAGCACACCGATGCCTGCGAGCGCGCCGATCACGAGCACGAGAGCGATCCATCCGACCTTGCGCTTCGGCGCTGGCGCTGCGGCGGTGGGAGCGGCGGTGGGAGCGGCGGCGCTCGGCAGCACTACGATCTTGCCGCGCGTCTGCGTGGTGGGTGCGCCTGCTGCCGCTTGCGGTCGGGGCTGCGCCGCGGCGCTCGCCTTCGCATCCGGCTGTGAGCGGGATGCGCTCGCAGGGTCGCCCAGAGACGCTGCTATAGGCTGGGCGCGGCCTGCGCTCGCGGCGCTCTCGCCGGCCGGGACCGGCTTGGCGGCTGGCATGGCGTTCTGATCGGGCTCGCTCTCGCTTTGCTCGACTTGCGACGGTGTCGTCGGGAGACCCTCTGGATCGCTGGCGGCGGCGAGTGCCTCTGCGGCTTCGTCGTCCAGGCTCTTGAGCGTCGGCGCTGCGCCGCGGCTGCCGCCAGGGGCTGTGGTACCAGCGCTGACCAGCCGAACCCGCGCGATCGGAACGCTGCCGCTCGGGCTACTGCTCGGCGGCTCGGCGCCGGTCGGTTTCGAGCTTCTTGGCTGAGAACTACTGGGCCGGGAACTGGCGGGCTGAGAACTGATGGGCTGAGAACTGATGGGCTGAGAACTGATGGGCTGAGAACTGATGGGCTGAGAACTGATGGGCCGGGAACTGATGGGCCGGGAACTCGACGGCCCGGCGCCGACAGGCTCAGCGCTTGGATGCTGAGGGATCGGCGCTGGGGGGCCAGCGGGAGATGGACTCGTGGGCTCGACGCTGCTGGTGGGTTCGGACGGCGCGGGCTCGGAACCCGGAGACGGCGCTTCAGCGGCGCTGGCTGCGGCTGCGCTCGGCTGCGCGACGGGGGAGGCGTCGCTGGGCGTCCACTTGGGACCGAAACGCTGGCGCCCCACAGCGCGGATCGCGTCGCGCCAAAGCGCGAGATTCTCGCCCGAAAGCCGGGCGGTGAAGCCAGGTGGCGCCGATTGATCCTGGACGGCACCGAACACACGACGCTGTGTCACGTCTGCTTGCAGCGTCAGGGGATTCTCTTGCCCCGGCGGTGTGAGCGACAGTTCGAGCTCGGTGCTGGGCGGCAGCGCCAGCGTGCGCACGACGATCTCGTGCACGTCGACACTGTAGGTTGAGCCGTGCTCAATCCATTGGCCATCCAGCGTGTGCGCCGAGCCGGTGCTGAAAGTGACCGTCGTTCCGTAGAATAGCCGCGCAGCCGCAGCGCGACGCGATTCGTACGCGGCCGACAGCCGGTTGGTTTCGTACAAAACGTCGGCGTCGCCCAGGTAAACATTCACGGCGCTGGCATTGGTAAAGGCGAAAAGTTGCTCGGATATCTCATCCATCTGATCGGGTCGGGCGCGCACGATCCAGATGGGATGCCACTCTTTGCTGTTGCCCTCTCGGATCCAGCGTGCGGTCTCTTGCACACTGTTGTCCACGACTACCAAGCGGATGGACTGCCTCCACAAATGGAGCTTGGCCGAAGGCTCGTCGCGCGCGTTCTTGATCAGGTAACCCGCTTCCTTCAAGAGCCGGGCCAGTGCCTCCGCTCGGCCGTTGTCCGGATCGACGATCAGCGCCTCGCCCCGCGACCGAGCGACGGGTTTCCAGCTGGCCCGCGGGATGGCCACCAGCCGTTGGCTCACTTGCGCCGAAGCTGTCAGATCGATCACGTCGTCGACGCCGACACGGAACGCCTTGCTGAAGGTCGCATCGTCGACACGGTCGGCGAGCGCCATGATCGGGAAGCGGACTCGCGTCAGCGTCTTGCGGGCTTCGACGCAGGCGCGCGCCGCGCCCGGGGTCTGCAGGTGCACGACCAGCGCGTCGAATCTGCCAGAGATCAGCTTGGCGGCGACGGTTTCAGCCGACGTCAACCAGGTGACTTCGAAGTTACAGTTCTGACAATCCTGCTCGATCACCGCGCGCTCGGCATCCGCGAGCTCCGCAAGAACCAGGACCGACCGGGCGCCCATGCGGCCAACTTACCACAACCGGACAAAAATGCGGGAAGTGGCGCACGCGAGGCGAGGCGCAGCGCAAAGTCCATTTCCGCCTCGTGGAGCGCGTGGGTGCAGGTAGCACGCGTGGGGCGAGAACGTCGGGCCCAGAGCCTGCTTCGCTAGCCACTTATCGATAGGCGACGAGATCACGACGGCTGCGCACGAGGTGTGCGCGCCACCAACACCGAGCAAGGGGCACGTCGAGCGATGGCCTCCGCGACACTGCCCATGGCCATTCGCGAAAGCCCGGTGCGGCCATGCGTACCCACGACGATCAAGCTGGCTTCGAGCTTCTCGGCCTCCTCAGGCAGCGCGGTCGCCGGGTCGTCGTCTACGACGATTGCGCGGCCACGCACGGCCTGTACGGAGAGCAGACTGTTGAGAGTGGTCGTTGCGGCATCGCGTCGTTCCGCCACCGTGTCGCTGGGTGGCACCGGAGCGGAGGCTACGATCGGCCCCAATAGATCCAAGGGCGAGCTCGGTTCGAACATGCTGTGTACCAGCACCAGCTCCGCGCCGCGCAGTTCGGCTTCGGCGCGCGCGAGCTCGAGCGCAGGCGTGACGGCGTCGGAGAAGTCGGTGCCCACCAAGACGGGGCCCGCCTCGGGTGAAGGCCGCGCCACGAGCACCGGGCAGTCCGCGTAACGAGCGACGCTGGCGGCGGTGCTGCCGAACAGCGCTTGCGTCAAAGAAGCGCCGCCCGAGGCTCCGACCACCAGCAACCGTGCCTTGCGAGCGCTCGCCATTTCGAGCAATTCAGCATGTGCTGAACCGGTACCGACGACGATCTCGCTCGGGTAGTCCGTCAAGCTCCTGACCGCCTTTTCGACGGCGGCGCTCCAACGAGCGGTGTCGGGCTTGGCGACGGAGAGACGGGTGTGGATGTGCGCCACGATGAGCGAGGCCCCGTGACGCTCCGCCCATGCCGCCCCCTGACGGATAGCCGCGAACGAGACATCGCTGAGATCGGTGCCGACGAGCACGCTTGAACTGGTCATGGCGGCCTTTGTCCCACGACTGAGACGGACTTGTCGACCACGAGATGTCGTGGTCGTCGAACAGCTGCTTGACCAGCGCAGATCCTGCGCCGACGTGCTGCCTGTCAACACCCTTTAGCCCGCGCAGATGTCGGGCTCCGGCGCGGGGGTGGCGTAGACGTCGAGCTGGCACTCGACGCTACCGAATGTCGATACACTGAAGTGGACTCCGACCCGACAGTCTCGCGAGTTGCTCGGGTCGAACCACCACGCCTGTGGGCACTCGCCGCGCCCGTCGCCGATCTTGGTCACCGCAAAGCGACTGCGTTCGCGGAGACCGGCGCAACTCGAGCGCCCGAGCCCGCGGTCTTCGTCTGCGCCGAAGAGCCCGCCGTCGACGGTCACCCGCTGGCTCAGCACCAGCGTCTCTATGGCATTTTTTGGGTTCGGGACGCAGCGCAGCTCGCCCGAACACAATCGGTTCGTGCAGCAGGGTTCGAGGAGTGCGCCACATTCTGCCTGGCAGGTGCCCGCGACACACGTAGCCGCTGACGAGCACCGACCTTGGTCGCAGGGTTGCTCGGGCTCGCCCACGCGGACGCACTGGTTCGCGATACACCCGAGCCCGCCGTCGCAAGCCGGCGCCTCGGTGCAGCATTCTTGCGCCTCTTTCCCGCAAAACTGACACAGACGCTCCGTTTGCGGCGTGCGAAACGAGCTTCGCGCGATGGCCAGCGTGACGGGGCGCGAGCTCTCGACTCGGGTGGCTCCACCCTCCAGCTTTTCTTGGGTGAAGTTGGCGCCCAGCGGCCCGGTTTCGACTGCGAGTTCGTGCTGATGTCGGTCTTCTGCGCTCAGCACCACCGACGGCGTACCAATCAAGACTTTGTTGACGTAAGTGTAGTCGCTGCTGCACAGCGCCCGCAAACAAGCGTCTTCACGTGCTTGCCCTTGCAGTTTGGTGGCGACCCCGACCAAGGTGGCAAAGTGTGCAGCGCGGATCACGACGTGAGCCTTGAGGCGCTCGCCGCGCCCGATGCTGGCCTTCACGCTTGGCAACCAGGGTATCAGCGCCGGCAAGCGCGCGCTGGCGCCGACGGAGCGGTCGACGATGAACTCGTCATCGATGGTCAGATCGAAGCCGGCCTCCGGGTGCGAAACCAGAGCCGCGTAGCCTTCGCTCGAATCGAAGCAGTTCGACAGCGCGTCTTCCTCTGCGGCAGTAGGAGGGCCGTAGCGCCCGAGCTCGGTCACACCAGGAATATCGAGGCAGGCGAGCTCGGTCCCGACCTGGGCAGCTTTGACGGCCTGGTTCAAGAGAGGCTGCAGCCGTGTGCAGTAACTGGTCTGCTCGGGCAAGGGAGTGCTCCGAGGAACGCTGCCCATTTTGCGCTGGGAGGGCTCGACGATTGCGCCTGGCGAGCCGCAGGCGCATCCCAGCGCGCTGACCAGCACGAAGGCTGCTACCCTAGGGCCCTGCACGACCGCCATCCACGCAAGACTAGCCTGCTCTTGTGCGGGGTAAAGGCTTACTTCGTGACCGCTGTCAGAGCACGCTGAATGCTCGCGAGCATGTCGCGGAGAATGAGCGGTTTGTCCAGGATGTCGGATGCTCCGAGTTCGTGCGCGCGCCGCCGAGCGGAGTCGGAAGCATCGGTCGTCATTAGGATCGCCGGCACCGACCGGCAGTCTTGTCTCAGCGCGCTGAGGAGCTCGACCCCGCTCATGACCGGCATGTGCATGTCAGTGATCAAGAGATCGGGACGAAACGTTTTCTCGAGGGCGAGTGCTTCGTTCCCGCGATGGGCAACTTCGATCGCGTAGCCCTCGTCACGCAGCAAGTCGGCGAGCGCTGCCGCTGCGTTGCAGTCGTCGTCGACGACCAGAATTCGTCGTTCGCTGGAGTGTGTCATCGAGGCAGGCCCCCTGCTTCTCCGAAGCAAACGTCGTGCCACTGAGTTTCGCTGCGTTTACTCCCCGATGAGCGCAATTTTCGCGTTCGCGCGTGTGAACCTAGACGCGTTGCGGAGCCGTGTGTTCACGAGGCCATCGGATCGGAGCCCTGACTCTGCGCACCCTTCTGCGACTGTGTTTGCTGTGGGATGTCGGGTGGGCTCGGGGCAGGCGGGCTTGGCTTGGTACGCCTGCGTTCGACGTCGACTCCCACGCTCACGCGATGCGCGCCGCCCGCGAGTACCACGCCTTTCAGGGGGCTGACATCGCTGAAATCACGCCCCCAAGCGACCGTCACGTGGCGGTCGGCGGGGAGTACGTTGTTCGTCGGATCGAAGTCGAGCCAACCATAGCCGGGTAGGTAGGTAGCCGCCCAGGCGTGTGAAGCGTCAGCGCCTACCAGTCGTTCTTTACCGGGCGGTGGCACCGTCTCGAGATAGCCCGACACGTAGCGAGCCGGGAGTCCGAGCGAACGCAAGCAGCCCACCGCGACGTGCGCGAAATCTTGACAAACGCCGCGCTTCTCGCGGAGCACGGTGGCAAGCGGCGTGCTGATGTCGGTCGAGGCTGGTTCGTACTTGAACTCGGCGTGGATGCGCGCGTTGAACTCGACGACCGCCTCCTTCAGATCCCGACCGGGCGTAAAGGTTGCGCTCGCGTAGTCTCGCAGGGACGAGTGTGCGCGCACGAGCGGTGAATCGAAGCAGTACTCTTGAACGGCGACCATGCTCGGGTCCACACGCACCTGTTCGGAGAAATGCTCCCACCCGAGTCGTGGCACCTCGGCGTGCGAAAGTGGGACGACGACTTCGAGCTCGGTCGTCGCAATGACTTCGAGTCGATCGTGGGGGGACAGAACCTCGAAATGCTGGATACTATTGCCGAAATAGTCGATGTGCAGCCGCGAGCTCGAGGGCTCCGGTGACACGCTGAGTTCGTACTGGGCCACGTACTGATTGGGCGTTGCTCGAGGCTTCAGGTGTGCCAGGTGGTGTCCGTGAAGCACCGGGTTCTCGTAATCGTACGTGGTTCGGTGAACGACCGTGTAATACATCGGTGAACGCGCCCTGGGCCGTGCCCTAGTCGGCCTCGAGGTTTTCGTCGATCCAGGCTGGGGGCGCTACGGCGTGCGAGGTCTCGGCGTGTGAGAAGTAAGTGTTGGTCAGGTCGTCGGAGAATTGCCACAGCAGGTTCACTCCGGACTCGGCCAATTCCCAGAGGCCCGAACCGTCCCCCGCACATGCGCGTCCAACGTCTGCAGTGAGCAAGCTGCTCTGCAGTGTGATGACGCGCTGCTCGGCGCGACTGCGCAGCGCCGTGTTCGCACGAGGCAAGCTCCGGATGTGATCCATCAGGACGTTGACCTGGTACAACAACGACCGCGGGTTGGTGTCGTCCGTGAGCAGCAGATCGACCACTGGAGCCGGTTGCAGGCTGCTCAGATACCGCGTGCGGTAGGTCAGCAGACTGTCACAGACGTCGAGCAGCGCCTCCATGCGGGTGCGAGTTGCTTGCCTTTGCAGCATGGTCTGCAGCAGCATCAGAGTGAACACGCCACGCTCTACGCGCTTGCCCATGTCGAAGAAGGCCCAGGCGTGCCCGTGCACCATGTTGTCGAGCGAGGTGCCAGCGACCGCAGCCATGTTCGTCAAGATCTCGGTCAACAAGTCGATGGCGACGTCCCCCTCTTGAACACCCGGGGGAGGGGACGCATGTTCGAGTTGGCTGCCGAGGCGTCTGAACACTTCCCAAGCGTCGCGTGACAGGCGGCTGCGCACGCGTTGCGTCAACGCGCGCACGCGTGAGATCGCGGCGGGGAGGTTGTTGCTCTGCGCGCGATCGAAGATGACTCCGAGCAGCACCGCCTCGACCGCCCGCGGCGAACCGCTCGAGGCCACTTGCGAGGCGGCGGGCGGAATGATCTCGAGCCGCTGCAGGGCTCCCAATATGCCTGACAATGCGTTGGGAGCATCGGGGCTGGCTTCGAACCCCGAGCGTTCGAGCCCAGCCCGCACCAGTCGGGCGATGTTGTCGCAGCGTTCGGAATGGCGGCCGAGCCAGTAGATGTCGTCGAGCAAACGGCTGGGCAAACGCACGCCGCCTCGCCGCAGCTCGAGCACGCGTTCGGGCATCGCCGGCAGCGTCTGTTGGGGTTCGGGGTGGGGTGAGGGCACCCACACGTCCATCGTGGAGCGGTCGCTCGCTCCACTCAAAAACAACCCGTCAGGAGCCGAGTCGAGGCGCGCGAGGCCGCCGGGCAACACCGTGTAGCCGTTCGCATCGCGACTCACGAACATGCGCAGCGCGACGCTCTGCGTACCGAGCCGAGACTCTTCCCACACGGGGGCGACCGACAGCGCAGGCCAGCGCTCGGCGACGAATTCCTCGGGCCGAGCCTTCAACTGGGCGACGAGCGCTTCGCGTTGAGGCTGCGCGCTCTCTGCCGGGAGCACCAGGTCGCCCTGGCGCTCACGAAACGCCGGCTTGATGATCCAATCGTCGAGCGATCCGAGGACCCGCGCGAGTGAGACTCCGTCGCCGCACCACAGCGTCTCCACCGAGGGCAAAATCAAGTCTTCGCCCAAGAAGTATTGGGCGATCTTGGGCAGGTAGGCTTTGAAGGCGGGGCTTTCCACCAGACGCGAACCCAAGCCGTTCGCCACACCGACTTGGCCAGCGCGTGCGGCGCCCACGAGGCCCGCCACCCCGAGGATCGAGTCCTCGCGCAGCTCGAGCGGATCGCAGAAGGCGTCGTAAACGCGCCTAAGTACCACATCTACCCTGCGCAGGCCGGACAGCGTCTTCATGTAGACGACGTTGTCGCGAACCGTCAGATCACGGCCTTCGACCAGCTCGAAGCCCAGATACCGCGACAGGTAGGCGTGCTCGAACGAGCTCTCGTCGTGCATACCGGGGGTGAGCATTGCGACGCGCGGCGGCGACGCACCCGCGGGCGCCAGTCGTTCGACGGTCTGGCGCAGCGTCGAAAAGAATCCGTTGATTTTCAGCGTGGAGTACTCGCGAAACAGCTCGTGCAGCGTTCTGCCGACCACCAGCCGATTCTCGAGTGCGTACCCGGCACCGGCGGGCGCCGAAGTGCGATCCGAGAACACGCAGAAACTCCCGTCTGGGCGGCGTCCGATGTCGGTAGCATACAAGTGCAGGTGATGTCCGCCGAGTGGCACCCAACCGTGACAGGCGCGCCAGTATTCGGGGTTACCCAGGATCAAACGCGGCGGTAAAATGCCCTGCTTGAGCAACCGCTGCTCACCGTAAGCGTCGGCGATGACGGCGTTCAACAGCACGGCACGCTGCGCCAGGCCGCGGCTGAGGTCCGCGAAATGCTCGGGCGACAGCACCAGCGGGAGCGGGCCGAGTTGCCAGGGTCGATTGCTGCCTTCCGGCGATCCGAGGATGTTGAAGGTGACCTCTTGCTCGCGAATGCGCCGCAGGATCAGCGCCCCCAGTCGCCGCATCTCTGCTGGGGTCTTGCCTTCGAGATAGCCCAAGAGCTGGCGTTGCTCGTCTCGCGGCTGTTCGTGCGACTTCCAAAACTCGTCGTAGGGCTGCACGGGCGCGGGGTTGGCGCCGCCTGACGCTGCGGGGCCTGTCGGCGGAGCGAGAGAGGGATTGATGACGACCATGCGACCTAAGCCCCCCCCGGGCCGAAGAAAACCCGAAGTGGCTTGGCACTTTGACAGTTCTTCAGCCGCTGTACAACTGGCTACTGAACGAAAAGCAAGGCTTTCCGGGCGCGTTTCGTCAGATGGTCACGAGCCGCCGCAGGTCCAACGTCAGAGGGAACTCTGGCGGGGTTGGCAACTCGATCGCGCGGTAGCTGAAGGGAGAATGACCTGCGTGTTCGAAGCGGGCGATGCGCCGGCTCTCCGCGGCCACCGCGTTCACGGGTCGATCGTCGTTGGCTCGTCCGCCTGGGTGCACGACGTGGTAGGTGCACCCGGTCACCGGTCGCTGGTTCCAGGTGTCGTAGATGTCGAACCTGAGCGGGCTGTGGATCCCGATGTTCGGATGCAAGCACGATGGCGGCTGCCAGGCGCGATAACGCACGCCACACACCGCTTCTTCTCGCACCCCGGTGGGGTGAAGCGGGAGCCGCACCTGATTCACGCACACGCTGTAGCGCTCCAGCAGCATCCCCTTCACTTTGACCTGAAGCTTCTCGAGGGACGAATCGACGAAGCGAGCCTGCCCGCTGCCGAGGATCGATTCTTCTCCGAGCACGTGCCAGGGCTCGAGTGCCCCGCGCAACTCGAGGACCACGCCGTCCTTCTCCACCTGCCCATAGAACGGGAAGCGGAACTGGTAGTGCGGCTCGAACCACGAGTGTTCCATCGCTATGCCGCGGTCCTGCAGGTACAGGAGCACGTCGTCGAGATCTTGCTTCACGAAGTGGGGTAGCAGGTAGCGATCGTGAAGCGATGTTCCCCAGCGGACCAGCGGTGTGCTGTAGCTTTCATGCCAAAATAGCGCGATCAGCGCGCGCAGCAACAATTGCTGCACGTTGGCCATGCGCTGGTGGGGCGGCATTTCGAACGAGCGCAACTCGACGAGCCCCAAGCGGCCGGTGACGCCGTCGGGAGAATACAGTTTGTCGATGCAAAACTCGGTGCGATGAGTGTTGCCCGTCACGTCGACCAACAGGTTCCTGAGGATGCGATCGACCAACCACGGCTGGACGCTCTGTCCCGCTTTGGGCAGTTGCGCGAGCGCGATTTCGAGATCGTAGACGCTTTCGTTGCGGGCCTCATCGACGCGCGGGGCCTGGGAGGTCGGACCGATGAACCGCCCGGAAAACAGATAAGAAAGCGCGGGATGATTGTGCCAGAAGCGGAGCAGGCTGCCGAGCACGTCCGGCCTTCTCAAAAATGGACTGTCGAGTGGGTGGGCGCCGCCGATCACCAAATGGTTGCCACCGCCCGAACCGATGTGCAGACCGTCTAGCTCGAATTTTTCTGCCGCCAGGTGCTCGCGTTTGGCTGTTTCGTAGAGCTGATCGGTTTGCGTCACGAGCTCGTCCCACGTGTGCACGTAAGGCAGGTTCACCTCGAGCACGCCGGGGTCCGGCGTCACCTTGAACACCCCCAAGCGCGGATCGTGGGGTGGCGGATAGCCTTCGATCTGGACCGGTAATGCGAGCTGTTTGGCGGTAACCTCGATGGCTGCGATGAGTTCGACGAATGCGTCGGTGGTGCTGAGCGGTGGCAGGAACACACGCAGGATGCCTTCACGTGGCTCGACACACAGCGCTGTGCGAGTGAGGCCGGTGGCGGATTCCCAAGGTAATGGCGCTATGAACGGCTCTGCGGGCGTGCCCTCGCCGGAGGCGTGGTGACGTTCGCGTTCGCGTTCGCGCTCCCGCTCGGCCGTCTCGTCACCGGCGCTCTTGGCGCTTTCACCGCCCGGCCTCGGAAAGCGTCGCTGCCGCCGCAGCGGTGCGCTCGCTGCTGCATTGCTGGCGCCGATCGGGAACACGAACTCTTTGGGGAGCGGCGGGTATTCCACCGTGGGATCGGGGGGATGGCCGCCGTCGTAGTCGAGGCGCGCCATCCAAGGCTGTGAGTCCAGCGGTAACCGGAACCCCATGGGCGAGTCCCCCGGCATCAGATAGCAGCGTTCCTCGCGCATGAACCAAGCGCCCGAGACCCAATGCGTGCCCATGTGGGCCAGCGGCAGCACCCAACCCACCTTCGCGTCGAGCCCCTGTCGGAAGATGCGAGCCAGCCGCTCGCGTTCAACCGGTTCTTCGAGCCGCGAGTCGAAGGGATCGACGTTCGTCGGCAAGCGGCGTTCGCGCCACAAGTAGTACCAGGTGTCTTCGTAGGCCAGCATCAACCCGCTCTTCGTA
>JAICQQ010000067.1 GCA_025937785.1 Polyangiaceae bacterium
CACCAGGGACATAAGAGTCAGTATCGGGCGGCGAGTAGGGCTGCATGGCGCGAGCTGGTAGGTGAGTAGGGCCGCGTGGCGCGAGCTGGTAGGTGAGTAGGGCCGCGTGGCGCGAGCTGGTAGGTGAGTAGGGCCGCGTGGCGCGAGCTGGTAGGTGAGTACGGGCCGCATGGCTCGTCAGTATCGGGCGGCGAGTACGGGCCGCATGGCGCGAGCTGGTAGGTGAGTACGGGCCGCATGGCGCGAGCTGGTAGGTGAGTACGGGCCGCGTGGCTCGTCAGTATCGGGCGGCGAGTACGGGCCGCATGGCTCGTCAGTATGAGGCGGCGAGTACGGGCCGCGTGGCTCGTCAGTATGAGGTGGCGAGTACGGGCCACGGGGCTTCGGTCGGTGCCTACGGCACGCGGGGTCGCGGCTTCGAGCGGCTGCTCATCCTCGAATAAGGGTGGAAGCTCGCGAGGCCCGGAAGTTCTCGCACGAGATCCGAGGATAGGCGCTAAGGTACGGGCGCCGCTGATTTCGCCCGGTGAGCCACTGGGACGAGCGTTGGCGGGCGGTTCACTATGTCGAGTATCACCATCACCATCACCAAAGCCCAAGAGCGAGACGTGAGCGTGCTGACCGAGCTCAGTCGCTTCGTGCACGACCTGCACGTGGAGGCGCATCCGGAGTATTTCAAGCCGTTCGAGCCTGGGGCCATCAGCGAGGAGTTCGGGTCGAGGCTCCGGCGTTCGAACGTGCGGGTGTTCATAGCGTGGTTGGGCGAGCTGCCGCTGGGGTACGCGTTAGCTGGGCTTTCCGAGCGAGCTGCCGATGCGCGCTGTTTGGCTCGACGCTTCTACGCCATCGAAGAGATCGCGGTCTCGCCGTTGCATCGTCAGCGTGGTGTTGCCCGGGCGTTGGTCGAGCGCGTGCTCGCTGAGGCGCGCTCGCTTGGGATCGAGGACGTGGAACTCACGTCGTGGTCCTTCAACCACGCGGCGCATGCCGCATTCGAGGCGCTCGGCTTCCGCTCGATGGTCGTCCGCTTTCGGTGCGCAGGCGACGACCGCCAGTAGACCTCTTGCCAATGGGTATGGCGAAACTCGCCAGGCTCGTGCGCAACTTTTCTGTCGAGCAATGAGCGGGCGCGCGAAGCACGCAGCTCGTCCCGATCGGTTAAGCCTCCGAGTGCCTTAGCCGTAGCTGGCTCTTCGCGTTACCCGACCGAGGTTAGCGCAAAGTTAGAAGCAGGAGGACTGAATGTCTAGAAAAACAGACGGTTTGGATATTGCTTTACAGAGCCGCTTGACGACGCATGCGTGGGTCGTCGGAGTCTGTGTAGGTGGAGCGTGTGTGGCATGTGGTGCGGAGCCGCCCGAGGAGTCGACCGAGAGCATTGGTGAGCTCGACCAATCAGCGCAAATAGCGAAGGTCTACAACGTCGACGTGCGGCGTTCGCTCGTGGTAACGGAGAAGCCGATTCTGGAGCGGTTCTCGTTCGAGCGCGTGATGCAGCAACTGGTGGACCAGAGTGGTGTACCCGGGCTCACGCCGCTCGCTCTATTTCAGCAGTGGTGGGATACGCAAAACCCGGGCCCGGGGCTCGGGCAGGGCGCTCACTGCGACGACCAGGTGGAGCCAGGGGTGGGGCCCGTGCTCAACGGTTATCCATACTTGTGCCGGCCAGCACCGTCCGAGGGCGGGCAAGCCGCGTGCGATCCGTTCGCACCCGATAGCCTCTGTGCATACATCCCCATCGCGCTGTTCAACCGCTTCGATCAAGCACCGGAGAATGGGGCTCATTGTGGAGAGCATCGCATCGTGTTCGCCAAAGCCTCCGGTGTCACGGACAACGGCGACCGGAACAGCATCATTTTCGAAATGAACATGGCCAATCCGTCGCCGTTGCAGGGCCTCAAGGGCTGCAAGAAAATCGTCAATGTTTGGGCGGGGCTGAGCGACCTGGCCAACCTCCAAAAGCGTGCCGACAAGCTCGAAGACTTCTATTTCGATGGGCAAGGTACGGTGCCACCGGTGATTTCGGTGGCCCACCTGGGCGACAATCCAGAGTCGCTGGGTCAAGTGCGAACCAATCAATTGGTGAACACCGATAGCGGCTGGTCGATGCGCGAGTTCAAGCTCTTGCGCCAATGCTCGGGCGCCAGCTGCAGCGCACTCAGGCTCGTGCCGGTCACCAACAAGACCAACGCTTTCGGCGGTCTGTTCGATCCGGAGTCGACACATCCGTTGGCTGATGACTTCCGCGCCTACTTTCCGACGCAAGTCGCGAGTTTGGCCAGCAACGATTTGAACAAGATCAGCATGACCGTGCCCGATATGTTCAACTCGGCGCAAAGCCAGTCATCCGGGCCATTTGCCGCAGAAATGCAGTATCTAGACCGGCTCGGCACCGGGCCGAGCGAGTTGCGCTCGGCGATCGCGGCAGAACTGGCGCTTCTCGGCAGTTCGCTCAGCGTGAACGAGATCGTCCGCCGCGCACAAACGACGAGCTGCGCTGGTTGTCACCGGTTGAGCGCGTTGGCGAATCTCGGCGGCGGACTCGTGTGGCCCGACGCGCAGCCTCGCTTCATGCACGTCACCGAGCGCCAGACGGAGATCGTCGATGGCGTCGAACGCTTCGTGATCTCCGATGGATTGCTCAACGTGTTCTTGCCGCATCGCAAGCTCATCATGGATGACTTCTTGAACAACAAGCCGCGACCTCCTGGCGCACATGGACCGAATCACCCGATCGGCGGAAGCGCAGATCACGGTTAGTTGCTGCCGAAAGCCGCGCGATTCGCGCAGTCGTCGAGACCCCTGGCGGGTTTCACCAAGACGCGCGCGATCTGGCGGTTTTCACCAAGGTACCCGCCCGCACGAGCGCCGCGCCGCGGCGTAGACGCTCGCATAGCTTAGCGGACACTTGTTGGCTTGGGTGCTCACGGAGCCGCATCGACATCACACATGAGGCAGAGGTTGTGCGACCAAAATGATTGCAGATTCCCCGACGAATTCAGCACACACCTGTCTAACGGTTAAGTGGTGAGAAGCTCGCTCCGTTATCATGAGCACCCAAACTATTTCGAGCGGGCACAGCCGTAGCCCTTTTGGCGCGGCTAAGTTGGTTGGTTCATGATGCATTTCAGCCAAGGTCAAGTCCTCGGTCGCTACGAGCTGTTGCTCCCGGTTGCGCGCGGCGGCATGGCTGAGGTGTGGGCGGCGCGTCTACATGGGTCACGCGGCTTCCGCAAGCTGGTGGCGATCAAGACGATTCTGCGGGGCGCGATCGATGACGCTCGCATGGAACAGATGTTCCTGGCTGAGGCGGAGCTCGCCTCACGGATCCAGCACCCGAACGTGGTCCACACGCTCGAGCTGGGCGAGCACGCAGGGGGGCTCTACCTCGTGCTCGAGTGGGTCGACGGTCAGTCACTCAGCGCGCTGTTGACGGACGCGAGCGCGCACGGTGGTGTTCCGCTGTCGATCGCGGTCAACCTGGTGGGGCAAGCCTGCAAAGGGCTGCACGCGGCGCACGAGCTCACCGACGAGAACGGCGCGCCGCTCGGCGTCGTGCATCGAGACATCTCGCCGCAGAACGTGCTCGTGAGCTTTTCGGGTACGGTCAAGGTGGTCGACTTCGGGATCGCGAAGGCGACCGCGGGGGCTTCCACGCTCACCGAGGCAGGTGAGGTGAAGGGCAAGCTCGCTTACATGGCGCCGGAGCAGTTGCGCGGATCCGACGGGGTGGACCGGCGCGCGGACATCTTCTCGATGGGTACGCTGCTGTATGCGATGACGACCGGGCGTCACCCGTTTCGCGGCGAGCATCCGAGTGCAACGCTCAGGAACATCACCACTCGCGGTTCGGTGCCTCCCCCTTCGGCTCACGTCGAAGATTACCCGAGCGCACTGGAAGAGGTCGTGCTCAAGTCGCTCAAGAAGGACCCGGGCGAACGCTTCGCGACGGCGCACGCGATGCTGCAGGCGCTCGAGCGAGCCGTGCCCGAGGCCCTCGAGCGTAGCTTCGACGTCAAGGTGGCGGAGTTCATCGCGAAGGTGTCGGGTTCGAGCGGCAGCGAACGCCACCAGCGCATCCGTGAGGCGGGCGACATGCTCGACCGTCTCCGCATCAAGAGCGGGGCCTCCCTCGAGCAAACGAGCCCGAGCTCGCTTTCGGCTTTGGCGATCGACGGTTCGCACATCACCCAGCAATCGCCGCTCGTAGTGGGCGGCGCGCCGGGTCAGCTGGCGTCGCCCACGCCCGTGGCACCGAGCCGCAGCAAGGTCTGGTGGATCGCCGCGGGAGCGGTGGTCTGCGGTGGAGTTCTGGGACTGACGCTGGGGGGGGGGCCCGCGACGCCGGCAACCTCGCATCCCGCCTCGGCGGGTGCGTCCGTCACCCCGCGCGAGCTCGTTGCGGCCGAACCCCAGCCAGCACCTGCCGCTGCCGCCGGCACGGTCGCAGCTGCGGCGTCCATCGAGGAAGACGAGAGCGCAGCTCCCGAAGGCTCGGCGAGCGCCGAGCCCGTGCAGAAAAGGCGGGCGCCGCGTGCCGCGCGCGTGGCTGCCGTGGCGCCCAGGATACCGGCCAAGGCCGCGGCTGCCAGTGAGCCTCAGGCGCCTGCGCCGGCCGAGTCCGCGCCCGAAGCTCCACGCCCACGCGAGGCGGCCAAGCCGAAGACCAACGCGTGGGATCCGGATTCTTTTGGGGCCAGGCAATGACTCCACGGCTCACGACATCACCTGCGACGCCTCGTCGCCGGCTCAAAGGAGGGACCATGAGAACTGTTCCGGCGCTGTATGCGACGTTCCGTAAGCTGCAAGGATGGCCAGTGGTGCTGTTCGGGGGCGTGGCGCTGGCCGCAGCCTGCCAGTCGAACTCAGGCGGTCTGGACCGCGAGGGTGACACTGACGGCGATTCGACGAGCACCAGCGCGGGCGCTGGTGGCAGCGGCGGGACTCGAACGGGTGGCGCCGGTGAGGCCGGTGCCGAGACATCCGGCGACGGCGACGCGACGTCGACGAGCTCGACGGACGGGGTCAGCACGGAAACCAGCGGCAGCGGCGGGTCGACGGCGAACAGCGGTGCCAACGGCGGTTCGAGTAGCAGCGGCGACACCACCACCAGCACCGTTACCACGACCGGCGGCGGCGGCACTGGCGGTACGCCCGTCAACGTGGACGAGTGCACCTTCCACACCGACCCCGTCGAACAAGGAGGCGGCGGTGAGGGTGGTGCCGGCGCGGTGGACGTTCAAATCGGCGACCACAACTTCATCGGAACGTACTTGGTGGATGGCGCGGGGAACTCGCTTTACATCTACGGCGCGGACTATCCGGGCGACTGCGAGAACCCCCCGATCAGTAACTGCCTGGACGATTGCCTGCTCGCGTGGCCGGTCTTCGATGCAGGGGCACGCAGGCTTGGCGAGGGCTTGCCCGATGCAGCCTTTGCTACCTTCTTGCGCAGCGATGGTATCCAGCAATCCACCTACATGGGCTGGCCGCTCTACACCTACAAGAAGGACTTGGAACCCGGAGACCTCGTCGGACACGGGCGCGGTACCTGGTTTGCCGCCGAAACCGATCTGCCGAACGTGACCGTCATGCGCGCCTCCGAAGAGGACGGTGGCATCAAGTACCTGGCAACCGAGAATGGCCGCACGCTGTACGCTTACGCCGGCGACGTGCTCGGTACCCCCGACGCCCTTCCCGAGAGCGCCTGTTTCGGCGCCTGTTTGAACGACTACCAGCCATTCATGGTCAACTCGCTGCGTTTGGCGGTCCCCATCGATCCCAGCGACATCACGCTGTTCGTACGCGAGGATTCGGGCGACCTTCAAGTCGCATACAAGGGCGCCCCGCTCTACACGAGCGACCTCGACCCTCGCAGCGGAACCCTGCAGGGCATAGCAACGACTGACTGGAGCGTCGTGGAGCTATGACCCGCCTCGGGACCGCTCCGCGCTCCGTGCTCGTGCTAGCGATCGCGTTCGGGCTCCACGCGCCGGCCGCGTGGGCTCAGACGCCGAGCGAGAAGGCAGCCGCCGAAGCGTTGTTCCAAGAGGCTGTCGACATGATGGCGCAGAACAGGCTCGAGGACGCGTGCGCGAAGTACCAGGCCAGCCACGAGCTAGATCCCGCGATAGGTACGCTGCTGCGCTTGGCCGATTGCTATGACCGCGTAGGTAAATCCGCCAGCGCCTGGGCGCTGTTCGTCGAGGCCGAGACCGTGGCCACGCGCGCGCAGCAGAGCGATCGTGCAGAGATTGCTGGCACGCGCGCGGCGGAGCTGAAGCAAAGGCTCTCGACCGTGCGGCTGCAGATCGAAGAGCCTGGCGCGATCGAGAGCCTCAAGATCGCGGTGAACAAGGCGGACATCCCCGAGCCGTCGTGGGGCACGGCGCTGCCCTTCGATCCTGGGACGGTGCAGATTCAGGTGAGCGCGCCGGGCTACGAGCCGTGGTCCACCGAGGTCGAGGTCCCGGTCGGACCCGCGGACACGAGCGTGAGGATCCCCGTTCTCGAGCGATCGCCCGAAGCGCCGACGGCAGCGCCCGTCTCCTTGACGAACGCATCCGAGCCGCCGCCCGCGCAAGAGGCGCCGCCAGCATCCTCCCGGGCCACCTGGGGCTACGTCGCTGGCGGGGTGGGGCTGGCTAGTTTGGCGGCAGCAGGGGTGCTCGGTTATCGCGCGTACGCGCTGAACCAAGACTCGCTGAACCTGTGCGCGGCGGACGACCCAAATGCGTGCACCACCGCGGGTAAGGACCTGCGCGACGACGCGGCGAAGTATGGCACCTACGCTACCATCGCCAGCGGCGTCGGCGGCGGTCTCTTGATCACTGGCTTGGTCTTGGTGCTGACTGCGCCTTCGAGTGCGACCCAGGAAAGCGCCACGCCCCGAGTGCGGGTGCTGGCGGACGCCGGGCCGCGCGGGGGCAGCGTGTCGTTGCAAGGAGCCTTTTGATGTCGCCCCTCCTGCGCCGCGCGTTCAGCTTCGCTCCGCTGCTCACGATCTGCTGGGGCTGTACCCAGCTGCTCGGTATCGAAGAGGCCTCTGTGGATCCGGCACTGGACGCCAAGGGCAACCTCGAAGGCGCGTCCACGAATACGTCTTCGGGTGGAAGCAGCGCGGCCCCCTCGACCGAGACCTCAGGTAACTCGAGCGCGAGCGGAGCCATGACTTCGACCACTGGCGGCGGGAGCGGAGGCTCGCAGGGTGAGGCCGGCGCCGGATCCGAGCCCGAGAACTCGGCAGCTTCGGCGAGCGGGGGCACCGGCACTGCCAACACGACTACCGGCGGGCCCGAGCCCAGCCTCTGCGAGGACTACTGCCACGACATCATGGAGTCGTGCACTGGGTCGCAGCTACAGTATCGGGATCAGGCGCAGTGCATGAAGATCTGCAAGATGCTGCCCGAAGGTGAGCTTGGAAAGATCAACGAGAACACCGTCGCGTGCCGCGCGAAGTACGTCGGCGACGCGCGCTACGGCAGTGGTACGGAGCTCGACGCTTACTGTCGCCGAGCCGGTCCGGGCGGGGCTGGGTACTGCGGCTCGAACTGCGAGGGCTACTGCTCGTTGATGATGCACGTTTGCACTGGTAGCGACGTCGGCGTTTACAAGTTCGACTCCAGCGAAGCTTGCGTCGAGGCTTGCGAAGCGCTGCCGAGCTCTGACGAGGGTTACGCGGTTTCGAATCCATTGATCGCGGACGGCAACCACGTCGAGTGCCGCTTGTTTCACGTGACCTCGGCGGCGATGCTAGATCCCGAAGAACACTGCGAGCACGCGATGGGGGTCACGCTGTGCGAGGCGACGAGTAGCGAATAGCTCGAGGTCCGACCGTGACTCCCGAACAACGACACGCGGCCAACTCGGAACAAGGCGAAGCCTGCGAGCTGTTGTTCGAGCTGTATGCCGGCTCGACGGGTCCCGTACACCTCGGCCGTCTCCTGCGCGGCAAACACGCTGGTCGCCTGGTGACGCTGCGGCCGCTGAGCGCCGAACACGGCCTGCGCGCGAAGACGCTCGTCGATCGCGTGCGCCACATCTCGCATCCAAAGCTGCTCAAGCTCTTGGGCTGCTTCAAGATTGGCTCGCAAGACTACCTCGCCAGCGAATACATTGCAGGTGGCTGTTTCGTCGAGCTGCGGTCCAAGTTGGAGTTGTCGACTCCCACGGACGTGGCGGTACTGGTGCGCATCCTGCGTGACGCGCTGCTCGCGGCGCACTCGGGGCGGCGCCTGCTCCACGGGATCTACGGTCGGCGCGTGGAGCGCTGCATCTTTCCGGACACCATCTGGGTTGCCGAGTTTGGCGAAGTCTTCATCACGGAGCTTGGAGTTTTCGAGGCGCTCGGTGATCCGGCGCTGTCGGTGATGCGAGCGCAGTCATGTCTGGAGTCCGACGAAGCGCAGGGCCGCGCAGACGTGCTCGCGATCGGACAGATGCTGTTCGAGGCTCTCGCCAGCCGTCCCGCGAAGCATGACTTCTTCGGGCTGCCGAATCAGGTGGGTAAGGCGCTGACCCAGGTGGTCGCACGCGCCCTCGAGCATGACGGTCAGGATGCGTTCGCCAGTGCCACTGATCTCGCACATGCCTTGTCCAACCTTTCGTCAGGGTTGAACGCATCGACCGACGACGTGCGTGGCGTTTTCGGTCGGGCGCTGCACGGCACCCTGGAGCTGCGCCGCCTCAAGCTGGGTCTGGTCGAACAGGCCTCGGCGGTCGGCGGCGACAACGACGCCACCCGGTTTCACCGGGCTTCGGGTTTGGGCCGCTCCCGCGACATGGAGACGGTGCGACCCAGCGCGCCCGCCGGCAGCGGGACGCATCCCACCCGCGCCGCAACCGTTCCAGCCCTGCCGGCGTTGAAGCTGCCGAGCTTCGCGAACCCCAGCACGGCGGTGGAGTCGGACGCTGACTCGGCCACGCTCGTGTTCAAGCCGCCCGTGGAGGGGCCCGACGATGACGCCACGACGGTATGGGCCTCCAACGTGTCCAAGCCGGCGCTCGACGAGGACGCGACGGCCCTCTACATCGCCTCGAAACAACGTCCGCGGGAACCGAGCGTGATCGTCCAAGACGACGATGCCTCGGAGTTGTACCTGCGCGCCCGCACCGAAACGTCGGGGGTACGTGGTGCTTCGACGGAGGAGCCCACCCGCCTCAGTGTCCGTGCCTCGCGCGAGCGCGATCCGTTGACCGCGTACCTGCAGCGACGCCGGCATTGGCTGAGTGTCGTGCTGTTCGTGATCCTCGTGGTCCTGAGCATGGCATTGACCCTGATGGCCCGCCGCAGCGGCGCGTTCTAAAGCCTCCCCCGGGCGGTGCCCGAGATCGCAGGAACTCGGGCAACTCGAGCAGCCCGTGCTCGCCTGGTCGCGGCTCATTGGCGCGGGCGGGGGGAACTCGGGCAGCACTGCCGCGCCACAACAGCCGCCCGACTACCAGAATAAATCCATAAATTCCATGATGTTACGTAGCAGCTCCCGGTTTCGGTGCCGGTCAGCGAAGAGCGGACCCGGTCAAACTCGGGCAACTCGACCACGTTAGTTAGTAAAGATCATTATTTAAACGACGTATTCGGTCGATGGGCGAAGGTTTCGCCCCGCCGTTGCCGCGAACGTCTTCGGGCTTAGCAGATGCGCGGCAACTCAAGCTGAGCCAATGCGGCGAATCCCACGCGAACCCCGCGGCATAGATAGTGCTTGGCAGCTTGCCCGAATGTTCTCCTGTCTCGGTTGGAACCAGCTCGGTATCGGGTGTTGCCACGCCCTAACTGCTCAGAAATGGGGTCGCCATGCAAACGCTCAGTGATAGGTTTCTGGTGCCGATGGACCTGAGCGATACCCGACCCGACTCTCGCAAGGACGTCGCTGAAGACGCGCCCCAGCTGAGCATCCTTTGGGTGCATCCGCGGGTGTCGATCACACCGCTGGACCAGCCCCTGGTGACGCTCGGTCGCGGCGCCGAATGCGCAGTGCGTCTGGTGGGCGAGCGGGTCTCCCGCATGCATGCCCAGATCCGCCGCTCGGGTCCGCTCTATATTCTCGCCGACATGGGCAGCACGAACGGCACGTCGCACAACGGGCGCGCCGCCGACAAGGTTTCGCTTTCGGACAATGACGTCCTGCGCGTGGGCGATCACGTGGGCGTCATCGTGAGCTCGGAGTTCACGCATGCGTCGGGACCACTTTTCCAAGAACCTCTGCCAGGTGTGGTCGTGGGCCCGCGAGGGCGCGGAGGCTGGGCGCGCCTCGAAGAGCTGGCGCGCACGGCTTGGCCGATCGTGCTCGAAGGCGCCACGGGCACTGGGAAGGAAGTGTACGCAAAGGCGCTTCACGTGCTCAGCGGGCGCCCCGGGGAGTTCGTCGGTTTGAACTGCGCCGCGCTGCCCGAGAGCTTGGCCGAGGCCCAGCTGTTCGGGCAAGCCAAGGGGGCGTTCACGGGTGCCCTTCGTTCGACGCAAGGCATGTTCGAGGCGGCACATCGTGGTACCTTGCTGTTGGACGAGATCGTCGATCTGCAACCAGTGCTGCAAGCCAAATTGCTGCGCGCCTTGGAAGAGTCCGCAGTGACCCGGGTGGGAGAGACCGCGCCGCGCTTCGTCGACTTTCGGCTGGTCGCCGCGAGCCAGCACCCGCTGCTCGAGCTGGTCGAGGCGGGGAGGTTCCGTCCTGATCTACTCGCACGCCTCGCTGGGGGCACGATCCGACTCAGACCGCTCTGCGAACGGCGCGAAGAGATCCCGGTGCTCTTCAATCGCTTGTTCGTGGCTGCCGGAGGCGACCCGCGCTCGATCACCGCCGGCTTCTGCGAAGCGCTGTGTCTCGAAAATTGGCCGCTGAACACGCGGCAGCTTGCTCAGGTTGCGAGCCAGGCTTCGCTGGCGACGATCGGCGGCGTCAAGCTCAACTTCGACGACCTCGATCGGCTGCTGCAGCGGGTGTACGGTGACACCGGTACGATGCGCCGGGCGACGACTCCTCCGCCAGCGTCTACGCCTGAGTCTGGCATGTCGCAGCCGGTGCCGAGCTCGCAGGCCAGAGATCTGCTCGGGGCGCGCCGCGCTGCCTGGTTTCAGCGGCACAAGGACGAACTGGAACGCCTGCTGATGGAGTTGCGGCGCAACGGCGGTAACGTATCCGCAGCCGCAAAAAGCATCGGTATCTCGCGGCAGCGGGCCGGGCGATTGCTGTCCGTGCGTGACACCCTCGAGAGTGGTGCGCAGAACGGCGCCGATGGTCTGGAGCCGGCCCGGGTGCTCAACGCCACCATGAAGAGCGCCCAGCTTCCCTCCTAGCGCTGCTGCGGCGTGCCGCAGACGCGCTCGAGTTCGTCCAGCACCCAGCTCGACGCCGGGCCGGGCGCGAATTCCGCGCGGACCACCCGTGTCAGACCGAGGATGTGCTCGTTCGGCCCCCAGGGTTCCGGCGCTAGCAGCGTGAGCGTGTTCTGCGAGAGGGCGTCGACTACCATGTGCTCGGGGAGGTTGCCCCAGCCGATCCCCGCGCTGATGAGCGCCAGTTTGGTGCCCAGGTCGGCGACCGTGAGCGTGCGATTGCCGAGCACGGCGAGCTCGACCCCCCGCGTCAGCGTGCTCCTGTCGCTGAGCACGATCTGCACCTGAGTTTGCAATGTTTCGATCGGCAAGCGGCCCGAAAGCTCGGCGAGCGGATGCGTCGGCGCGCACACGGTGACGAGCCGCACTTCTCCGATGTGTCTGCGTCGCAGGCCAGGGACCCGCTCTGCGACAGGGCTCGACACACCAATCATCGCACTACGGTCAGCCACGGCGGCAACCACGGCGCCGAGATTCTCGGTGCGGAGTTTCAAGCTGACTTCGGGGAACGCGCGCTGAAACCCGTCGCTGAGGGTGACCAGGGCGTGTACCGGAAAGATGCCGTCGACGACCAGCGAGACTTCGTGCTCGTCAGTGTCGGCCCATCGCTGAGCCCGCCCCGCCAACCCATCGAAGCGTTCCACCAACGTCCGGGCTTCGCTGAGCATCGCCGCGCCCCCCGGCGTGAGCTCGGCAGCCCGCCCGCCGCGATCGAACAACACGAGGCCCCACTCGCGCTCCAGCAGGCCGACGCTGCGGCTGATGTTCGACTGCGCTCGCCCCAGCTTTCGCCCTGCTGCAGAAAAGCTCCCTGAGTCGCTCACCGCTACGAAGGCGCGTAGCTGTTCTATCGTCGCGGTTTCACTCACTTTTTATGGTCCGACGCTGGATTCCAAAGAACCCGTACATGCGTATTACGCATAGCAATCATGCCATCGATATGCGTTGTGCGTCTAGTTGGACGACTTACCTTGCCGTTGTTCCCAGTTTCCCCAAAGGAGAGACCATGTTGGAAGTTCGCAAGAGTCACGAGCGTGGCGCGTTCGAGTTGGACTGGCTGAAGAGTTCGCACTCGTTCAGCTTCGGCTCCTACTACGATCCGCGCTTCATGGGGTTCCGCAGCCTGCGGGTCATCAACGAGGACACCGTTCAACCCGGCGGCGGGTTTCCTCCCCACAGTCATCGGGACATGGAGATCATTTCATACGTCACCGCCGGAGCCCTCGAACACAAGGACTCGATGCGCAACGGCTCGACCGTGAAGCCCGGTGAGATTCAGTACATGCGAGCAGGCACGGGCGTGATGCATAGCGAGTACAACGCGTCTGGCGAAGCGCTCAAGTTCCTCCAGATCTGGGTGCAACCGAACCGGCGTGGTAGCGCACCGGCCTACGACCAGCGCACGATCGACGAGGCGGCGCGCCACAATCAGCTGTATCTGCTTGCCAGCGGCGACGAACGCGACGGCAGGGTAGTGTTGCAGCAGGACGCCCGCTTGTTCACCGCGACGCTCGAACCGGGAGCGGCACTCAGCTATGAACTGGGGGCCAATCGCGGCGCATGGATCCAGGTCGTGCGGGGGGTCATCGAAGTCAATGGCACCCAGCTCGACGCCGGTGACGGAGCCGCGCTCGAAGAAGAACCCACGCTGAGCATCGTCGGCAAAAGCGCCGCAGAGCTGCTTCTGTTCGACTTGGGGGCCTAGTGGCAGTCCTGCAAGTACTGGGGATTTCCGGCAGCCTCCGGCAGGCTTCGACCAACACGGCTTTGCTGAACGCTGCCGAAGCGCTCGTCCGCCGGCACGATGCGGAGCTGACGCGCGCGTCGATTCGCTTGCCGCTCTACGACGCCGACCTTGCCGATCCGGAGGCGCTCGCGCCGGTCGACGAGTTCAAAGCAGCGCTGAGCTCCGCCGACGCCGTGCTCATCGCCACGCCCGAATACAACTTCGGTCCCTCCGGGGTGCTGAAGAATGCGATCGACTGGGCATCACGCCCTGCGTACCGTTCGGTGTTCCGCGATAAACCCGTGGCTGTGATCGGAGCGTCGGGTAGCGCGGTGGGCACGGCCCGCGCGCAGGGGCAGCTGAAGCAGGTCCTGCTCGGCATGGCAAGTCAGGTATTCCCTTATCCCGAGCTGGTGGTAGCCAACGCCGCGCAACGCTTCGACGGTCAGGGGAAGCTTAGCGATCCCGAGGTGCAGCAGCGCCTCGAAAGCTTCCTTCGAGACTTCGTGGCGTGGGCGCGCCGCGTTCGGGTGACTTGACGGTCGTCACACGATCTGATCGGGATCGATGCCGAGCTCGCGAAGCCGCGCTGCTAGCTTCGCCGCTCGGCCGGCCTCGGCTTTGGCCTTGAGCGCTTCTGCTTCGGCCTTGAGCGCTTCTGCTTCGGCCTTACGGAGGGCGTCGTCGACCATGTTCGACAACCGCGCGATCAGCTCACGAGCGTCGGGGAGCGGGGCGTTGCCATGGAAGAACCTGAGTTGGTCCCCTTCGAGCGCCAAGGCCAGATCGAGGACCTGCGAGGGCCAGCGACCGCCCTTCGGCACGATCGGCTCGTAGCTCCGGGCTTCGCTGCTGGGTAAGCGCCAACCCAGCAGTCGCTTGCGCGGGACGTCGAAGGCAAAGTACTCGGGTATGGCGAGCCGCGCATAGCGGATGACATTGTCTTCGAAGTCTTTTTTTCTGTTGCCCGAAACGTTGATTTCGAGGGCGAAGTCCAGCCCTCTGCCCTCGTGGCTCACGACCCAGCTCTGACGCTCGTGAACTTCGACGTCCAGCACTGCCAGCAGATCTGGCGCGAACATGGGCTCATCGGGGTAGTAGATCGGTAGCTCGGCCGACAGGTACACGCGTTGGTGCCGACTTCGATAAAACTCGCTCAACGTTGCGAGCGCTCGCTCCTTGGGAACGCGGTGCGGATCGCCTTCGGGGGGCAGCGTGAGAGGAAACTCGGACGGCAATGTCATGAGCACGTGTCGGCGCTCGGCTGGCGTCAGTTGCTCCCAAACTTCACGAGAGGGCGCCCGTGGGTCCAGCGGGTCGACCACGAAATGAGGCGCTCTCATGCCGCGATGCTAGCACGGCAGCCCGCTAGTCGCTGCTGAAAAGCCAGTAGAGACCGAGCACGCTCACGATCAGCACGAAGAGCGCGAGCACGGCTACGAATGCGTCAGCGTTGATGAATCGGTGCTTGCCTCGCCTGTGTGCGATGCGCGGTTGTTCGACGAGTGGGCCTCGCGGTGCAGCCGCGCTCGCGGGGCGAGCGTCGACTTCGTTCGGCGTCGCGTCAGCCTGGAGCGCTGCGAGTTCCTCGGTGGGATCCAGTCGCTCGTCCTCGGCGGCCTCGAGTTCCTCGAGCGCCGTGCTCAACGGATCGGTGTAGCTGAGATAGTTGGTCCCGAGCCTCAATAGCTGACCCGGCTTCCAGACCATGGGGGTCTGGGTCAGCGGCTCCCCGTCGAGCAGCGTTCCGTTCTTCGAGCCGAGCTCGCGCACCCTGAGCTGGTCGCCCTGTCGCTCCAGCTCCACGTGACGTCGGGATGCGTCGGCATCCGTCACACGCAGATCTGCGGCTTGGCCGCGACCGACCACGTAGCGTTTCCCGAAGCCTTCGATGTCCAAGTGCAGCCCGGCATCGGGTCCGGCGCTGACCTGCAGTACCAGCTCGGCCTCTTGTCCCTGCGCCTTCAAGGCGTCTGCGACCAAGGCGAGCGCAATTTCCTTGGTCGCGAGTTGGGGCTGCTGCGTGGGCGGCACGTGCTCCAAGAGCACCTCGAGCCAGACGCGACCTACGCGGATCCGGTCGCCGGACTTGAGCACGCGCGAAGCCTGGGGCGAGAGCAACACTGGACCTACGAACGTGCCGTTCGTGCTGCCCTCGTCCACCACGATGTAATCCGTGCCCCGCTGGCGAATCGAGGCATGTCGATGGCTGACGCTCGGGTCCGGCAGGCGCACCTCGCAGCCTTCACCTCTCCCGATCACCACCCGGGGCGCGTCGAAGGTGATCTTGGGCGGCGACTCGCTATCGCCGGAGCGCACCACGATGGTGAGCGCCATAGGAAATCCGGTGTTTCTCCGCTGGGGCAGGGGTCGGGTTTCTCTCGGTCATAGACGAGCTTGGGCCCATCCGACAACTCTGGGCCGAAACGCGCGAAACTTGGCCAGACTTCGCGATCCGCTCTACTCGCCGAACCTGGCTTGGTGAGCTCGCTGGATGGGCTCATCGGGAGGCACTATGACGGACTGCGACGAGCGAAGAGTTCAGGGAATCAAACGGGTTCCGGTGGCTACCCTGGTGGAGATCTGCGGCAACCAGCCGGGAGTGCCCGCCTTCGAGGGCCGCAGCCTGGACGTGAGCGGCCGAGGCATGCACGTCAGGACGACCTACGTGCCGAAGGTCGGCGATCCGCTGATTTGTCGATTCGAGAACCAAGGGCGTGAAATCGTGGTCGAAGGTATCGTCGCCTGGCGTCGCGAGGGTGACACCGGCGGCGACTTCGGCATTGAATTCACCGCCTTGGACAGCCAGAGC
Organism: Polyangiaceae bacterium; assembly: GCA_025937785.1. GTDB lineage: Bacteria > Myxococcota_A > Polyangia > Polyangiales > Polyangiaceae > JAICQQ01. The sequence continues at coordinate 15,874 of JAICQQ010000067.1, forward strand.
GTGGATGCGCTGCGGGCCCTGTGCGGCGTGGCGCCGCCCGAGCCCAGTGAAGACGTCGAGGAGGCGGCGGCTGCGCCCGAGCAGGTCCCCTCCGCGCCCGAGGCCTGTGTATCGGGCGCCAAGGTGCGCCTGCACATCGACGGACTGGGTTCGCCGATGAAGGCCAACGTGCGCGACGCCGGTCGCCGTCGCGTGAAGGTAGGCTCTCAATTGCAGTTCTTGCAGGTCGGGCGGCATCTGGAGATCGAGGACGTCAGCGTCGGCGCCCGACTGAGCGCCCGGATCGACGCTGTCGACGTGCGCGTCGATCCGCGGACCCAAGTTCCCGAGCTGGTCGTGGCGCTGCGCTACGATCACGTAGAAGACGCCACACCCGAACCCAGCGTCGTCGATCAGGCGCCCGAGGCGTCGCCCTATCCTGAAGACGATCCGGCCGCGATGCAGGACGCCGTCGTCGGCAGCGACGACCCCGAAGAGGCTGCTGCACGCGAAGCAGAGGCCGAGATGCTGGCGGAGCAGAAGGCTGCCGACCAGGCCCGCCTGGCCGTGGATCGGCTGGGCACGGCGGCACAAGGCGCCGCGCAGGCGGCCAAAGCCACGAGTCGAGTGCTGGCCCGCTTCGGCCAATCCGCGGCGGCTCACGCGGGGTCCTTGTTCAAGGGAGCCGGCAAGCAGTTGCTGGATCTGAGGAAACAAACCCCCACAGCGGCCAAGCGCCAGACGGCGATGCCCCCGGGGGGGCCGCGCACGTTTCAGAAGCTCCGCCCCCAGGGCGGGCAGCGCCCGGCCTCGCAAGCGCCACGCGCGGCAGCACCCGCAGCGGCTCCGGCCAGCAGCGCCGAGACGGTCACGCCGCGACGCCGTGGGTCGCGCATCGCGTTCATTGCGGGTGGGCTCGCCGTGGTCGGTGCTACCGCTGCCTACGCGCTGCGGGACGTCGACGGGCCGTCCACGACGCCCGCGTTGCCCCCGCTGGCTGCGGTAGCGCCCGCCACCTCGGCAGCCAAGCCCGCAGCCGTGCCGGCAAAGCCCGCGGCTCTGAAGCCCGCCGCGAAAACAACGGACGACTCGGGGGGCATCGTGGCCAACGTGCCGCTGTTCGGGCCGACGCCGATGGCAACGATGGAACCGGCGCCCCTCGATCCAGAGCTTGCCCCCGCCGACGAGGAGGCGGCGGAGAAGGCCGCGGCCGCGGCCGCCGTCGACGACGCTGAATGGCCCGACGAAGCGCCGCGCGCGGCGGCAGTGAACCCTGCAGATGTCAAACCGTGGGGCAGGGGGCGCATGCACTTGCCCACGATCCACAAGCTCCGACTCGACGCTGCCGGCGCTTCGATCAGCGGCAGCATCAGCGACTCTGGCTTCACGGTGGTCGTCCCCGGCAGAAAGGTGATGGAGTCGGGGCGTGCGATCCAACGTCGCGACGAGCGCATCGCACAGGTGAAGACCAGCAACACGGCTGCCGGTGCTCAGGTCACGTTTCAGTTCCGAGGCAAGGTACCTGCCTACCGCGTCCGGCTGCGCAACGACTTTGCGGAGTTCCTGATCAGCGCACCCGAAGAGTAGTTCCAAATCTACGGCCCTCGCGTGCTCGAGTTAAGCAGCGGTCAATCGACTCAGGTTTGACTACAAAACAGCTGGGCGCCTCGTGCGTACTGGACCCTGCCAGTACATATTGAAAGGGTGACCAGACTTCGTTCCGCGCTCACCCTGCTGATCTTCGGCAGCACGGGCTGCGCATCCACGGCCGCACCAACCATCGAGGCGCCCACGGCCCGCAAGAACCAGAACCTCGAAGCGTCGATCGAACGTGCGCTCAGCCTGACGAGCCCTGCGACCCTCTACAACGAACCGACCGCACCGCGCGAATCGCTCGATTTGGACGGCTTGCGTTTCGTGGGTATGGACAACGGCCCCGTGCCCGAGTTTTCGGTCGAAAGCCACGACGGCAAGCAGCTGAGGTCAGTGGACTTGGTGGGTCACGAGCCGTTCGTGGTGGTTTTTTTCGCTACCTGGTGCCAGGTCTGCGACATGAAGCTGCCGGTGCTGAAGGGTGTGTTCGACGAGATCGGACCTGTCACCACCATCATGGTCAGCGTCGACGATGCGGAAACCTGGCCGCACGTGCCCGGCTACCTGAAAGAACACGACGTGAAGTTCCCGGTGGTGAGCGCGCTCGCCTATCCGCGCTTCTCGGCTTCGTACAATCCGTTCCAGGCAGTGCCGCTGGTCGTGGTGGTAGGACAGAACGGCGGTCTCGTCGACTACCAGATGGGCTTCGCCGATACGCATCAGAAACGCTTGAGCGATGCGATTCGAATGGCGCGCACGATCGGCCCGCTCAAGGCGGGAGTGACAGCGCCTCCGTCGCGGACGGGTGACAGCGGGGCGAAGGCGGCTGGCTACCCTGGGGATTGAGCGCTGGGCGTGGTGCGACGGCGGCCGCTGCCCTTGCGGGTGACGGTGGGGAGCAGCGTGTGGGGACTCATTTCCAGTCGGCCAGCGTCGTCCTCGCCGCGTTCCAGCCGCATGGCGCCAGCATAGGCGATCATCGCCGCGTTGTCGGTGCACGCGCGAAAGGGGGGGATGATGAACTCTAGTCCCTGCGCCGCCGCGCGCTCCGCCCCCCGGGTCCTGAGCTCGCGATTGGCTGCTACGCCGCCCGCGATCACGATGCGCCCGATGCCCTCGTCGCGCGCGGCTATCAGCGCCTTGTCGAGCAGCGAATCGACCACGCGGCGTTGGAACGACGCACACAGGTCGCGCAGCGTCTGATCGTCGCCGGGCCTGCCGTGTTTGGTGACCCAGCGCAGCACGTTGGTCTTCAACCCGGAGAAGCTGAATTCGAGTTCGCTCTTCTGAGCCATCGGCTTGGACAGGGTCACCCGATCGGGATCGCCCTGGGCGGCGAGCTTGTCGATGATCGGGCCGCCCGGGTAACCGAGCCCCAACAGCTTGGCCACCTTGTCGAAGGCTTCGCCCGCCGCGTCGTCACGCGTCGCGCCGAGCTCTTCGATATCGGTCGCGAGCGGGCCGGACACCTTGTAGAGCGCGCTGTGTCCCCCGGAGGCCAGAAGCCCGATGAACGGAAACGCCGGTTCGTGAGTCCCGGGCGTGTCGTACTCGAGGAACACCGCGAGCAGATGCCCGATCAGATGGTCGACGCCGACGATGGGCTTTTGCGCTGCCCACGCCAAGCCTTGTGCCGCCTGCATGCCGACCAACAGCGCGCCCGAGAGCCCCGGTCGGCAGGTCACGGCGATGCCGTCGATCGCGTCGAGCGTGCAATTGGCGCGTGACAGGGCTGCCTCGATGACCGGCCGGATGTTGCGCAGGTGGTCGCGCGACGCAAGTTCGGGGACTACGCCACCGTAGGGAGCGTGCAGCGAGACCTGACTGTGCACCACGTCACTCTCGACGTGCCGACCGTGGACCACGGCCGCTGCCGTCTCATCGCACGATGTCTCGATGCCCAACACGCGCTTCATGGTCGGTGCCCTATAGCAGCTGTTTCAGAAACCACAACCGTCGGTCTCGAAGGGCTTCAGGTAGAACAGTGCGTAACCTGACGATTTTTCAGCGGGGGCGTTGGCCCTGGATGCTGCTGCCGGCTTGAACAGGCGCATCTCGACCGTCTTGTTCTTCATCAATGAGACCACTGCCAACATGGTGCCCTGGCAGGTGGAATCGACGTAAGCAAAGAAGGTATGCACGCGCCCCTGCCCGAACTCGAGCGTCGAGATCGGATCGTGCAAGACCTCGGGAATGGCGCGCAGCGGCGCTTCGTCGAACAGGGGTTTGGCGGAATCTTTGCAGAGCCCGTGTTCGCTGTCGTCGCTGGTGACGCTGCCCGGGGTCGTCGTGAGCGCATCGATGTCCAGATGCAAGCGGAGCCGTAGCGCGGGCGGTGCTCCGTCCGGGACGAAGCCGCTATGGAAGACGGGAGCGCTCACCATCGCCCCGCAGTACGCTTCGTCCGCCTCGAGTTGATAGTCGGACAGATCGGTGCAGGCGGCTGCGAGCAAACACAGGCCGAGCGACGAGAGTCCGATGCGAGGGGTGCGTGCTAGAGGCACGAAGCGCCGCTTAGCACGAGCCGTCACGGGCTGGCACCTGCCAGCACGCTCGCGGCCAATTCTCGAACTTTTGGCTCGGGATCTTTCTTTGCCAGCTGCTCGGCGACGCGACGTGCCGCGGCCGGATCGACCTCGCGCAAGGCCGACAGCGCCGCCTGGCGCACCAGCGCGTAGTCGTCGTTGATTGCGCTCTCGGTCAAGGCCTCGGCTGTTGCTTTGCCTTGCCCCTGGGGCTCTAGTCTGCCGAGCGTGCGGGCGGCGTGCGCGCGCACGGCCCAACTGCTCTTGTCGAGCAACAGGCGCCGCACGGCGGCAGCCGGTGCCGAGCTCTTCGCCCTCGCCACTGCTTCGAGCGCTGCGCGCTGCACCGAAGGGTCACGGTCCATCAGGGTGTCGACGACGGCCCGTGTCGCGGCGGGCTCGGGGCGGAACGCCAGAAAGCGCACGCTCGTCGCACGCACGTCCGGCGTCGGGTGATGCGCCAACATCACGAAAGGAGTGACGGCATCCGATGCGATGGCTTCGGCGACCTTGAGCGCCGCTTGCTTGGGTCCGGCTCCGACCTGGTCGATCCGAGCGGTGAGCGCGCCGAACGCCGGCTGGCCATCACGAGTCGAGAGCAGGTCGAGGACGGCCCGCGCGCGCTCGGGCGAGCTCTGAGCTGCGGTGACTGCTGCCTCCGCGATGGGTGCGTGCAGCTTCACCAATGCTTCGGCCTCTTCGGTCGCGGTATACGCCGTGGGCATCAGGTTTTCCAAGACCTTCTCGACCTGGACCTGGCCTTGCGAAGTATCCAGTGGATCGCCGCGGAGCTCGTAGCGGCGGGTGGTGTAGACGAGCGCGGCCGATACCGCGGTGCGAGCCAGCTCGGGGTCGGTGCTGACCAGGTTCTGCGCGATCGTGCTCGGTGCCGAGGGCGCCCCGAGCCGCGCCAAAGCCAGCGTCGCTTGCGCCCGAATCAGCGGGTCGGCGGATTCGGCGAGCTGTGCCAGGGTCTCGCTGCCGTGCTTGTAGCCGAGCTCTCCCAGCGCGAACGCGACTGCAGCGCGTGGCACCGGACCCGCGTCGAGTGAGCGGGCTACGGCCTCGAGCGCCTTGGCGTGCGCATCGGCATGCAGAAAGCCCAGGCCCAGCGCGCCCAGCGATCGCAGGCTGGGGGCCTCGCTGTCCAGCAACTTTCGCAAGAGGGGGATGGCCTTCTTGTTGCCGACGCGCGCGACGGACCAGGCCGCAGCGACGGCCACCGGATCCGACTCGTCGCTCTTGATGATTCCGTCGTGCACCAAGACGTTCTCGAGGCGCGGGAGCAGCGCAGGGTCGGAGAGCGCGCCGACCGCGAGCATCGCGCGCACTCGGATCTCGAGGTCGCCGTTGCCCGTGGCGTACGCGAATAGCGCGGGCCCCGCCCCCTTGTTCTGGATGTGCGCCAACAGCTCGATGGCGGTGCGCTGCTGTGCATCGCGCTCGTCGTTCAGCGCGTCGAGCAGCGGCTTGACCGCGCGTTCGCCGATGCGGCGCAGCGCGGCCCTGGCCTGCTCGGCCTGTTCCTTCGTGCCGCTCTCGGCCTGGTGCACCAAGGGGAACGCCATGGCTCCGTAGACCTCGACGAGCAAGCGTCGATACAGCGGGCGTCCGGGGTTGCCCAGCGCCACGGGCAACAGTTCTTTCTCGAGCGACTCGAGCGTGCCTCGACCCAAGTTCACCTGCATGCTCAAGCGCGCAGCCTGTGCGACCAGCTCTTCGTCGGGTGCCGCACGCACCACGCGCCGTAAGAGTTGGTCCGCTTCGTCGGCCTTCCCCTGACTCAAGAGCAACTCGGCGAGCTGAAAGTACACCGCAAACAGCCGGTCGTTCTTGGCGATGGCTTGACGGAATGCGGCGATCGCTCGCTCGGTGTCTTGTCGTCGCCGGTACATCTCGCCGAGCTTCCGGTGACCTTCGGCGTCGTCTGGGCTCAGCTCGACGGCGCGTGCCGCGTACTCGACGGCGCGGTCGTCCTTGTACAGCTCGGCCGCGTACTTGGCCATGCGCTGGTAGTACTCGCGCGCCCGCTTGGGCTCTGCTCGTGTCAGGCGCTGTAGCACCTCGATCGCACCTTCCAACTTGCGCTCTTGAACCAGTACTTGTTCGAGTCGCAGCAACGAAACGGTGTCGCCTGGCGCGTGCTTCACGATCTCGCGCAGGGTCTTTTCGGCGCGCACGTACTGGCGCAGCCGGAACTGGACTTCGGCGAGTAGCCGCCCCGCCTCTAGGTCCGGCGGGTTGCCGTTCAGGCGAATCGCGAGCGGACGTTCTCGCTGTTCGAGCTGTCCAGCGAGCCCCCACAAGGTCACGATGTGCTGGCGCGCCTCGCGGGCGAGCTGCGGATCGTCTCCGGATTCTTGCAGCACTTTCTCCCAGATGCCACGCGCCTCGTCGTACTGCTTGAAGCGGTCGGCGCGATCGCCCGCCGAGGCGCCCGTGCGTTCGAGCGCGAGGGCGTAGGCCTTACGGTAACGCATCATCTTCGGCTTCAAGCGCACGGCCTCGCGCAGCGCCTCCAGTCCTTCGGCGGGCATCTCGTGCTCGAGGTAGACCTCCCCCAGCGTGAACAGGGCGCGGGAACGATCGGGAACCAGCGCCTTGATCCGCAGCCAGGTCTGCCGAGCCTTGTCCTTTTGACCTTGCTGCCAGTAGCGATCGCCGAGCTCGACGACGTGCCGCGGATCGCGCGACCCCACCTCGGTCAGCCGCTTCAAGAGCGCGAGCGCCCGCTCGCCTTCCTCGACGCGTTCGTAGAAATCGGCGAGCGCTGCCAGGATCTCTTCATCGTCGTGAGAGCGCGCTTCCAGCCTCTTCAACTGGGCCAGGGCCCGCGCGCGGTCGCCTTGCTGAATCAGAGCCTCGGCCAGCTGGAACACGAAGTCGGGGTTTCTCGGAGCGGCGCGGATCAGCGCTTCGTATTCCTTGATGGCCGCGTCCAACTCGCCCTGAATCTGCAGCAACTGGACCACCTTGACGCGCGTGCTCACGTCGTTCGGATTCTTTGCGAGGGCCTGCTTGTACGTGGTCAGCGCCAGCTTCATTCTGCCCGTCTCTTCATAGAGACTACCCAGCAGGCGCATGCGCTCGAAGTCGTTGGCCTGCTGTTTTTCGAGCTCGGCGATCAGCTCGCTCAGCTTTTCGTCCTTGCGATAAACTTCGACGATAATCTCGTAGATCTCGCTGCGCACGCCGGCCTGTGCGCCCGCAATGCTGAGCGCTCTGCGCAAGTGTTTGAGTGCCTCGGGGCGCTTGCCCAGCGCCGCGTACGCTTTGCCCAGATCGCGCAACGCCGGAGCCAGCACGCGGTTGTCGCCCGCAGCCGCCTTGACCACCTGCTCGTACTCCTGAACGGCGCGTTCGTAGTCGTTGCGCAGGAGCAGCTCGCGCCCGAGTTCTGCGCGCACGAAGAAAGAGCCCTGCGCCAGGCGTACCAACTCTTGGTGATAGCGTTTGGCCTCGTCGTACTTCTTCAAGTCGAGGGACAGCTGCATCAAGCTGCGCAGCGTTTGCTCGCGATCTGCGCCCGCTAGCTTGCTGACGGCTTGGTCGAAGCGTTGCCGCGCCTGCTCGAGCTGTCCCTTCTCTTGATACAAGTGCGCGAGCGCCGTGAGCGCGGCAGGATTGCCTGGCTGCTGGGTGATGGCCCTCTCGTAGGTGGCAATGGCCTCGGCGGTCCGCCCGTCTTGCTTGTAAATGCCGCCAAGGGCGACCAGCGCGTTCCACTGACTCGACCCGGCCTGCGCCGCGCGCGTCTCGAAGTCTTTCACCAACTGGTCGAGGTTGCCGTCGCGCTCGCGGTAGAGCTGCGCAAGTCGCTGCAGCGGGAACTGCGCCCCCGGCTGATTCATCACGATCGCCGCGTAGCGTGCGATCAAAGCGTCGTTCGAAGGTCCTTGAGACGCATCGGTCGGGCCGCCTGCCTCATCCGGGTCGTCGGCCGCGGCTGGGGGTTTCGGAGTCGCTGCTCGCGGAGTCGCTGCTCGCGGAGTCGTCGCTCGTGGCGTTGGTTGCGCTTGCGGTTTGGGTCGCGGTTTGCGCCTCCCCTCGGGATTGAACTGGGCGTGGCTGTCGTGACTGACGGGCAAGGTCGAGCCCAAGGCCACGAGGAGAGCAACCAGGGCCGTTCGCGTCCGCATTCTTCGAAGCCTAGTGGTCCCGGGCGCCGCTCGCTAGCGCCGGCCCCCGGAGCCCGTTGCCTCCTGGATTCTTGGCCAAAAATTCAGCCGCTCTCGGGTGCGGATCCCGGTCGCTTGCCGCGTGGCCCCAGCGTGACCGGCGTGAACTCCAGGGCGGCAGGTGGCCCTACTGTTCGAAGTTGCAGCGGTCGCCGCAGGTCTGTACCGCGCAGGTCAGAGCCTCCGCAAGCTCGAGCGCGGCGACCACGTCGCCGTCATGGCACTGAATCAGACACTCGATCCCCGGTTCGCCCTGGAAACACTCGTCGATGGTGCACAGCAGTCGCTCGAAACAAGTGCGGTCCTGCGGGCACTCCACGAGGAAGGGACAACTCTGGGCAATGCAGCCCAGGCACTCGAGCGGACCGCTCGTGGTGCTACTTCCGCCGGCTCCGCTGCTGCCGCCCATGTTGCCGCCCCCCCCGTTGTTGGTGCCGCCAGCGCCACCACTGCCGCCGGTGTTGTCACTGCCGCCAGCGCCGCCCATGCCGCCGGTGCTGTCACTGCCGCCGGTGTTGTCACTGCCGCCAGCGCCGCCCATGCCGCCGAAGGGCAGGCTGCCACCGAACGAGTTGCTGCCGCCAAACGCAAAGCTGCCGCCGTCTCCGCCCGTGCCGGGGGTGCCTCCAGCACCTCCGGAGCCGCCAAAGTTGTCGGAGCCGCCGCTACCACCGGCACCGCCGTTGACGCTGACGCCGCCGGTGCCGCCGTCACCCCCACCACCCGTCCCGAAACTCCCGTTCCCGGTGCTGACGGTGTCGTAGTAGAGCTCGCCGGAACGACCGCCACAGGCGACGAACAGACCTGCGGCAGCTACCCACCAAGAACCCCACCAACCCTCGTGCCACCGGTCCATCTTCAGGAGTGTATCCGACCTGTCACTGAATGACCACCAGCCTGCACGTTTCCGGCGGCGTTCGTGGCGACGAGGTGCCTGCCGTCCAGGCAGCATTTGCAGCTCGGGCGTTTGTCGACTAGTAGGACGCACCCCACAGGTCGTCGCGGCCCCTGGCGGGCACCACGTGGTTCCGACTCCTCGCTTTTCACGGAAGATTCAGCATGCAGACCGCCACGGAACCCACGAGCCCAGACCGACCACCTGTACGCGCGTTTCTGCGGGAGCATCGGGTGGCCCTGATCGCGTCGGTCGTGGTCACTGGTGGGTTCCTCTGGGTGCTGCAGCAAGGTGCGTTGCCCGTCCTGCCCGACCCGGCAGCTCGAGCACAGCTGCAGCCGGCGGCAGTGGTGGCCTACGCCAGCGTGTTCCTGCTCATGCTGATGCTCCGCGCCGTGCGTTGGCATTGGCTGTTGGCGCCCGTGCATCCGGTCGACTGGCGGCGCATTCTACTGGTGAACTTCCTGTTCTTCGGCGCTTCTGTGACGCTGCCGTTCCGGCTGGCTGAAGCCGTGCGGCCGGCGCTCATCCGCGAGAAAGACAAGCTCTCGGCCTGGGCGATCATGGGCAGCGTGGCGGCAGAGCGCGTGGTCGACGGCTTGTTCGCCAGCCTCCTGCTCTTTGTTTCGCTCGCGCTCGCGGTGCCCTTGGACCCGCTGCCGATGCCGGCGGCTCTGGTGCCCAAGGCTGCGTACTCTGCCGTGGGCATCTTCGTCGCGCTGTTCGTGACGCTCTTGGTCTTTTACTTGTGGCGCAACTGGGCGCGACGCACGACCGAGGTGGTCATCGGAGTGGCCTCGCCGAAGCTCGCGCGCTGGTTGGCGGACAAGGTCGATCACCTCGCCGACGGTCTCAGGTTTCTGCCGCAGCTCAAGTACTCCGTGCCGTTTCTGCTCGCGACCGCGTGCTACTGGGCCCTCCACGTGATGGGCACTTGGATCTTGATGCGGGCTGCGGGCTTGGGTGGGCTAGAGGTCGCGCAAGCTGCCGCCGTCGTGGGGGTGCTCGCGTTGGGCATGCTCGTGCCGAACGCGCCGGGGTTCTTCGGTACCTTTCAGATCTCGGTCTACGCTGGGCTCGCGATGTATCGACCGGGGGCAGACGTCACCGGCCCGGGCTCTGTCGCCGTCTTCTGGTTGTACGTCGTACAGATTGGGATGTGCCTGGCGTGCGGACTGGTCGCGCTGGTGTTCGAGCTGCGCATGCGCAAGCGTAGCGCTCGACGGGTCACGCCGGCGCTGTAGCGCGCGGTGGCAATGAGCCTGCGCCGTTGACCCGTCCCCTCTGGACGCCGGCAGCTGGTCCGAAATATGACCGCTCGGCAACCGAGTGACTCGACCGCACGCCAAGCACGTGTAGGCAAAGCTCGCGCACGCGGGCGTTTGCTCGAAATCGAGGTGTGCAGCTTGAGGAGGAGGCTGCGAAAGACTATAGTCGCGTCAGAACCAACCAAGGTGGTGCCCGGCTCCTAGAGCGATCTTCCTAGCGACAGCGGTCCTTACGCCTGACAAGGCGTTAGCCCCATCTCCTTCGCCTGCTGGGTCGGGTGGAGTTCGAGGTGCCTGTCGCGCGCTTCCTGCACATGGAAGCCCCGGGATTCGTGCGGGAAAACTCGTTGGGGCTGACGTCGCCGCCGATCGGAAGGTCGCGCACGCTGCGGCCGGTTTGCTTCCATGCCGGCTCCGTGCGAGGTCCTCGCGAACGCCGGTTGTTCCACAGCGGGGTGGTAGGAATGGCTCCTACGCCAGGATAGCCGCCTGGAGAAGCTCGTTCGATTCGGGCCCCCGCAACCGAGCTCGGCGCAGGCGCCTTGCGGCCGCGCGCGCAGCACGTGCTCCCCCCAGAGGGAGCGGACCGTCTGCGCCGCTCGCTCTCACCAATCGCTCTTCGGCGCTCGGCCCCACTCTGGTGGCAGCGCCGCTGCGCCCCGGTTTGTCCTTCAAGCATCAAGGAACCATCATGAACAATGCAACCACGAATCCACATCCCCAGACCTTGGCACTCAGCCCGGCCCTCCGACGGCGCATGCGTGCGGACGTAGCCGAGCTGGCGCGAGAAGCGCGCGCGCTGAAGCAGCGGCTGCGCCAGCGCTGGCACGAACCCATGGGTGCTGCACAGCGGCGCTTGAGCCAGGTGAAAATCGACGTTACCTACAGGCTGATCGCGCTCGCCGCTGCGCGCGGGCGATTTCACTTGCTCGCGCTGCCCCGGCGCGGCTCGATCCCCGGGACCGATCAGTACTACTTCGGCGCTCCAGGCGCGACGCTCTACATCCTAGCGAGCTGGGACCCCGCGGCGCATCGAGAGAGCGTGGTGCGCGAGCTCGTGTCGAGCTATGAATCAGCCTGCACGAGCGCTGCCGAACAGGTGTCCCCATGAGCCTCGATCCGAGCTACCCCCTGATCGACATCGGAGTCAATCTGACGCACCGCCAGTTCGCCAGCGACCGACCCCTCGTGATCGAGCGGGCTCGGGCCGCCGGGGTGGTTCAGCAAGTCGTGACCGGCACCAGCGTTGCCTCCAGCAAAGCTGCGCTGCTGCTGGCGCGGGACCACGCGGGCGAACTCTGGGCCACGGCCGGGATCCACCCGCACGACGCCTCCGCATACGACGTGGCAGCTCTGGCAAGCTTGCGCGCGCTCTCGTTGGAACGTGGCCCGCGCGGTGAAGCGCTGGTAGTAGCCGTGGGCGAGTGCGGCCTCGACTACGATCGCGGCTTCTCACCGCGCGATGCGCAGCGGCGTTGCTTTGCGGCGCTACTGGCGCTGGCGGTGCAGCTTCAGAAACCCGTCTTTTTACACGAGCGCGCGGCGCACGCTGACTTTGTCGCGATGCTGCGCGAGCACCGCGCCAGTCTGGCGGGAGCTGTCGTGCACTGCTTCACGGGGAATCTCGCCGAGCTCGAGAGCTACCTCGAGCTCGGCTGTCACATAGGCGTGACCGGCTACTTGCTCGACGACCGGCGTGCGGGGGAGTTGCGGCGAGCCATCGCACGTGTGCCGCTGGAGCGATTGATGCTCGAGACCGACGCGCCGTTCTTGCTGCCGCCGTCGGCGAGAAAGTCGCACGGTCGCCGCAACGAACCCGCGCTCTTGCCGCTCGTGCTCGAAGAGGTGGCCCGCGTCACTGGTCACGAACGCCAGGCGATCGCGCGGATCACCACCGAGAACGCGCGGCGTTTCTTCGGGCTCGGGCCTACGGTTGCCGGACCGTAACGCTGCCGCCTCGCGACAGCGCTCAGCCGAGCCTGCAGGTGGGCAGGCTCCAAGCTGGGCTCTCTAGACGGGCAGCTCTTTCCGACGATCGGACAGCGGCGCCGAGCCGGCGTCGAGTGCCTCCACACCCGCGCCCGCGCCCTCGAGCTTCTCGCGCACGTGATAGGGACGCTTGTCTTGCGACTCGTGGTAGGTGCGCGACACGACGTCTGCCACGAGCCCGAGCGAGACCAACTGCACGCCGACCACGATCATCAGCACACCCAGCAGCAAGAGCGGGCGACCCGACAATTCGTTACCTAGAAAGAGCTTGTCGATCGCGAGCCAGCTGCAGATCGCAAGACCCACCCCAGCGCTCACGAACCCCGCCAGACCAAACACCTGCATCGGGCGGACCAAGTACGTTTGCATGAAGCGTACCGTGATCAGATCGAGCACCACGCGTATCGTGCGACCAATGCCGTAGTTGCTGCGGCCGAACTTCCGGGCGCGATGGTTGACCTTCATCTCGATCACCCAAACGCCCATCCAGCTGGCTACGGCGGGAATGAAGCGATGCATTTCTCCGTAGAGTCTGAGCTCCTTCGCTACTTCACGGGTCATCACCTTCAGCGTGCAGCCGTAGTCGTGGAGCTTGACCTTGGTGGTCGCGCTGATCACGCGGTTGGCCAGCATCGACGGCAAGCGCCGGTTGAAGAAGGCGTCCTTGCGATCCGCACGCCAGCCCGCCACCATGTCGCAGTCTCGCTCCAAGTGCTCCAGCATCGCGGGGATATCGGCGGGATCGTTCTGCAGGTCGGCATCCATCAAGGCGACAGCCCGACCGCGGGCGCTGTCGAGCCCTGCTTGCAGTGCAGCGGTTTGACCAAAGTTACGCCGGAAGCGAATCACCGTCAGCGCGGGATCCACCCGCTGGCGCTCGCGGAGCCAGGCGAAACTTTGGTCCGTCGAACCGTCGTCGACGCAGATGATCTCGTAGCGCAGCCTGCGCGGTTGGAAGACCTCGTGGATCTCGCGCACCAGATGTGGGAGGCTCTCTGCCTCGTTGTGCACGGGGACGACGATGCTCAGGTCGAGTTCCGTTGTCGTTGCCATCACTCAGCGTCGTGGTCCGGGTTCGAGTTTGGGGCACTTGGCTCTTCTCCAGCATCGTCCCATTCGTCGTCGACATCGCCGCCGTCCGCGCCGAGGGAGCGTGAGCTACGCTTGGGGGAAGCCGCGGTCGAGCGCAAGCGCCACTCGCTGACGAGCGCCTGGTTGTCCTGCGTGGAGTGTCCCCGCTTCATCAGCACGAACTCCCCCACGCGCTTGAAAACGCCGTACTCTCCAGTGTTCAGCGCGGTAGCGAGGACGGTTTTCGTGCGCTCGAGCCGAAGTTCCTTCTCGCGGGCGATCAAGTAGTCGGCGCGGTAGCTGTCTCGTCGCAGTGAGTAGAAGACGCGGCGTGAGGAGAGATGAGGCCCAATCTGTTCGGATGCGGCGACGGAAGCGTCGTCCGGGATGCTCTTGCTGATCTCTATCAGGTCGGCGTAGCGCTTCCGGTCTTCCTCGGTGAACGAAAATGTGACGGCTTGATAGCCGGACTTGAGCGCACCGTCGCGCGCTGTGAATGCCCCGTAGTTGAAGGACAACACACCGATGGCGCAGGCAACCGCGGCAAGAGCGGCATAGGCCCGACTCGCACCGTGGGGCGCTTCGCGCTGATAAGCAGCGAGCGCCAGCGGGACGGCGAGGAACAGGTAGGGAGCCCAGTGCATCACGTACTGGAACGAGAACATGGTCACCGGCTTGTAGTCGGTGACGAGCAAGGTCAAAATCGCGCCCGGTACGAACGCCGCCCAGAGGTACCAGCGCCTCGCGGGCAAGAACAAGAGCGGCACTAGCACGTGCATCAGGTAGATCACCTTCTTCTCGATGAGCACGTGCTTCAGCGTGAACAGGGGATTCGAGACCAGCGTCCTCACCACGCTCTCGGCGCCGGGTTCTCCGTCCGCCCACAGGTCCTTGTACATCTTGGGAAACCACCAGTCGCCAGCGTCATCCATCACGTAGGCGCGCAAGAACGCGAACCACAGGGTGGAGACGGAAGCGATCACGAGGCCGGGTAGCGGCCGGTGCCCAGTTGCGAGCAGGAACAGACCGAGCACGGCGAACCCGATCGGCATGTCTTCTCGCAGCAGGATCCCGATCAGGCACGCGACCCCCAGAATCACCCAGCGCTTGGCGTCCGCGGCCCACGCCGCGAGCAGCACGAAGAACGAGGCGATGGACACGAACTTCACGTCGTGAAAATTGGCGCCGTGGGTGGGGTAGTAAGCGAGCCAGCACAGCGCGATCGTCGCTGCCATCCAGGGTGTGAGCCAGCGCCGCGAGAACAGGAACAACGGCACGGCCCCGAACCCGAGCGCCGCCGATTGAATCACCTGAAGTGTCTCGGGCCGCGGCCAGAGCGCGTAGAGCGGCAGGAACGCGTAGCCGCCGAGCTGGAAGTGGCTGGCGATGTATTTCGCCGGATCCTCCGGAAAGACGACGCGACTTTGGTTGAAGTCGCCGAGCAAGCCACCGTACAAGAGGTTGTTGTTGATCCCGAGATCGTAGTTTCCGGTTCCGAGCTTGTGGTGCCAGCGGATCGTGTAGAAGCTCATGAACACGGTGTAGGCGAGCGCTGCCGAAACCACGATCACGACTGGCCCGTGGCGTCGCAGCCACTCCGGGACCTCCGTTCGCGCCGATTCCCACACCTCGCGGGCCCGCGGCGGAACGGAGCACAGCGAGCGGTACAGGAACAGCTCGAACACCAGGCCCACGAACAAGATCGCGGGCAGCATGTCCTCGTGTCTGTCTTCCCAGGCGCGGAAGCGCAGCAACAACGGCAACGTGGGCGCCAAGATCAGCGGCGATAGGAACCACAACCACTGTTCGACGCTGCCGAGCGGGCGCTGCTTCTTGGACGCCCAGAACAGGGTGCCGCCGACCGCAAGGGCTCCCAGGGCGCCCCCGCCGAGCATGGACGCGATGAGCCCCATCCGCATGTCCATCTCCATGCGGTTCTTCGTGAGGAACTCGACGAGCCAGGCCGCGTCGAAGCTGAAACGCACCCACGCGGCGGTGCTGATTCCGAGCAGTGTACCCAGGACGACCGCGCGAGCCGCGAGCCCCCACACGTCCGTGGTGGCGCGTGCCAGATCCGCTGCGGCGTCCAACGCAGGCGCCTGCGCGCGCGCACGATGGAGGCGCTCGAACCAGGCGCGGGGCCCGGCGGCCGCGCGGCCCGGCCGCCCGGGTTCGGTGGCAGGGGCTTTCGGGGTGCTCGCGCCGGCGCCGTTCGTTGGAGGCTTGCCAGGTGGAGGTTCGCTCGGCTCAGGTCCCGCGCCGGGCACCGGACTCACCGGCGCGGCGTTCCCGTCAGCAGCATCGGGCGTGCTCGGGTCAATGCTCGACTCCCGATCGGTCCCTTCGGACGGAGGCACCGCGGGGCTCGCCGCGGGTTCCGAGTTGGGACTGTTCCGCTGGCCTGCGGGATCGGATTCCTCTCCACTCATGTTTTCGCCTCCCGTTTAGCATGCGCCGCGCTGCGGGTGTGAGGACTGCCTCGACCGAGCCTTTTCAGGCCGGAACGCCGGATCAGCGCCGGAGTTCGCTTGGCTTTCGGACCCCAAGGGCGGTGCTGAAGAAGTGGTATGCCAAAACCGCCTCGGGCCCCCACTCAACAGGCTACGGCGACGTCGCTGCGTCCTTGAATCTCACCCGACGGCGCGATTGCGACCCGTAGCACCGCGCAGTACTGTTCCACCGAAATGGCAACCGATCCCCAAATCGTGAACGTCGGCCTCGTGCAGATGAGCACGAGCGACGACAAGTCGAGCAACATCGGCAAGGCGTGTCAACGCATTCAGGAGGCGGCTCAGCGGGGCGCGCACATCGTCTGCCTCCAAGAACTCTTCGCTTCGCCGTACTTCTGCCAGTCCGAAGACGCCGCAGTCTTCGACCTCGCGGAACCCGCAGACGGACCCACCGTGAGCACGATCGCCGAAGCGGCCAAGCAAAATTCGGTCACCGTGATCGCCCCCATCTTCGAGCGGCGCGCGGCGGGCATCTACCACAACAGCTTGGTGGTGCTCGGCCCCGACGGCGAGCGGCTCGCGCTTTACCGCAAGATGCACATTCCGGACGACCCGAACTACTACGAAAAGTTCTACTTCGCGCCCGGTGACCTGGGCTTCATGGCGGTGCGAACACCCCACGCGCAGGTAGGTACTCTGATCTGTTGGGATCAATGGTACCCCGAAGCGGCTCGGCTCACGGCGATGCGTGGCGCGCAGATCCTGTTCTACCCGACTGCCATCGGGTGGCTCCCGCAAGACAAAGCAGAGTTCGGGGCCGCGCAGCTCGACGCGTGGAAGACCATTCAGCGCGGACATGCGATCGCCAACGGTGTGTTCGTGGTGGCCGTCAACCGCGTCGGTCACGAGCCGTCTGCCAACGGCGGCATCCAATTCTGGGGTCACTCTTTCGTGGCCGACCCCTTCGGAGTGGTGCTGGCCGAGGGGGGCGAAGGGGAGGAAGTGCTGGTGGTCCCGATCGACTTGCGCCGTTCCGAAGCGACTCGGCGCAACTGGCCCTTCTTCCGCGACCGGCGCATCGACGCGTATGCCGGCATCGAGCGACGGTTTCTCGAAGGCGGCGAGTGAGCAGGCGACGGATGAGCTCGATTCGCCCTTCCGCAACTCCGCAGGCGCTCGGCTACCGCATGCCGGCCGAGTGGGAACCGCACGAGGCGACCTGGCTGGCTTGGCCGCACCATCGCACGGACTGGCCGGGCAAACGCGGCGTGATCCCGTGGGTATTCGCCGAGATCGCGCGCCACCTGTGCCAAGGTGAACGCGTGCGGCTGTTGGTCGAATCGCGGGCAGAGCGCCAGAAGGCCGAGCGCACGTTCGAGCGCGCTCACGTCGACATGGAAAAAGTCGACTTCGTGCTGGCGGCGACCAATCGTTCCTGGACGCGCGACTACCTACCGTTGTTCGTCATCAAGAAGGGTGCTGGTGGCAAATCCGATGTCGTCGCCGTCAAGTGGCGGTTCAACGGCTGGGCGCGCTACCGCGACCACGAACTCGACAACCTGGCTGGGGTCAAGGTGGCGCGCCGCTTCAGCAAGCGTGTGGTGCGCCCCAAGGACAGCTCCGGCTTCCTCGTGCTCGAAGGTGGCTCCGTCGATGTCGACGGCGAAGGCACGCTGCTCACCACCGAGGAGTGTTTGCTCACGGGCGCGCGCGCACGCGCGAAGCACCTCAGCCGCGAAGCCATGGAGCAAGTGCTTGCCGATTATCTCGGCATCGAGCAGGTGATCTGGCTCGGCTCGGGCATCGCCGGTGACGACACTTCCGGACACGTCGACGATTTCGCGCGCTTCGTCGCTCCTGGTCGAGTCGTGATCAGCATCGAGAGCCGTCGCTCCGATCGCAACTGGGGGCCGCTGCGCGCCGCACATCAAGCGTTGTGCGCCGCGCGTGACGCGAAGGGCAGGCAGCTCGACGTGGTGACGCTGCCGATGCCAGCGCCGCTCGTCTACGACGGTCAGCGCCTCCCGGCTTCGTATGCCAACTTCTACATCGCCAATGGGCGCGTGCTCGTGCCGACCTTCAACGACGTGAACGATCGCGTCGCGCTGCGCGTGATCGAACAGCTCTTCCCCAATCGCCAGGTCGTCGGGATCCACGCTGCGGACCTGGTTCTAGGTTTGGGCACGTTGCATTGTAGCACCATGCAACACCCAGCAAGTTATTGAAATTGCCGAGCAATCGTGCGCGCTGCGGCCGCTGGCCCAGGTCAAATGCGTCAATAAGTTGAAAGCTTGGCGGGCGAGGGGCAACGTGGGCCCCCATGCGCGCGCTCCGAAGTCTCAAGCGGCTCGTTGCCATCGGCCTGGCGGTGGGACTCACCAGCCTCGGCGCCCTGGCGAAAGAGCAAGTGCACGAGGTGCTGTCGGGTCATTCGCTGTGGGGCATCGCCAAGCGCTACGGGATCAGCGTGGAAGCCATTCGTGACCGGAATGGGCTCGGCGAAAGCGACAAGATCGTGCCGGGGCAGAAGCTCGTCATCCCCGACAAGAACTACAAGCTGAAGGGACCGGGTCCCAAAGGGCACGAGGGCGCCAAACCTCCCTCGAACGAGCGCGCCAAGGGGTTCGTTGCCGTGAAACCCGCGCGAGCGACGCAGGTTCAGAAGACCTCGCGTGAGCGCGGCGTGAACCCGTGCAACACGCCCGACCCCGGTTTCCGCATCTACCGCCGGTGGAGCCGTGGGATCCCGCTGGGCCAGTTCATCATGCCTGAACGCGGCGGGCTCACGAGTGGCGGCGGCTTCGACGTCATGTTTCACTTCCACGGCCACGAAGCCGTCCGCAAAGAGTGGGTGCAGGTGATGGACGGCGCGGTTTTGGTGGGTGTCACGCTCGGGATTGGCTCGGGGCCCTACGAAACCACCTTCCGCGGCACTCAGGCGTTCGAACGACTGGTGAAGGGTGTCGAAGAAGCCGTCGC
This sequence comes from Polyangiaceae bacterium, assembly GCA_025937785.1. Lineage (GTDB taxonomy): Bacteria > Myxococcota_A > Polyangia > Polyangiales > Polyangiaceae > JAICQQ01. The sequence continues at coordinate 34,801 of JAICQQ010000067.1, forward strand.
AGCCGGCGCCGGCCGCAAGAAGGCATACGCTCGCAAGATCGGTCTGAGCGGGTGGAGCGCCGGTTATGGGGCCGTGGGTCAGATTCTCGCGAGCAGCTACGGTCGCGAGAAGGTCGACACCGTGCTGCTGCTCGATGGCTTGCACAGTGGCTACAGCGGGTCGTCTTTGAACAAGGCCCAACTCGACCCGTTCATCGACTATGCGCGTCGCGCAGCCAGCGGTGATCGCTTCATGTTCGTGAGTCATTCGTCGATCATCCCGCCCGGTTACGCATCGACCACCGAAACCGCGAACTTCTTGATTCACGAGCTGGGCGGACGACCCCGAACCACGGCGCCCCGGCACGGCGATCCGATGGGGCTCGACCTGATCTCGCGCTTCTCGCGCGGCAACTTCCACGTGCGCGGCTACTCCGGAAACGACACCTTGGACCACTGCGCTCACATCGGGCTCTTTCGGGACGTGCTGAAGGTGCACATCAAGCCCCGCTGGAACTCCCCGCGCGGCCGCGGAAAAAGCACGTAGGGCCAGACGGAGCCACGGCTCGACCAGAAGGTGCTACAACCGGATTCGACCCGTGTTTCGGGTCGTTGAGCATGCGTATCCGATTGCAACAACTCCTGCTCGGTCTGACCGCCGCGGCCCTGGCGGTCGTCGGCGCTACGTGTGGCAGCAACCTGACCCAACAAGACGGTAAGGACGGCGTCGCGGCACCTGCCAACATCGCCACGGGGGACGAGCTCTACCAGCGCTACTGCGCGTTGTGCCACGGGAAGGCGGGCGAGGGTTATGCTGCCGACAACGCCAACGCTCTGGCGAACCAACAGTTTCTTGCCACCGCCAGCGATGCTTTTCTGCGCGTCGCGATCGTGCGCGGGCGCGTGGGCACCCCCATGAGCGCGTGGGGCAAGCAGTTCGGGGGACCGCTGACGGGGCCCGAAGTCGAGAAGCTGATCGAGCACATTCGTGGTTGGCAGACCGTTCCCACCCGCGAGCTACCCAGCGCACGGGTCGCTGGCGACGCCGCGCGAGGTCAACCGCTCTACGATCAGCACTGCGCCTCCTGTCATGGACCGAAGGGCGAAGGCAAGCTCGCGCCGAGCCTCAACAACGCCATTTTTCATAGTACCGCCAGCGATCACTTCATTCGCTACGCTATCGCCGACGGCCGCACGGGGACGCCCATGCCTGCCTTCGAGAAAGCCCTCGGCGCGCAGGGTGTCGACGACCTGACCGCCCACGTGCGCAGCCTGCGCCAGGGCGGCGAGCGCAAGCCGCCATCGCGCGACGTACCGGTGCACAAGGGCCCGCTCGTGATCAACCCCCAGGGCAAGCCACCGAAGTTCGAGCTCCGCGACGACTTCTACGTGCCCGCTGCGCAGGTCAAAGCAGCGCTCGACGCGGGCGCCCGCCTGGTGATCGCCGACGCGCGCGCTGAGTCCGACTACCTCGAGGCCCACATTCCGGGCGCCATCCCGCTGCCCTTCTACGCCGTCGAACAGTACGCGACCAAGCTCCCCAAAGACGGCACCTGGATCGTCGCCTACTGCGCTTGCCCCCACGCTGCCTCTGGCCGCGTTGCCCATGCCCTGCGCGAGCGCGGCTTCAAGAACGCGGTCGTGCTCGACGAGGGCGTACTCGTGTGGATGCAACGGGGCTACCCCGTCACGAAACCCGAGTGATCTGGGACATCCCTGCCGCCACGCTCGCTGATCACGCCCGCGCCGCCGCCGAGTACCGAGGCATCTCGAACGCGCAGGCAAGCTCGATCGAAGGCGTTCCCCCCGATGTTTCGAGGTCCCTTGCCCAGCGCCGGCGAACCACCGGAAAACTGCGACGGCGCCCAGTAATCCGAAGCGCCGACTTGACCCGGGTCACCCGTCGGCGCTATCCCTTCGCCACCTCGCTCGCACGAGTGGCGGAATTGGCAGACGCGCCGGATTTAGGTTCCGGTACCGCAAGGTGTGGGGGTTCAAGTCCCTCCTCGTGCACTCTGGCCCTTGCGGGCCTTCGTGCCCGAGGAGGACTCAGGCCTTCGCTTCGGTCTACGACCTCAGCTCTCGGCTCAAGTCCCTGC
>JAICQQ010000130.1 GCA_025937785.1 Polyangiaceae bacterium
CCGATCGTTGCGCTCTCGGTCTCGCTCGCCGCGCTGGTCCCGATCGTTGCGCTCTCGGTCTCGCTCGCCGCGCTGGTCCCGATCGTTGCGCTCTCGGTCGCGATCGCCGCGCTGGTCCCGATCGTTGCGCTCTCGGTCTCGCTCGCCGCGCTGGTCCCGATCGTTGCGCTCTCGGTCGCGATCGCCGCGCTCGCGATCCCGATCGTTGCGCTCTCGGTCTCGCTCGCCGCGCTCGCGCTTCGGACGGGCCTCGTTGCGATTGCGGTCAGTGCGCGCCTCGACCTGAAGCTCGTCGAGCTGGATGCCTTCCGGAACGTCGGTCACCGTGTACGTCGGGAGGTCGTCGTCCCCGTCGCCGCCGACTTCAACCTCATTGCGACCCCGTCGCCGGCGCCGCCGGCGGCGCCGCGAGCTCGCGTCCTGACGTTCCTCTTCCTCCTCGGGTTCGGCGCCGAAGATGGGCTCGTCGTCGTCCTCTTCGGCTTCGAACACTCCGCCTGCATTCGCTGCAAATTCAGCTCGGCGGCGCTCCTCGTCGTCCGGTGGGTTGGCTTCGTCGTCGATCTCTTCGTGAGTCGCGAGCTGCTTCTCGGGCTCCTCCGCACCGTTGGCGGTCTCAGCTTCGTCTTCGCCGGCTCGCTCGCTTCCCTGGCGGGCGATGCGCTCGAGCGCGGGCGTGCGATCTTGTAGGCCCTTTTCGACCGTACTCTTGTCCCACTCACGCAGCGCAAACACCCCGGGTTTCACGCGGACCAATGGATTGTCCTTGTCACCCTTCTTGGCCAGCGCGGCCAGGCGCGCCCCCATGGTGACTTCGGGGCTCTTGCCCACGTGACTCAACAGGTCTTTTTCGATCGCTACGTCTGTTATCTCTTTATAATGTAGGGGTTTGCCCACCAGGCGCAGCACCTGCGCCGCGGCTTCCGTAAACGTCATGCAAAGTCTTCTTTCGTTCGCTTGAGAACATAGTTCTCTCTCCCTGATGCGCGCCCTCCTGGGAAGCTTTTGTCGGCTTCCGCCACCGGCAGAGCACGCCCGGTTCCTCGTGGCATACCACGCCTGGATCGGGCGGCGCCATCTTCTTTCCAAAGAACTCCGCGGCGCCTAACACGCCCGACCGCGATTTTCCTGGGGAAAGCCGGGGCTGGGCCGGCAGCCATCGAGCGCGGTCGCGCCGCCGCCGCTGAGCGCGGAGCGACGCACCACGGCACCTACCCTGCGCCGCTTCAGAGGGTGATGCCATCGCGGTACCGTGGGAAGGCGCTCCCGATCTCCCAATCATCCTGCTGAGATAGCCGCGGCAAAACCGGCCAACGAACCAAAGCCTGGGATCTCGGGCCGGGCCTCGGGGTACACTCCGAGGATGAAGCCGCGCCACTTCCTCAAAGAGCTGGAGCAGGTGGCGGCGGCGCTCGCGCTCACGGTGCGCACGCAACCGTTCCGCACCGCGGTTGCCCCAGGTGGTCTGTGCAAGCTTCGAGGTCAGTCCGTCGTGCTCTTGAACTCGAGGACGCACGAGGACGATCGCGCGCTGGTGCTCGCCGAGGTGCTGTCGACCATGGACGTGACCGGCGTGTCGATGTCGGACCACGCGCGCGAGTTCTTGGCGATGCGCCACGCCAAGCGGCCGCTCCCGATGCGCCCAGGCAGCGATACGCGGCGAGGGCCCGGCTTGCGACGGACGAAACCTCGTCTCGGCGGCCCCTACTGAAGCTTGGACCACGGATTTCTCGCGCGACGGGCTTCGTGCTACACGCTCGAGCGTGTCGCTGCCTCTGCGTGACGTCGCGCTCGGTCCCCGCACTACGCTCGGCGTGGGGGGCTCGGCGCAGTACTTCTGGGAGGTCACGAGCGAGCAGGAGCTGACGCTGGCCGTGCGTTGGGCCAAGGCACGGGGCCTCCCGCTCCGCGTCCTGGGTGGCGGCAGCAACGTGGTCGTGGCCGACGCTGGATTCGCGGGGCTCGTGATCCACGTGGCCCTGCGTGGTGTCGAGACCTCCGGGAGCGACCCTGTCGAAGTCCGCGTGGGAGCGGGTGAGCCGTGGCACCCGTTCGTGCTCAGCCGCGTCGCCGAAAAACAGCAGGGGATCGAGTGCCTGGCGGGGATCCCCGGCTCGGTTGGCGCTACCCCGATCCAGAACGTCGGCGCTTATGGCCAAGACGTCAGCGAGACCATCGCGCGGGTCGAGGCCTATGACATCGAACACGAATGTTTTCGGACGTTCGACACCCGCGCCCTCCGCTTTGGCTATCGCGACAGCTTCTTCAAGAGCCAGGCGCCCGACGCTTTCATCGTGACACGCGTGCACTTTCAGCTGGCGCCGGGCGCGCCGCCAGCTCTGCGCTATGCGGAGCTCGAGCGCGAAGCCCAACGCATCCGCGAAGCGGCCGAGGTCGATGCATTGGGAGTGACCGAGGTATGCCAAGTAGTGCTTGGCCTGCGGCGCAAGAAATCGATGTCCGTCGACGCTCGCGACGAGAATCACCGGAGCTGCGGTTCGTTCTTCACGAACCCGCGCGTCCCGACAGCGCAGGTGGAGCGCGTCGCGCGCGAGGTGCGCGCCGAGCCGGTGCCGCAGCACCCGGAGCCGGGCGGACTCGTCAAGCTACCAGCGGCCTGGCTCATCGAACGCGCCGGACTCGCCAAGGGCGTTCGGCGCGGATCCGTCGGGCTCTCGACGCGCCACTCGCTGGCGATCGTGTGTCACGACGGCGCGACCGCGAACGACGTGCTGCGCTTCGCGCACGAGGTGCGCGCCACCGTACTGGACAAGTTCGGCGTCACGCTGGAACCGGAGCCGGTATTTTGGGGCTTTCCGGCGGGCAGCGGCGGGCTGCCGCCTCTGCCCACCTGACGCGATCTCAGCTCGTGGCGCTGTTCACTGCGTCGTAAATGGCTTGGATCGCCTCGGGCAGCTTCGCGACCTCGGTGCCGCCCGCTTGAGCCATGTCGGGGCGTCCGCCACCGGAACCACCCACCATGCTGGCCACGGGGCGGATCAGATCGCCAGCTTTGAAGCGGTGATTCAGCGCCTTCGCCACGGTGAGCACCAGCTGCGCCTTGCCCTCACTCTCGGAACCCACGAGCACGATGCTTTCGCCGAGCTTGTCGCGAAGCTGCTCGGCGAGCTCGCGCAGCGCGCTGCGATCAGTGACGTCGGTGCGCACACCGAGCACCTTGACGCCGCCGACCTCGCGCGCCTGCGCCAAGAGATCTGCGATGCCGCCGCCCGCGCCGCCCGTCGCAAGCTTCTTCTGCAGCTCTTCGATCTGTCGTTGCAGGCCCTTCTGTTGGCTGACCAGCTTCTCGACCTTCTCGAGCACGCTCGACGGCGCGGTCTTCAGGGCCCGCGCCACCTCGTCGAGGCGCTTCTCGGTCTCCTGCACGTAGTCGAGCGATCCGAGACCCGTCGTGGCAAACAAGCGCCGGACCCCCGCCGCCACACCTTGCTCGGAGTTGATCTTGAACAGCCCGATGTCACCCGTCGCGCGGGCGTGAGTGCCGCCGCAGAGTTCGGCGGATTGTCCCATCGTGAGCAGGCGCACGACGTCTCCGTACTTTTCTTCGAAGATCATCATGGCGCCGCGTTCGCGCGCTTGCTCCATGTCGAGCAATTCGGTCGTCACCGGGTCGTTCCTGAGGATCGCCTCGTTGACCAAGCGCTCGATTTCCGCGACCTGCTCGGGCGACAGCGGACTGTTGTGGGTGAAGTCGAAGCGAAAGCGATCAGGTCCTACGAGGGAGCCCTTCTGCTGCGCTTGGGGACCAAGCACTCGCCGCAGCGCCAGATGCAAGAGGTGCGTGGCCGAATGGTTCTTGCGAATGCGTTCGCGGCGGTCGACGTCGATCGCGAGCGTGACGCTCTCGCCCACGCTGAGGCTGCCGGCTTCTACGCTAGCGTGATGCACGATCATGCCCGTCACGGGCTTGGTGGTGTCCGACACCACGAGACGCGCCCCGCCGGCCGTGGTGAGCGTCCCGTGGTCGCCGACCTGGCCGCCCGCTTCGCCGTAAAAGGGCGTCGCCTCGGTCACGACGAGCACCTGATCGCCGGCCGCGGCGCTATCGACGAACTCGCCGCCCCGGATCAGGCACGCGACTTTCGAGACCTCCTCGTTCTTCTCGTAGCCCGTAAACCTCACCGCCTTGCCGGGCAGCTTCTCCAAAGCCTGATGGAACACCGCGGCGACCTGGGGCCCGCCCACAGGGCCCTCACCGCCGCCTTTGACATCGTCGAGCGCGGCCTGGTAGCCCGCCATGTCCGCCTGGTAGCCCCGCTCGCGACAGATGACGTCGGTCAAGTCTGCCGGGAAGCCGTAGGTATCGTACAATTTGAACACCGCACGCCCGTCGAGCGTCTTCGAGCCGCTCTCGTCGAGCGCGGTGAAGCTTTCCTCGAGCAGCGCGAGCCCCCGCGCGATGGTCGCCCGAAAGCGCACTTCTTCGGATTCCGCGATCGAGGCGATCAGCTCCTTGCGCGCGCCGAGCTCGGGGTACTGCGCGCCCATCAGCTCCACGACCTTCTCGGTGACCTTGAACAAGAACGGCTCGGCGATCCCCAAGCGGTGCCCGTGTCGAATGGCCCGGCGCATCACGCGGCGCAGGACGTACTCCTTGCCCGTCCGATCGGGCGTGACGCCTTCGGCGATCAAGAACGCCGTCGTGCGGGCGTGATCGGCGATCACCCGCATACTGACGTCGTCATCGGACATCGACGAGGCGTAGGGCTTGCCGCTGACTTCGGCGGCGACCTCCACCAGCCCTCGCAAGAGATCGATGTCGTAGTTGCTGAGCTTGCCCTGCACGGCGACGCTGAGCCGTTCGAGCCCTGCGCCGGTGTCGATGCTCGGCTTGGGCAGCAGCGCGGTCGTGATCTCGCCCGCCGCGCTCTTGTCCCGCTGGAACTGCATGAAGACCAGGTTCCAAATTTCGGCCCAGCCCTCGCCCGCGGGCGTCTGCGGCAGCCCGAATGCGTTCAGATCGACGCTATCGCCGTTGTAAAAGTAGATTTCGCTGCAAGGGCCGCAGGGGCCGGTATCTCCCATGCTCCAGAAGTTGTCTTCGCGCCCGAGCGGTCGCACACGCTCGTCGCCGAAACCGGACAGCTTCTTCCAAAGGTCGCGCGCCACGGCATCCGTCGGGATCTCGTCGTCCCCTTCGAAATAGGTGAACACCAGTCGATCCGTCGGCAACCCCAGGGTTTTCACCAGGAACTCCCAGGCAAAGACGATCGCTTCTTCTTTGAAGTAGTCACCGAAGCTGAAGTTGCCGAGCATCTCGAAGAACGTGTGGTGGCGCGGCGAGGGCCCCACGGCTTCGAGGTCGTTGTGCTTGCCGCTGATGCGAATGCACTTCTGACTGGTGGTCGCGCGCGTGTAGTCGCGAGCTTCGCGGCCCGTGAAGACGTCCTTGAATTGCACCATGCCCGCGTTCGCGAACATGAGCGTCGGGTCGCCCGTGAGAACGAGCGGACCGCTCTTCACCACACGGTGATCGTATGTCCCGAAAAACTCCAGAAAGGCGCTGCGTAGCTCCGACGTGGTCTTGGTCATGGTCTTTTCGTAGCTTGCTCCCGAACGGGCAAAATCGGCATCGGTTCGCCCCGAGGTCCGTACCACCTCTCGACGCGAGGCGCTGGATTCGGCGGCGAACCGTCAGGGGGGCCGGAACCTAGCAGGCGACGCCCCGAAAGGGGAGGTGCGGACGCGGGGCGCTGCGGCCAGCCCCGCGGCCGATCGCAGCCGGGAACGCATTGAAAACCCACTGCCGGCGCGCTTTAATCGACACTGGCCTGTATGAGCGACAAAACTGCGGCCTTCGTCGATACCCATGGCCTGGGCCGCTTGGACGAGCTGGTGCCCCTGCGCGGTAAACTCGCGGTCAACGGCCTTGGCTTGGTCAAGGCCGATCTGTGCTGGACCCCCCAGGGGATCTGGGTGGTCGCCGCCGAAAGCGACTCGCGCGGCGACGCGCTGAACCTGCTCGAACGCTCGGACTTTCGCTACGAGCGCCGCGCGCTCGGCGACAAACTGCATCTCGCCGGCAGCATCTTCGGCGTGAGCCGGACGCGCTCGACGCGCGTGCGCGAGCTCTTGGGGCTGGCGCGCCTGCGCCAGCGCTTCGGGGCCGCCCACAACCCCACCGCGCGCACGCTCCTGCGCACTCCCTTCGTCGAGCCGGTGAGTGAGCTCGAACGCGTCTGGCTCGATTACATGCTCCAGGGCGACGAAATCCTGCTCGCCTGGTTGCACGGCATGTCCGAGGCCTTCGTGACGTCGCCGATAGAACCCAACGCCAGCGCCGAGCTGCGCCTGCTGGTGACGAGCCGCGCGCTTCGCCTCGTGGCCATCACCGAACTCGGCGACGTGCGCGACGAGGCGCTCACCCGCGAAAGCCTGCGCTTCGACCTGGAGCATGGGCGCGCCACGCTGCGCACCCCGAATTGGGAGTTTCGTGCGAAGCGCCGCAATGACGAGCTCACCCGAGACGTCTTGGGTGTGCTACTCGAGCCCCCCGAACGACAGCTGTTTTGGTTTGCGCAGCGCTGTTGGCTCGCGAAAGACGAGCACGGCGGCGCAGCACGCACCGCCAGGCGCCTCGCGGGGCTGGCGGAGGCAGCGGGGAACCCGCACGCCGCCTTCGCGCGCGTCATGATGCGGGAGCGCTCGAAGCGCAGCACCTCGTTCAGCCTCGAGCGGGCGCTCAGCCTCTTGCACGAGCATGCAGCACCGGTAGACACGCTCGCGGACTTGGCTTCGGCGTGGCGCTTCGGCCCGGCCGCCACCCGAATGCTGGTCGAGCAACTGCGCCTGCACGGCACCACTGCCGAACCCTGGGCCCTGCGCCTGCACGAGCACGCGCGAGAGCTCGGGCGACGCGGCCCCTCGACCCCGAAGAGCGAGGCCGCCCAGGACGACATCCGGCTCGCGGAGCACCTGCTCGCCTCTGGCAAGAACGCGCGGGCGCGGGCGCTGCTCGAGGAACGCCTGCGGGCGCTGCCGAGCGAAGACCTGGACGATCTCTTGCCGCCGAACGACGCCGATTTGACCCAGGGCGCCGGGGGCAAGGCGCTGCGCATCCGCATCCGAGAGCTGATCGCGGAGTCCCGCGAGACGACCGATCTGGACACGCTGGCCGAGCTCGCCCAACTCCAGCCGTTGATGCAGACACGCGTCACCGCCCTGGCGGATGCAGCCGAAGGCACGCTGCGGATCAGGGCCGAGAGCGTGGCTCAGCTGTTGAAACCGGCGGGCCTGATCGGTGACTCGGCCACCCGCGAGAACGTCCGGCGCGACGCGCCGCTCAGCGGCTACGAGCTCTTGCACCAGGTGTCACATCCGCTGGCTCGCGAAGAGAATCCCTTCATGACGAAGCTGCAAGCGCTGTTGGCGTCGGTGCCCACCCCCGACCACCACCTGCTGAAGGACTACTGCGAAAAGCTCGAGACCGGCTACGCCGCTGCCCAGGGTGCGCTGGCGGACGCCGCGCGCATCCTGGGGGTCGAAAACGTCACCGCGTACGTGTCGCGAGGCAACAAGAGCATCGGCGTACGAGCGTACGAAGACGATTTTCCCTTCGTGTTGATTGGTGGCCAACACCTGGAAGACGGTCCGTACCGCATGACCGCCTCCGAGCTGCGTTTCGCCCTTGGCGCCGAGCTGGCGCACGTCCGGCTCGGCCATACCCCCGTCACCTCGAGCGAGGTGTGGGCTGGTGCGCTCGAGAAAACCCGGGAAGGGGTCGATCTAGCCTTTACCTTCATCCCCTTTTTCAAGGGTTACAAGCTCGCCGGCCAGGCCTTGGCGCACGTGCCCGCGCCCGCCGTGCGCCAGCTGCTCTCGGGCGTCGAGCGCATCAAGGCCCGCTTCAGTCAGCTGAAGCCAGCGAGCGGCGACCCGGCAGACGCCGCGCTCTCGCGCATCAACGAAGAGCTCATCACTGCGCACCGTGTCATGCAGTTGACGGCCGACCGCGCGGGGCTCCTCGTCAGCGCGGATCTGCAGGCGTCTATCCGAGCCATACTGCTGTTGCGCTCGGACCACCGGGTGCTGCTCGATCGCTCGCTGCGCGAGGGACTCATCTCGGTGCTGAGCGAACGCGACGCGGCGGGCGAAATGGCGCACCAGGCCTTGGCCGTGCGCATCGCGGCGCTGTTTTCGTTCTATCTCTCGAGCGAATACGCGCGGCTCGCCGTCAAGAGCTCGGAGTAGAGCCGCTCGTAGGCCTTGCTGACGAGCGGCGCTCGGTGTCGCCGAGCCACCGCAGCCTTCTGGGCGGCGATCACTTCACGCCGGTGTGCCTCTTCGGCGTAGAGCCGCACACACGCCTCGACCAGGCCTTTGCTCTCGACGTCGTTGGCCTTCACCACTCCCTCGAGGTCCTTCAGCGGGCCTCGATCGAGCGCGATCACTGGCACACCCAACTCCATCGACTCGAGCAGCACGATGGGCAGATCGACCTTGCCCCACAGGTCGTCGACCGGAAACAGCACCGCCGTAGCGCCGGAGATCAGGCCCAAGATGTCCGGCACGTCGCCGGAGAAACGCACGCAGCTCGGATCGAGCTGTGCCTGCAGCTCGGCGGCGACCGCGGGGGCCTCAGCCGTCTTCACGCGATACGCGAATACCACGATCGCCCCCGGCACACGTTCGAGCAAGGGCTTGACCAGCGCCGCGACCGCGCGCGCACCGCAGCTAGTCTCGAGATCGCCGGGGTACACGAACATGGGCGCGCCCTCGGGAATGTCCAAGATGGCTCGCGCGCGCGCCGCCTCGTCAGCGCTCTTCGGCAGCAGCGCCGGCACGGGAGGCGCGATCACTTCGATGCGCGGCGCGCTGAGCCTCGCTTCTCGAAACGCCTGCTCCAGACGTTCGCGCGTCCAAGAACTCTGGGCCACCACGATATCGCCGAACACGAGCTTGTGGGGGTTCTCGAAATGTCGCGGCGGCGAAGCGATGGTTTGCAGCGCCGGCACGCCCCGCGCGCGCTTCAACCAGGCCCCCATCATGCTGCTCTTCGGATTCGGAGCGAACACGAAATGCCAAATGTCAGCATCCGCGCCGCTCAAAAGCGACCATACCGCTCGCAGGTTCTGGCCGAGACCAGGCTGGAACTTGCCGGGATTCGCGTAGACGGGCCAGCTCACCACGTGATCGGCCCCCGCCTCGAACGGGCGCGCCCCCCGCGCGGTCATCACCACTGGAGTGACGCTCTTCAGGTGCAGGGCGATGTCGCGCACCAAACACTTCGTACCGTCTTGGTACGGTGGCCCAATGGGCTTGGAGACGAACAGTAGCCGCGCGGCCATCCTGATGCAGGCTACAACGGCCGGCGCAAAAATCACCTAACAATCGCTCAGCGCACCCCTGCACCGGGCAAACCTCGCGCGGCTGCGGCGAACACGCTGCGAACCGGCCAGTCGAGAGCGCGCCCGCCGTTACCGTAGCCTGTGTGCGCCCTTCGGGTAGCTTTGACCACCCAGTCAGAGCGTAGCGGCCTGCAGCAAGGCAGGCTGCGCGCGGCGCAGCGCGCTTTCCACCGCGGCGAACAGGACCTCTTCGCGTAGCTTGTCGCGGCGCAGCGGATCGCTGAGCTCGCCCGAACTGACCTTTGCGCTCGCCGAACCCGAGACCTTGCCGGCGATCGCCTGTTCGGGCATTCGGTGCAGCACGTACTCGACCTTGGCCGTGTAAAACACGCTTGGGCCCTCGCCTTGCGCGTCGAGCGTGCGAATGCTGCCGGTCATCATCACCGCCGGCAGGTTGCGGCGCTTGGCGATCTGCATCACGTCCGCCGAGTCCCCCACCACGTTCACCGCCGGAATGCTCTGCAGCGTCTTGCGCGATGCATAGTCGAGCACCACCACCGCTTGTTTGCCGGATGCGGAGCGGTCTTTCATGGTCCCGACCTGTACCAGCACGCGCACCTCTTTCATGCGCGTCTCGAGCGAGACGATGCTCTCCTGAACTTGACGCCGCACGATCTCGGAGCGGTCGAGTCGGTTCTGCTTCAAGGCGGGCAAAGCTTCGGGGTCGCCGAGCGTCTTCAGCGCGGCGGCCGCCGCTGCACGTACGGACACGTTCTGGTCATCGAGCGCCTTCACCAGCGGGCGCGTGGCGCGCGTATCCTTCGACTTGCCGAGCTGCAGCGCCGCCTGCACCCTCATGCGAAAGTCGCTGGAGCGTGCCAACTGTTGCACCAGGCCGGTCAGATCAGGGTCACCCCACGCAACGGGGCTGAAGAAGAGGAGAGCCGTAGACGCAATCAGTACTCGTCGGGGGATTCGCTTGAGGGACATGGAGCTTTTAGGACGACGCCAGGAGCGTACTTGTATAAAAGTCCCCGGCCGAGCGGTTTTCAGCAAGACAAATATGTCAGACCCGCGTCGTTTCGTGGGTCCTTTGGGCACATACCTGCGGCCTGTTATACGCGCAGCGTCTTTCTCGCGGGTGAGCGTTCAGGGTGCGCCGTTGGTGCGAGCAGCGTAGCTTCGAGTCGCACGTGTAGGTGCGCGGCCTCGGCACGTGGCGAGCTCACCTCAACAACGCATCGACGTGCCGTGCGATGTCGGCTTGGTCGCCGTCGGCGAAACCCGCGTGCACGTGACTCACCACGCCGTTCTTGTCGATCAGGTAGCTGGTGGGCATTTTCTCGGGATTGTAGAGCTTGGCCACGACTTGATCCTCGTCCCAACCGAGCGGGAAGCTGACCCCGGTCTCCTTGGCGAAGTCGGCGATCTTCGCAGGCTCTTCGTCGACGCTGACCGCGAGCACCACCACGCTGCCGCCATGCTGATCGACCAGCGACTGGTAGAACGGAAAAGATTCGCGGCACGGCGCGCACCAGGTGGCCCAAAAGTCGACGATCACCACCTTGCCCGCCTGGCTCTGAGGCGAGAGCGACCCACCTCCGACCCGCGAGGGGATGTCGAACTCGGGTGCGGAGGTACCCACGAGTGGGTGTTGTTCCGCAGGAGCTGCCGCGCCTGCACCGGCCTTCCCACAAGCGGCCAAGTAGCAGAGCGCCCAGCAGCCCACAGCCCAGCGGCCGCTCAGCGAGCGGCCTGCAGCGCGGCGCTCCGCGGTGTCAGCGACGTGGCGGACGCCAGCCGGCGGGCTTTTCGTCCGGGCAGCCGTCTTCGTCCTGGTATTCGTTCTTGGTCTCGGGTTGGTCCACACACTCGTCATCGTTGTCGTTCACCCCGTCAGCGTCGTTGTCGGGCTCGGGACAACCATCGAGATCCTCGAACCCATCCGTATCTTCGCTCTCGTTCGGGCACTTGTCACGGTCGTCGGTGACGCCGTCTTCATCGGTGTCGGGGACGTCCGGACAACCGTCGTCGTCTTTGTAGCCGTTCTTGGTTTCCGGCTGAGTGGGGCAGACATCTCCCACATCGGGGACGGAGTCCTTGTCGTTGTCGGGTTCGGGGCACCCGTCTTCGTCCTCGAAGCCGTCCCGGTCCTCCTCCGCCAGCGGACACTTGTCGTCGAGGTCGAGGATCGAGTCGAGGTCGTTGTCCGCATCCGGGCAGCCATCGCTATCTTGGAACCCGTCGCGATCTTCGGCCTCGGTGGGACATTGATCCGCGGCGTCTTCGATGGCGTCGTCATCCTTGTCGCCGCTCGCGGCCACGAACGCGAAACCGACGAACGCGCGCACCTTCGGCACACCTATGCCTTCGACGAGGCCCGCGCCGGCGCCCGCAGTGACGAAGATGGAGCTGTCGAGCGGGCTGATGCGCAGCGCCGCGTCGAGTTCGAGTGCGTTCGTGCCGGTGTCCGCGGAGAACTTGGTCGATCCGAACGCATCGGCCATCACCGCAAGCAGCGGGCTCACTTGAAAACCGGCGCCGGCGCTGTAGCGAAACTCGGGACCGATCTCGGTGTCGCCCACCGAACCGGACTGACGCCACAGCCCACCCAGGTTCATACCCCAGAACAGCGGCCCTTGCCTGCCATCGAGGATCGCGCGCCCTCCGACGCCCACGCTCGAGTCGCCGACGTATTCGCCCTCTGCGGTCGCGGAGCCCGTGGGCGCGGTCACGAACGCCGCGATGCCGCCGACGAGCGGCGCGTCGGCGTCGCCAAACAAGCGCGCCTTGCCCTCGAACTCCAGATCTCCGAGCGCCGTCGCGCTCGTGCCGGACTCGGGCGAGGTGCCGTCGGGGTTCAGGCCGACACCCTTCACCCACGTGATGGGGGCTCTGAGCGACAGCTGCAAGAGCGGGATCGGCGAGAGCGTCGCCATCAGGTCCCCGGTGAGCAGGTTCTCGACGACGGGCACTTCGTCGACCTCGGCCCCGTCGCAGGTGGTGGCCGAATCGGTGGGCGAGCAACGCTCGACGACGAACGGCTTGTAGCCGTAGTTGGCCATCAACTCGGCCGAGAACGACATCTCACCGGTCGATCGCAGCGTGCGCGTGCTGATGAGGTTGCGCGGTCCCGCTGCAGGATTGAAGCGCTGCACCGAGAATTCCGAATCGACCTGCTCTTGCGCAGCCGCAGGGGCGGCAGCGAACAGGGTCACGGGCATCGCGACCGACACCAGCACGACGAACGGTCGGCGCGCTTCGGACCGGCGACGGACCGGGCGCGACCTGTGGGGATGGGACCAGGAAGCTAGAGCAGATTGGCGGAGAAACAGGGACAAAGGGCAGCCTCGAACGAGGGCTCGAGAACCGTGACACGGGGGCGGAAGGCCGGCGGCGTACCAGCCTGTCGACTACCAAACCGGTGATCCACGAGCACGAACAGAGCCGCAGCATAGCTCAGCTGACAGCCACCACGACGCCTGTTTTGTGGCAGGGTGGCCCTGGCGCGCGCTTCGGCGAGCGGGCCGGAAGTCGGTTTTGCACGTGTCCCTACGACGCGAAGGGCTATGTTACCTGGCGCGGTGGCTGTCTGCGTCAATTGCAAAAGCGTCATCGAGGAACGGGCGAACTTCTGCCCCCAGTGCGGCACCCGGCTTCCGCTCGAACCCCCGTCCTCGCGTCTGATCAACGGCGCCGAGGTCCCGCTCGAGGACTGGGGCAAGGTCGTGCTCGGAGACGTGATCGGACAAGGCGGCATGGGACTGGTCCGCCGCGGGTGGCTGTACCACGACCCGCACGGCCCTCGCGCAGGCAACCCCACGCACCCGGTGGCCGTGAAGATCTTGCACCCCGCGCTCTTGGGACGGCGCCGCGCCCGCGAGTTGTTCCTGCGCGAAGCCGTCGCCCTCGAGCGCTTGAAGCACCCCAACATCGTGCACTTCTTCGGGTTGGTCGAACAGTCCGGGCAGCTGGCGATCGTGATCGAGTTCGTCGAAGGCACGACCCTCGATCGGGTGATTTCGCAACACCTCAAGAGCCGCCAGCACCCCGACGCTCCGGCGCTCCCGTTCATGCTGGCCTGGCATTACTTCGCGCAGCTCCTCGGAGCGCTCTCCGCGGTGCACCACCTCGGCATCATTCATCGCGACGTGAAGCCGGCCAACATCCTGATCCGGACCGACGGCATCGCGAAGCTCACCGATTTCGGCATCGCCCGCGTCCCGCAGGAAGCGGTGTTCGACACCGGCGGCATGGCCCCCGGCACCGGCGCCTACATGGCGCCCGAACAGGTCACCGGCGGCGAGCTCGACGCGCGCTCGGACTTGTACGCCGCGGCGATCGTGCTGTTCGAGATGCTCACCGGCACGACGCCCTTCGAGGCCCCCGGCCGCAACGAAATCATGACGCGCACCGCGCAGCTGGAAGACAGCCCGCCCCCGGTCACCGCGCTGGTGCGGTCGGCGCCCGCCGTGATGGATGTACTGCTGGCCCGTGCCCTCGCCAAGGACAAGATGCACCGCTACGCTTCCGGTATCGAGTTCGGCGACGCCATCGAACGCGCACTGCAGATACCGCCGACCGAAGGCTGGCGGGCCCAAAAAGCGCTCGCGCGGCACGCGAAGGCCATCTCTGAGATGGTCATCATGAAAGCGCCGCCCGAACAGCGACAGCATGCCGATCAGCTGCGCACCGACGCCATGACGGCCTTCAAGATGTAAGGCCCGAGGGCCGGGGGTGCGCCAGCGTTGACAGGCTCTCGGGTGCGTGCGAAAGGCGTGGCTCCCAAGTTCCCCGGTTGCTCCCGCGTTTCATGCCCAAATATTTCCGCGTCTCGCTTCTAACTAGTGCACCGGCCCTGTTGGCCCTCGCGAGCCTGGCTGCGGCTCAGCCCGCACCTCCGGAAACGCCACCCGCGGCACCGGACGCCGAAGCTCCGGCACCCGCGCCCGCTCCACCCGCGGCCGAACCTGGCATCCCTCCCGGCGAAGCGCCCCCAGACGCTGCCCCCGAGCCCGCACCCGCACCCGCAGAGGAACCCGCCGAGGTCGGGCCGGCGCCGGATGCAGAGCCTCCGGGTAGTTTCGGAGTTTCCGGTTGGTCAGCGCAGGGCAGCGACACGCACGAGGACGAAAAGCACGCGAGCAAGGCGCCCGAGGCAGCGCGCGAGGCGGGCGACGACCAGGTCTTCGCCGAAGACTGGTGGGCCCACACGCGCCCCATGCTCGAAATCGGCGGCTACTTCCGGGTCCGCGCCGAGCTGTTCCACAAGTTCTCGCTCGATCGCTTCGACACCCCCACCGAAACCTTCTGGCCCCGTCCGGCCGACGACGGCTATTTCAGCGGTGTCGAGCAGTACGGCCCGAGCTTGTGCACGGAGGACGAATCCGGCCGCGGCAGCAACGACGACCCCGACGAGGCCACTAAACCGTGTGGCAACCACACGCAGTCGGGCGCGAACATGCGCTTCCGGATCACCCCGCAGCTGCTGGTCTCGGACAACCTGCGCGTCATCAGCCAGATCGACATGCTCGACAACCTGGTGCTCGGGTCGACGCCCGAGGGCTACTCCAATTCCCCCTCGGGCGACGAGGCCGACGGCGGGTATCAGGTGAATCCACGCGGTGGTTACACGCCGACCAGCCTCGACTCGCGCACGCAGGCTCCGCCCTCTGAGGGCAAGAACAGCACCTCGGACAGCATCGTCGTGAAGCGCGCCTGGGCCGAGTACTCGACCCCGATGGGCCAGCTGAAGTTCGGGCGCATGCCGAGCCACTGGGGCCTCGGCATCTTCCAAAACGCCGGCGACGGCTACGACGACGACTACCAGTCGACGGTCGACCGACTCGCCTTCGTCACGGGCCTGAAAGCGTACGACGTGTACTTCGCCGGCGCTTGGGACTTCGCCGCCGAGGGACCGACCAGTGCCAGCTTCTCTTCGCCGCAAGAGCAGCCGTACGACCTGGCGCAGCTCGACGACCTCGACCAATACGTGGTCGCCGTCTTTCGCAAGAAGAGCCCCGCGCTCGAGCGTCTCGATCTCGCGAAGGGCAAGCTGGTGCTAAACGGCGGCATCTATTTCATGTACCAGCAGCAGTTGCTCGCCAACGACCGCGCGGGCACCTGCGACGAAGACTACGCCGCCGCGCTCGACTGCGAAGCGGGCGACGCGAGTCGCGGCTACAATCGCCGCGGCGCGCGCATGTTCATCCCCGACGTGTGGCTGCAGTTGAAGTACAAGAAATTCCGCTTCGAGGCCGAGGCCATCACGATCCAAGGCAAGGCCGACAGTCTCGAGACCCTCGATCCCGGCGCCGGGAGGAACGAAAACTGGCGTTACCGCCAGTACGGCGTGGCCACCGAAATCGAGCAGAAGCTGGTCGAAGACAAGCTGCGCCTCGGGTTCGACTTCGGCTGGGCGTCGGGGGACGAGGACGTCGCGTCGTTCGGCAGCCAGCAGCAGCTCGGCGACAGCACCATCTCGACCTACCGCTTCCACCCCTCGTACCGCATCGACCTGATCTTGCACCGGCACCTCCTCGAGCGCGTGCAGGGCACGTACTACTTCCGTCCCAACGTCGAGTACGACTTCATCCGCGACAGCCGCGGACAGAAACTCGGCGGCGGCGTGGCCGCGATTTGGACCCGGGCCGACGAGTTCATGCAGACGCCGGGGCATGAGCGCGACCTCGGAGTCGAGCTGAACGCCTCGCTCTATTTTCAGTCGAAAGACGGAGCGCTCAACGACGACCCCAATCAAATGGGCGGCTTCTACTCGATGCTGCAGTACGGCGTGTTTTTCCCGATGGGAGGCATGGGGTACCTCTCGCAGGAGGCGCGCGACGTGCAGGATCAAGCCCGGGTGCAGGCGGATCTCAGCTCCGCACAAACCCTGCGTCTGTACCTGGGCGTGATGTTCTGAGCCTACCCCAGCTCGCCTGACTGCCCTATTCTAGCGCGCATGCAGTCGCGCTATTCCGCCGAAGACGCCGAGCGCACCGTCGACCGCTACGCCGGCACCAACCTCACCGGCATCGAGAGCCCGGCCGCGCGGCGCGACCTCGCGCTCAGGGTATACACCTCGCGCTTGCTGGGACAGGAGCCAGAGCTCGTGCTGCACGGAGGCGGCAACACCTCGGTGAAGACGCGCGCGCGCGAGTTCACGGGTGCGGAGCTCGATTGCTTGGCCGTGAAGGGCAGCGGCTGGGATCTGGGGGCGATCGAACCCGTGGGGTTTCCGATCTGCCGCCTGGCTCCCCTGCTCGAGTTGTGCCGGCTCGAGACTCTCAGTGACCACGACATGGTCAAAGCTCTGAAGAGCCAGATGCTCGACCCGACGAGCCCCACACCTTCGGTGGAAGCGCTGCTCCATGCCTATTTGCCCGCCAAGTTCGTCGACCACACCCACGCCGACGCCGTGCTGGCGCTGGTGGACCAACCCGACGCCGAGGCCCAGGTCCGCCGCGTGTGGGGCGATGGCGCGCTGTTCGTCCCCTACATCATGCCCGGCTTCGTGCTGCTCCGGAGCGTCGCAGGGTTGCTGGGCGGCACGCTGCCCAAAGGCCCGATCGTGCTCGAGAAGCACGGCATCTTCACCTGGGGCGACAGCGCCCAGGAGAGCTACGAACGCATGATCGAGGCGATCACGCGCGCGGAAGAAAGCTTGGCCGAGCGCGGTGCCGCGCTCGCTCCCTTGGCGGTCGCCCCGCCGGCTCCCGCGCGCCGGCGGGCGCAGCGGCTGCTCGCGCCGGTCCTGCGCGGAGCGCTCATGCGCGGCTTCGGTGGCAAGGCGTGCGTCGTCACCTGGCAAGACTCGAGCCCCACGCTCGAGCTCGCGTCGCATCCCGAAGCGCGCGCGTTGACCGGGCGCGGTCCCCTCACCCCCGACCACGTGATCCGGACCAAGCAGCGTCCGCTGTTCTTCGAGGGCGCGGATGCAAGCGATGCCGAAGGCGTGCGCGCGCGCTTCGAGGCGTTGCTCGCGGAGTACCGCGCGGACTATCAGGACTACTTCGAGCGCGGTGTCGCGCGGCGCGCCGACCCCGTGACGCGCCTCGATCCGATGCCGCGCGTGATCCTGGTCCCCGAGCTCGGGGCGCTGTGCGTGGGCTCGACCTCGAAAGCAGCGGCGATCGTGAGCGACGTTTACCGTCACACCGCGCGGGTCATCCTCGCCGCCACGCGCCTCGGCCGCTACCAGCCAGTTTCGGAGGCGGATCTGTTCGACGTGGAGTACTGGAGCCTCGAGCAGGCCAAGCTCGAGCAGGGGAAAACCACGGGCAACTGCGCGGGGCGCGTCGTGCTCGTCACGGGAGCGGCCCGCGGCATCGGGCTCGCGACCGCGCGCTGCTTTCTGCAAAAGGGCGCCCACGTGCTGCTCACCGACCGTGATCCGGCGGCGCTGACCGAGAGCACGCGAGCGCTGACCCACCGCTTCGGCGGTTCCGTCGTGCGCGCGCTCGCGGCGGACGTGACGGATCCGAGCCAGGTCGCCGCGAGCTTCGATCACGCGCTGGACGCGTTCGGCGGCGTCGACATCGTGATCTCCAACGCGGGCAACGCTCCCTCGGGCCTGCTCCACGAAGCCGCTGGCGATGCCGCGCTCCGCGCCTCGCTCGAGGTGAACCTGCTTGGCCACCAGAACGTCGCCCGCGCTGCCGCCGAAGTGTTCGTACGCCAAGCCACGGGGGGCGTGCTGTTGTTCAATGCTTCGAAGAGCGCCTTCAACCAAGGTCCCGAGTTCGGGCCCTACGCGGTGCCGAAGGCGGCGCTGGTAGCGCTGATGAAGCAGTACGCGGTCGACTTGGCTCCGTACCGCGTGCGCACCGGAGCGGTGAACGCCGATCGGGTGCGCACCGACTTGTTCGGAGACGGCGTGCTCGAGGCCCGCGCGCGTGCCCGCGGCGTTTCACCCGACGCCTACTTCCAGCAGAACCTGCTCCAGCGCGAGACCAGCGCCGACGACGTCGCCGAGGCGTTCGCGTGGCTCGCGCTCGCCGAGGCCACCACGGGAGCCGTGATCCCGGTCGACGGCGGCAACCCCGCGGCGTTCCCGCGCTGACTCTGCCCGCGGTGTCCGCGAGGCGCCGTGCTCGCGTGCGTGGGACTACGTCTCCCTACACTTGTGAGTGTTCCCTGAGAGGACACGCACCCTGACTTCGCGATCGCACCTCCGCAGGGCGCTGACCCACCGCCAGCGTTCGGACGACCGGTCAGAGCACGCTATTTCGCGGTGTACTTACGCGCGGCGCACCTCCGAGGCAGCATGGCGCCACACGACCGCACGCTGCTCAGGAGCAGGCACCAAACGTGCAAGTCGGCGCCGCTCAACCAGGAAACATGGCTTCCCCTGCGGGTTTCAACTTAACAACGTTCGAGATTGCTTGTAGAAAATCCGAGCGTCGGTTCCCGAGTGTCCGGGGCCACTCGCAGGGAACCACCCAACACTCAACCATGCAACCACCACTCGGGGTCGCGTTCACGGTGCGAGGAAGCGATCACCTCGCTGCATCGAACCGCGTGCAACTCGCGCAAGTGGCTGCGGGAACGCTCCCGCGGTTCTTCTCAGGGGTAACAAGGAGCTGCTTAGATGGCAAAAAACAATCGTATGAAACTCGCCGGATCGTTCATGGCGGTAGCGCTGGCCGCCGGACTCAGCCAAGGCTGCTCCGCGGCGGAAGACGGAGCCTGTGAGTTCGACGCTCAGATCGAAGGCTTCACCGCATCGGTCGACGGCATCGTCAAAGCGGAAGCCGACTTGAGAGCAGAGCTCGCGTTCAGGTGCGCGCAGATCGCCGGCGACGACTCGGTGTCCGAAAACAACGATGTCGACTCCGATCAGCTCGAAACGTTGTGCGCCAGCGCCTCGGAGGCTATCGAAGCCGAGGTCAACGCCGGCCTGACCATCGAAATCGTGCCGCCCGTGTGCGAGGTCAACTTCGAGGCGCAAGCGAGCTGCGAAGCCGAATGCAGCGCCGAGTTCATGTGTGAAGGCGGCGACGTCGAAGTCCGCTGCGAAGGCGGCGAGGTGAGCTACTCGTGCGAAGGCAGCTGCGAAGCCTCGGGTCGCTGCGAGGCGTCTGCTCAGGCGCCATCGGTGGCCTGCGAAGGCAGCTGCAGCGGCTCCTGCGAAGGCAGCTGTGAAGGCACCTGCAACGGCAGCTGCGAAGGCACCTGCAACGGCAAGTGTGACGGGGAGTGTTCCGGCGGGACCGACGAAGACGGCAACTGCAACGGCGAGTGCACGGGCGAATGCCAGGGCTCCTGCGAAGGTAGCTGCAGCGGCTCCTGCGGCGGCACCTGCATGGGCGAGTGCGAAGGCTCCTGCGAGGTCCAACCCGGCAGCGCCAGCGCCGAGTGTGAAGGCGAGCTCCGCTGTGAGGGCGGCTGCGACGGCACCGCCACCGCGCCCAAGTGCAGCGGCTCGGTGGAACCCATCACCTGCGAAGGCGACGCCGGCTGCAACGCGGACTGTTCGGCAAGTGCTTCTGCGGACGCGAGCTGCACCGAAGGCACGATCGCCGTCAGCGGCGGTGCCGACGCGGAGGTCGTGGCAAACATTCAGGCCAACCTCGGCGCGATCCTCGAGATCAACGGCAAGCTCGTGTCACTGCTCGAGGCGTTCGGCACCACCGCACAGGCTGGCGGTCGCGTCGTGACCGAGCTGACCGGTGGCTGCGCCATCAAGTGGGCCGCGGACCTGGAAGCGAAGCTCTCGGCGGCAGCGAGCGCAAGCGTCAACGTCAGCGTCTCGGTCCAAGCCAGCGCCGAAGTCAGCGGCAGCGCCGGCGGCTGACACAAGCGCCCACCTCGACGCCCGAGGTGACCAGCGCCAACCCCGAACGGCGCGTTTCTCTCGAGGAAGCGCGCCGTTCCCGTTTTGTCGTAATGCCAGGCTTCGGCGGGGCCGTAGAACGCGGCATGGGCGCCGCGCGGAGCTTGCTCGATCAGACGCTGGACGACCGCTACCGCGTCCGGAACGAACTGGGTCGAACCGACTCCAGCGTGCTGTATGCCGCCGAAGACACGCGCGACGGCGAGCCGATCACGCTGCAAGTGCTGCGCCCCGAGCTCGGCCAACACGCGGAGCTCCGCGCGGGGTTCCTCGAGGCGAGCCTGGCGCTGACGCATGCGGAACATCCCCACCTGGTGGGGGTGCTCGGCGCGGGGGTCACCCACGATGCGCTCTGCTACGTCGCGCTCACACCGGTCGCCGGCACCACGCTGACCCAGCTGCTGCGTCACGAGGCGATCACCGCCGAGCAAGCTTGCAACTTCGCAGCGCAGATCCTGGCGGGGCTGCACGCCGCGCACTCCGCGGGTGTGGTGCACGGGCGCCTGCGACCGGGCGACGTGCTGGTGAAGCGGGACGAAGAGGGTCAGCTGAGCACCACCTTGCTCGGCTTCGGGCTAGCGAAGTACCGCCCCGCGTCGCTGGCGAGCCTCGAGCTGCAGAGCATCGCTCCCGAAGCGTTCGACGAGGGCGTGCGCGAGCCATCCGGGGACCTGTTCTCGGTCGCCGCGATCTTGTTCGAGATGCTCGCGGGCTGTCCGCCCTTCGAGGGCGAGACCGCGGCGGCCGTGCGCGCGGCGGCGCAGCGCGGCGAGTTCCTCGCGCTCGCCAGCCTGAGGCCCGACCTGCCCGCCGCGCTGGTGACCCTCGTCGAGCGAGCCTTGTCTCCGGATCCCAAGAGCCGACCCGCGAGCGCCATCGAGTTCGCACGGCGGCTCGCCGCTTCGGGCGCGCCACTCAGCGTGCCGGATCTCTCCGCGCACCAGTGGCGGTCACCGGTGCCAGAAGCGCCCCCGAGCCGTCCCTCGCGTTTGCCCACCCAACGGGCGGCGGCGGAACCCGAGCGCGAGGCGCCTTCCGATCCGGTGTTCCGCTACCGACCGAAGCGAGGCGAGTGGCCAGGTGCGGACGCAGGCGGCGCCATGAGCGAATCGCTCCTGATCGATCCCCGCTTCCCGCGGCCGGCACCCACCCCCAACTTGGACGCCCAGAGCTCTGCACCACCGGCGCGTGCGGGTTCCGAACCGCGCATCAGCATCGCTCTACGCCAGGAGCCGCCGCGACAGCATCTGGGCTGGGCGCTCGCGGCCGGCGCCGCGCTTGGCGCCCTGCTCGCGTGGCTCGCGAGCGCGTTGTAGCCGACCACCGACCCGCGACCGATGGCGCGGGTTTTCGCGGCGTTGCCGGCAGGACCCGCGGACAGGCCGGGGCAAAGTCGGCATTCTTGGTGGAGAAAAGCAACAATACCGAAACCTCGGCTGAATCCTGTTGGGGGTG
This sequence comes from Polyangiaceae bacterium, assembly GCA_025937785.1. Classification (GTDB taxonomy): domain Bacteria; phylum Myxococcota_A; class Polyangia; order Polyangiales; family Polyangiaceae; genus JAICQQ01. The sequence goes on from JAICQQ010000130.1 coordinate 21,598, forward strand.
ACGCCGCCGCCTGATTTGACATACGCTGACCACGGACGTACCAGAGCCCACCATGTCCGACTCCCCCGAGCCTACTCAAGACGCCGGCGCCCCGCCCGCAGCGCTGCCCGGCCGTCCCATCGCGCCGAATGATCCCGTACCGGGAGCCAAGAACATCGTGCTGGTGATGAGCGGCAAGGGCGGCGTCGGGAAGAGCACCGTCGCCGCAAACCTCGCCCTGGCCTTGAACCGGTCCGGCTACCGCGTGGGCCTGCTGGATGCGGACATCTACGGGCCGAGCGTGCCCACCATGCTGGGCATCACTGGTCAGCCGATGAGCGACGGGCAAAAGATCCAGCCCCTGCAGCGCTTCGGCGTGAAGCTGATGAGCATCGGTTTTCTGCTGGAAGACAACAAGGCTGCGGTCGTCTGGCGCGGGCCGATGCTGCAGGGCGCGGTCGTGCAGTTTCTGAAAGACGTCGCTTGGGGCGAGCTCGACTATCTCTTGCTCGATCTGCCACCGGGCACCGGCGACGTGGCGCTGACGCTGTCGCAACAGGTCCGGAGCAGCGGTGCAGTGATGGTCACTACCCCGGAAGAAGTCGCCCTACAGGACGTGTACAAGGCTGTTTCGATGAACCAAAAGGTGGGGATCCCCATCACGGGGGTCATCGAAAACCAGAGCTATTTCATCTGCGACGGTTGCGACAAGAAGCACTTTCTATTCGGCGAGGGCGGCGGTCAGAAGATCGCCGAGATGGCGGGCGCGCCGCTCCTCGGCCAGCTGCCTCTCGATCCGACCGTCCGCCAGTGGGGGGACGCCGGTACACCCGTGGTCCAGGCGGCGCCCCAGTCCTCCATCGCGCAGGCCTTCCAGAAGATCGCGGAGCAGCTGGTAGAACGCCTGGCGGAGGCCAATCGAAGCTCGGCGGGAGCTCCCACCATCGATCGGAGCGGGGGCGTCAACCGCCACCTTCCCATCACGCGGTAGCCTCGAGATCAGCGTCAAGATCCGGACAGAACTGAAGTTTATCGACCCTTTTTGTAAGGCGGGATTGGCACGAGAGACCAGGCGCGATATAGGCGCCAGGGCCAAAAGAACGAGCCATGGCGAGTCACGAACCAAATTCACAGAGTGAGCCGACCTCCCCCAGGTCCGGCTCGGTGTCCCCGAACCCCGGCATTGCTGATCCCGCAGCGCAAGCTGATCCCGCAGCGCAAGCTGATCCCGCAGCGCAAGCTGATCCCGCAGCGCAAGCTGATCCCGCAGCGCAGGC
>JAICQQ010000241.1 GCA_025937785.1 Polyangiaceae bacterium
TGCGGCCGCGGTCGAGCGCACGCTTCGACAGATCGACACTGACGACCTGTCGCGCGCCGCCGAGGGCGGCTGCCACGCTGAACGAGCAGGTGTAGGCAAACAGGTTCAGCACCGAAAGGCCGCGGCTTTGCGCGCGCACACGCTCGCGATTGTCTCGCTGATCGACGAAGAGGCCGGTGCTGAGCCCGTCCGCCAAGTCCACGCCGAGCTTCATGTCACCCTCGCGTACGCCGAACGGGGGCGTGGCGACGCCAGCGAGCGGCGCTTCCGGAGCGAGCTCGTTCGCTGGCTGCCGCCGCAAGTCAGCGCGTACGCGGGTTTTCAGGTACACGCCGCTCGCTCCCGCTGCGAGCAGCGCCTCGGCCAGCGCCTCGCCGCGCTCGCACGCCTCGTCGCTCGCCAGCGACAGCGCCACGTGATCTCCGTACACGTCCACCGTCACGCCGGGCATCAAGTCCGCGGACTCGTTCACCAGGCGAAACGCCTCGGTTTTGCCGGCGAGCTGCCAGCGCAGAGCGCCCGCGTCCGCCAGCAGGCCAGGGAGCCCGTCGAATGAGAGCGAACCCGGGGCTTGGTACCAGCGCGTCAGGTAGGCCGGCGGCGGACAATTGAACGCGCGGTCGAACGCGGGCAAGCGCAGGCTTTCCGAGTGCAGCATCAGGCGCGGCGCGGGCGCTCCCCCGTAGAGCGAGTCGCCCACGATCGGGTAACCGATGTGCGCGAGCTGAGCTCGGATCTGGTGCTTGCGCCCGGTCTCCAAGCGCACGGAAACCAGGGAGCGGTTCTGCGTGCGTTCGCGCACCCGATAGTGCGTGACCGCTCGCTGGCCAGCGCGCGTCACCACGCGCGTCGCGCCGCCTTTCGTCGCCGCCAAGAGGTGCTCGAGCGTCCCTTCGCCGCCGAGCGCCCGCGCTTCGGGACGCGCCGGCGCCACGAGCGCGAGGTAGCGGCGCTCGATCCGGTGCGCCGCCGTCTCTTCCGCGAGCAAGCGGTTGTCGGCAGGGTCGCGGTTCAGGAACAAGAGTCCGGAGACCTCTTTGTCCAGCCGCTGGTGCACGCCGAAGTAACCGCTGCCACCGCGAGCCATATCGCGAGCCCTGAGCCGCCCGACCAGGTCATCGAGCGCGCGCTCGTCACCTCCGTGGACCGGGATGCCGGCGAGCTTGTCGACCACCAAGAACTGGGCGTCGTCCGCCAGCACGCGGGTCTCGGGCCAGGCGGCAAGCAAGCGCGCTAGCGACACCGATCACGAGCCCGCGACCGTGGGGATGAACTCAGGCAGCGCCGCCGGCGCGCCGCGAAGCGCCACGCACGAGCACGAGGCCGTTGCGTGAGCCTGGGACGCCACCACGGATCAGGATCAGGTTGTCTTCGGGCAGAATCTTGACCACGCGCTGGCTCAACACCGAGCAGGTCTTGTTGCCGTGCTGCCCCGGCATCTTGCGGCCAGGCAGCGTGCGACCGGGAGTCATGTTGGTACCGATGGATCCACCGTGGCGCTTGTACTCGTGAGCACCGTGCGAGCGAACCGCGCCCTTGAAGTTGTGGCGCCGCATCACCCCCGTGAAACCGCGACCGCGGGAGATGCCCTGGACGTCGACGAACTGGCCCGCCTGGAACACCTGGTCGAGCGTCAGCTTCTGCCCGACCTCGAACTTCGCCACGAAGTCGGCGTCGCAACGGAACTCACGCACCACGCGCATGGGGGCCACCGAGGCCTTCTTGAAAAAGCCAGCCTGGGCCTTGTTGGTGTGCCGCTCGTGGGCGGGCTCGATGCCGAGCATGAGGGCGTCGTAGCCGTCCGTGTCCTTGGTGCGCTTACCAACGACCACGGGGTTGGCCTGCACCACGGTGCAGGGCACGACGGTCCCGTCCTCTTCGAAAATTTGAGTCATGCCGATCTTGCGGCCAACGACACCAGGGTGCTGATTCATCTGACGCTATCCTCTAATAAAGAACCGGGCCCAACGGGGGATGGCGGGATAGCCCCCAACGTGACCTCCGTCAAGGAAAAGCCCGTCGTGACCTGCTCTCGGGGACAGAGCCCGTTGCTCGAGCCCCCGGGTGGCACCGACGGGGACCTTTTCTCTTGGAGGGACGGGCCTGTTGGGGGTTTTTCTCGGTTCTGATTGACGGAAGGTCCTCCGAGTGCATAATGCCGCACCCTTTTCCGAGCGAGAAGCTCACGGAGCGATCTGCCATGGCCAGCCAAGCCTCCAGCGCGAAGCACCCCATCCTCGACAAGGTCGAGGCCTCGTTTCTACGTCCCGATACGCCGGCTTTCAAGGCAGGCGACACCGTGGCGGTTCACTACAAGATCGTCGAGGGCGACAAGCTCCGGGTCCAGGTGTTCCGCGGCGTCGTGGTCAAGCAGCGCCGCGCCGGCGCCCGCTCCGCTTTCACGGTCAGGAAGACGAGCTTTCATGTCGGCGTCGAGCGCACCTTCCCGGTGCACTCGCCGCGCATCGATAAGATCGAGGTGCTCTCGACCGGTGTCGTACGCCGGGCCCGGCTCTTCTATCTGCGCGATCTGCGCGGCAAGGCAGCCCGCGTCCGCGACGAGAAAGATCGCTGATTCGGTCCGGGTCGGCGGGCGGCGCTTCGCCCCGGGTCGTGCGCGGGCTCACTGTGGCAACGCAGGAGCTCGCTTGAGGCCGTGTGGCCGGAGTTGGCCGCCCGGATTCTCAGGAATCTAATCGAAGCGCACTCTTACGCGACTCACCACAAACCGGGTATGCTTCCGTCCACGCTGAGTTGGCTCAACCGCCGACAGCGTCCGAGACGGAGGACTGATGATCGCGTGCCAGCGGTGCGGTTACCAAAACCACCCCACCAGTAAGTTTTGTGCTTCTTGCGGAGGGCCTATGCCTGCCGCGCAGGCCGCCGCGCAGCAACCGCAAGCGGTGCCCGGCGGATGGGGGCAACCACCAGCGCCGCCGCCGCAGCAGCCACCGCCCGGTTGGGGTGCCCCGCCTCCCGCTGGTCCACCTGGTCCCCCGGGCGCTCCTGCTGCGCGACCCGGCTGGGGGCAGCCGCCAGGAGCACCGCCTGGCCCGCCACCAGGCGCCCCGAACTTCTCCGCGGAGCAGGCGCGAGTCGGCACGCCCCAACAAGGTCTGAATCCGTTCGGCGCCACGATGGCTCCCGATCCGAACGCCGCCGGCCCCTATGCGGCGCCGCCTCCCGGAGCGCCTCCAGGAGGGCCACCTCCCGGAGCTTACGGTCCTCCCGGTGGGATGCCGATGGGACCACCTCCAGGTCCGCCACCCAACCCGTATCAAGCAGCGCCTCAGCCTCCACCGGGCTTCCCGCCACCCCAGCAGCACGGCTATGGGCCACCGCACAGCCCGCCGCACAACGCAGGGTTCGATCCAACGCCGCCGCCCGGACCAGGCTACGGCCCGCCTGGCTACGGTCCCCCGCCGGCCCCCGCCATCCACCACCCCGGCGCCGGCGCTTACCCCCAGGTCAGCACGACGCAGGCCTCGCCGGGCACGGCCAACACCGAGCCCGAGGCGGCACCCATCGCTCCGCGCGTGTTGGCCGGCTTCTTGGTGAGCTACGAGACCGAGCTCGGTCAGGCCTGGCACATCTATCAGGGCACCAACACCATCGGCCGGCTCGAAGCGGCGGAGGGTCTCGACATCGAGTTGGACCATCCGACGACGTCGTCGCGACACGCCATCATCCACGCAACGGCGCGGCCCGGCCGCTTGAGCTTGGAAGATCTGGGTAGCACCAACGGTACCTTCCGCGGAGACGCCAAACTCGAGCCCCATACGCGAGTGGAGCTGAGGGACGGCGAATCGATTCGATTCGGCGGGTTCGCCGTGACGGTGAAGATCATTTGATGCCGCAGGCTGGCTGCGCTCGCCCAACCACGTCGAGAAACTCATGACTCACACGGTCCATTTCCCAACCCGGCCCTCCCAAGTGGCGCGCTTCGTGCTGCTCGCGTCGAGCGTGCTCTTGGCGTTCCTGCTCGCGCCGGCTCTGGCGCTGGGCGCCCCCGCGGCGCGCCTGCTCCGAGTCGATCCGCGCGCCGGACAAGACATCACGAACCCCGTACTGACCACGGTGATCGAGGTCGCCCAGACCAAGCGGGTCGGCGATCAGATCAAGCATTGCGGAGGTCTGCGAGGGAACGCGCAACTCGACTGCATGAGTGAAGCGCTGGAAAAGCCGTTTGCGCTGTACAGCCCGTTCCCCTTCCCCCAGCAGCAGGCGCTGTTTCTGGTGGATATCGAAGGCCGCGACGTGCCGGCCAAATTCGTCAGCAGCGCCAAGTGGGGCGACAGCCTGCAAACCCCTGGTGTGGGCACCGCCTGGTTGATCCTGATCGACGCCGACGCGCGTATGAAGAACAGCTTCGCCGACGCAAAGCAAGTCGCCGAGAAGTTCATCCAGAGCATGGGACCGAATGACATCGTGAATGTCATGTTCCTGGACGATCGCCAGGTCGTCGAAGACTCGACTTGGTTGCCCGCGGCTCAGAAGGCCAAGGCTCTGGGCGTCGTCGCCAAGGTGACGAGTACGTTCGCTTCTTCCGGGCGCAACCGGACGCTGCTCTCCAACATCCGCAAAGCCGCCACCGACGGGTTCAAGGCGCTCGGCAACGTGGGCGAGGGCGTCAACATCCCCTTGCACCAAGCCATGGTGGTGCTGTCGAACGGGTTCGGCGGCACGGATCCGTCGACGACCGGACCCGGTGGCCTCCAGATCGCTCAGTACATGAGCGGCGGTCGTTTTCCCGAGGACAATACGGCGCTGCCCAAGACCCCGGTGCCTGTGATCAGCGTCTACTTCCCGCCGGCGACGTACGACGAGTTTCGACAGAACTCGGAAGAGTTCATGCAAAACATGGCGGACACCGAGATCGGCGGGTTTTACACGGTGATGCGCGCCGGGCAGGGCTCACGCGCGCAGGCCATCGTCAACGCCGTACGCACGCGCTTCTCGAAGATGCACATCGTCAAATGGCGAGTGGCGTGCATTTCTCCCACGGCGACGCAGAGCTTCAAGCTGCTGTTCAACAACGTGAAGCCGCCGATCTTGGGAGACAACTCTTTCAAGGACGTTCCCATCGGCATCGATCCGACGAGCTGGCCGCTCGACGTCAACCTCCAGTACACGCAGGACATGGCCAAACGCGGCGAGGGCGTGTACCCGGGCGGCCGCTTCAAGGTCTACGGTGACTTCTGTTGGGGCGGCGACTCGTCGCGAGCGGAGGTCTACTTCGTGCCCAAGGGACAAGCCCTGCCGAACGAGCTCACGGGCACCGATGTGGAGCAGGCCAAGCGTGCCCAGCAACAGCTGATCGCGATGGGCATGAAGGGCACGGCCATCGAAGCCAACGACAGCTACGTGGAGTTCGAAGCACCCGACAAGGAAAAGCTGCTGCATGGCTCCGGCAGTCAGGCCGTCGTGCGGCTGGTGATCTTCGACAACAAGGCGAACCGCACGAGCGGCGTGACCAACGCCAACGTGATTCAGCTGAAGGGCACGACGAAACCGTTGCCGCTGCTCCTGATCCTGGGCGGCGCCTTCGGGGTCGTGGTCGTGCTGCTGCTGTTGGTCGTGGTCTTCAAGTCCGGCGGCAAGAAGCGCGGAGGTGCGCCGCCACCGCAAGCTCCGTTCGTCGCCCAACCTTACGGCGCGCCACCTGGAGGTGGCTACATGCCTCCGGGCGGCGGCTACGGCGGCCCCCCCGGCGCCGGCCCCCCCATGGGTGGCGGCGGCGCTCCACCCGGAGGCATGCCGCCCGGCGGCGGCTTCTCGGCGAGCGCTGGGCCCGTCGGCGGCGGCATGGCACCAGCGCTGCAGGCGGACGCGCCGGGCCCCGAGTTCATGTACGGCGGCCCGGGCCAGGTCGCGCCACCTGCCGCGGGCGTCGCGCCCGCCGTCTACGCGACCCCCGCACCGCCGAACCCCTACGCCGGCGCGAACAGCGCGGCTTCGCGGGCCACCTTACAAGGATCGGCCGGCGTATTCACGATCGTGCCAGGCGTCGAGATGCGCGCCGGGCGCGACGGCGCGCAGTGCGGCATCCTGCTCACCGAACCGCGAGTGTCCGCGATCCACGCCTCGCTCAAGCTCGAGAACGGTCAGCTCTTGGTGCGCGACGAGAACAGCAACAACGGTACCCTCGTGAACGGGAACAAGCTGTCGCCCGGCGTGTGGTCGACCATCGCCGATGGTTCCATGGTGCGTTTTGGACCCGTGGAGTTCAGCACTCGGCTCGAGGCCTGAGCGATCGCTCCACGAGGGGTACACACAGCCACGAGCGCCATGCCCAGCGTCTCCGATCCCGAGGTAGAGCTGTTCTGCGTGAGCGACCCGGGCAGGGAGCCCACGAAGCAAGTCAACGAAGACTCGGGCCGAGCCACCCGCACTCGGCTCGGGCATCTGGCACTGGTGTGCGACGGCATGGGCGGCCACGCGCACGGCCAAGCCGCCTCGCAGGCTGCGGTCGATACCGTGATCGAGCGGCTGTCGCACCCACCCTTCGATCGAGCACCGGGGCCCGCCTTGGTGCAGGCCATCCAACACGCCAACCACGTGGTGTACCAACAAGGCGGCGGACCCACGGTCGAAGGGCGCCCGGGGACCACCTGCGTCGCCGTGCTGGTACACGCCGGCGGCGCCGAGATCGCGCACGTCGGCGATTCGCGCGTATACCTGATCCGCAGCGGCCAGATCTATCGCATGACCCGCGATCACTCGGTCGTGCAACAGCTGGTCGACGCCGGCATGCTGAGCGCCGAGCAAGCCGTCGAACACCCGGATGCCAACCGCATCACGCGCGCCCTCGGCATGGCGCCGACGGTGGAGGTCGAGCTCTACCCCGGCCCTTTCGAAGTCGGCCCAGGCGACCTGTTCTTGCTGGTGAGCGATGGGCTCACGGACCTGGTGCCGGACCCGGAGATCGCTAGCGTCGTCAACAACCGCGTGGGCGAGGGCTTGGCAGCCGCCTGTCAGGCGCTGGTCGACCTGGCGAATCTGCGGGGGGGGGCACGACAACATCACCGTGCTCATGCTGCGCATCGTGCGCGCGGCGCGCGCCGCGCGCGTGACGGACCCAGTGGCACCGGCCGCGGCTCGACCGTCGTTCAGCGGCCCCAAAACGGTGGTCGACCCACACACCTCGCCCACCCGTGTCGATGCTCCTCCGACGCTCACGAGCGATACGCTCGCGAGCTCCGCCACCCACGACTTACCGGAACCGCCGTTGCCGCTGGGAGTTCAGGTCCAGCCCCTGCCCCCGCTCCCGAACGACCCGACTCCAGTCCCTACGCGCGACACCGAGCCGGGGTTGGAACACGGCCCTTTTCACGCAGCAGCCGCTCCGACCGGCGGGCATTTCCTGAGCGAGTACCCGAGCCGCGTCGCCAAGCTGAGTAAGAACGGCAAGATCCTACTGGTTCTCGCCGCGGTCTTCACCCTGCTCATCGTGGGGTCTATCGTCCTGTGGTGGATAGTGAGGGCGGTCTCGCACGCCCCAGCCCCGCCTAGCTCCCTCCTGCCAACCCGAACGCATTTCGAAAGCGATCCGCGAACATGATCCCTGGGTTTTCCAAACCATCCATCACCATTGGCAGCGACCCCAACGCGGACATCCGCCTCGGCGGTCCCGGCGTCGCCCCCTCGCACGCGACGATCGTGCACCAGGGCGGCGGCGTGCTGATGTTCATCGACAATCGCGCGGGCCAAACTCTGGCGAATGGTCAGCCCATGGCGCCCGGTTCGAGCGTGGCGTTCGACTTTCGGACGCAGTTCGTGGTCGGGCAGATGCCCGTGCCCAACGTGCACCCCGCCCTCGCGCTGATGCTCATGTCTCAGGGCTCCGCCCCCGTCGTGCCAGGTCAGCTGACCGTGGGACGCGACGCGCAGAAGGCGCAGCTCGTCGTGAACCACCCGACCGTTTCTGGGCGGCACGCGACCTTTCAGCTTGCCCCGCTGCGTGTGACCGACCACGGCTCGACCGCCGGCACCTGGCTGAATCGTCAGAAGCTGCCGCCGGAGCAACCGGTTCCGCTCGACCCCCACGCGCTCGTCGCCGTCGGCGCCATTCCCATCCCGATGCAGCTCGTGCTGCAACTGGCTCAGGTGTTCGGCGCCGCCACGCCTGGGGCGGCGGCGGCCAATCGAGCTCCCAAGGCAGCAACCGCGCACGCTCCCCAGCCCGAGATCGCCGAGGCACAGTCGCCCAAACGCAAACACAAGACCGTCATCGGCCAGATCCAGCTCGCGGGTGGTGGCGAGCAGCGGCAGACGATCGGCCGCACCACGGAGAACGACATCACCATCGCGCACCCGCAGGTATCGAGCCGGCACGCGTTCTTGATCAAGGTGGGCAGCCAGCTGTTCCTCGAAGATCGCGGCAGCGCCAACGGCACCTACGTGCGCGGCCAGCGCATCCCGCCGAACCAGCGCGTGCAGGTCCAGAACGGCGAAAAGGTCTTCATCGGCCCCATGCCCCTGTTGCTCCAGGTCGAGGCCGAAGAGCTCGCCGTCGTCATCGAAGACCAGAGGGCCGATTGGACGGGGCGCCCCGTCTACGAAGTCGAGGCCTGGGATCTGGTGATCCAGGTCCCCGATCGTGACAATCCGAGCGAGCTGAAGACCCTGCTCGATCACGTCAGCTTCAAGGCGTTGCCCGGCGATCTGATCGCGCTGATGGGACCGAGCGGCGCGGGCAAGACTACGCTGCTCATGACGTTGAACGGCTACTTGCCCCCCACCGCGGGGCAGGTCCGCATCAACGGCGAAGATCTCTACGCCATCTACGACGCCCTGCGCGGCTCCATCGGTTACGTCCCTCAGGACGACATCGTGCACCCCGAGCTCACCGTCTGGGAAGCGGTGCGTTACAGCGCGCGTTTCCGGCTACCACCCGACTATTCGAACGAGGAAATCGACCAGCGCGTGCAAACTACGTTGGCCCAACTCGGCCTCGAGGGCGTCGCACACCTGCAGATCGGTCGGCCCGAGAAGAAGGTGCTCAGCGGTGGACAGCGCAAGCGCGTGAACATCGCGATGGAGCTGGTGACCGATCCGATCTTGATGTTTTTGGACGAGCCCACCAGCGGTCTGGCCGCCGACGACACTACCGCGCTGGTGCAGCTGCTCGCCGATCTCGCACGCCAAACCGGCAAGACCATCATCACGACCATTCACCAACCGGCGAAGGACGAGTTCGAGAAATTCAACCTCGCGCTGATCCTGGGCACCGGCGGCATTCCCATCTACTACGGGCCCACGCGCGAAGGGTACCGCTTCTTCGGTTCGGTTCTCGAGAAACAAGGCAAGCCGAACACCGTCGACAATCCCCGCGACATGTTCGACATGCTGAACCAGCGCGAGCGCCCTATCTTCGACGCCATGCGGGCGCAGAACCCGAGCACGCCGCGCTTCATGGCACGCATGCAGGCGGCCCGCGAGTGGCACGCAGAGTTCTTCCGCCAGGACAACCCGACCTTCCAGAAAATGTTCTCGGGGCGGCGCGCGGTCGGCACCGGTTCGCAAAGCCAAGGCATGATCAGCGGGCGACCCAAGAAGCGCGGCCAGTTCCGCCTGCTCTTCAGCCGCTACCTCAAGATCAAGATGCGCGATGTCAGCGGCACCGTGATCATGCTGGCGCAGGCTCCCATCATCGGAGCGCTGCTGGCGCTGGTTTTCGGGGGTCAGAAGGAGGCCATCCCGTATTGGTGCCTCGGTGCTCTCCAAGAGTTGGCGAAGCGCTCGGGCGGTCTGGGAGAGGGCGTCAACGACATGCTGTCGTCGATGCAAGCGACGCCCGACAACGCAGGCGCCATCTTCTTCCTCGTCGTGGCAGCTGTCTGGTTCGGCACCAGCAACGCGGCGCGTGAGATCGTCAGCGAAACAGCGATCTACCGCCGTGAGCGCATGGTGAATCTTGGCCTGTTCAACTACGTATTCTCCAAGTTCGTGCTGCTCAGCATCTTCTGCGTCATCCAATGCACGATTCTGCTGGCGATCGTGTTCTTCGCCCTCGGCTTCAACGGCGGCCCCGAAGCCTTCGTCACCAGCTTGGGCACGCTCATCATCACCGCCATGAACTCGGTGTCGCTCGGCCTCTTGCTGAGCACGCTCGTCACCACCGCCGAGGCCGCGATGGCGCTCACCCCCATCGCCCTCATCCCGCAGGTCGTGCTCGGCGGATTGATGGTACCGCTGACCACCAACCCCGTCTTGGAGTATCCGATGTACTTGATGCCCGCGCGCTGGGGTTTTCAGGGGGTCGTGGCCCAAGAACGTATCGCCATCGCCGCCGACCCCGCCTGGGTGCTCGACATCAAAAAGCCAGACGCCAACAGCCTCGAGAACTTCGTCACGGCCGGCAAGTTCCATTGCGCTGAAGCACAAATAGCCGGCACCGATTTCAACGGCGCCTGGGGCTTCGTCCACTACGAAACCGTGTGGCTGCCGCCAGCGGTGCTGGGGGCGATGATGTTCGCAACGTTGATCTTCATCCTGATCATCCTCAAACGCCGCGACTCGATCTAAGACCAACAGGGCTGGTCCCGGTAGGGACGGCCCTTTCGGGCCGCCCCCCGGACAGAGCCACAGCGAGCGGATCTCCCGCACTGGGCTCCCACCTTCAGTCTACGGGCCACGAAACCTGTGCTCGGGCCAAGGGTGCGTGATGCGGGGCTTGGGAAGCGGAAAGCGTTCTTCGATGCGCTGCTTGGCGCGAGTGGACAGGTAGCGCCGCCGTTGGCCTCGCCGGCTGAGCTGGCGATACCACGCGTGAGTTACATGGGCTCGAAACGTTCGCAGCCCACGACGATTCTCGGGAACACCGTAGTAATTGTAGTGCCCAACCAGCACACTCTTCAGCCAGACTTGCGTCTCGCCGAGAGGGGCGTGCCTGCGCACTCGCAACTCCTTCCGGAGCTCCGCGAGTTTTGCTTGGCGCTTCTTGCGGGAGGTCTGCCGAAGCAGCCGGAAGCCTGTCTTCACCGCAGCGCTGACATGTGTGAAGCCGAGAAAATCGCTCGACGAGTTTCCTGTTGGCCGCGCTCCTTCCCTCCATCGACTCCTCGGGCGTTACCCGCGAGTTCATCGACTTCTTCGGTAGTATGGGGCGCGTCCGACTTCTCGGAGGCTTTTCTCCGCGGCTTATGGCTTGCGCCTTCCCGCGGCCGCCCGCCTTTATCACGGCTAGGCACCTCCGAGATCTCCCGGTTCCCGTGCAGAGAGCAAGTGCGAGCGTGCCCGAGTTCTTCGACCCCGGGAGGACGACAGCGCCCGGACCCACTCCATTGGGCGGCTGTGCAGGGCCTTCCGCTATTGGGAGTACGTCGGCTCCTCCATTCAAAAGATTTTCGAGGCTCAATATCCCGGCCCGCTCGATCAGCCTCCTACGCTTCGCCCCCAGGGTCACCCCCGACGGCGCAAGGATTGGCCTTCCCAGGTGTGGGCTTCTCCTGGGGTAGGACTTACTGTCAGCATCTTCGGTTTCCATCTGCTTTGGTTCACCTACTTCTCTCTGCCCGTCTCCCGGCGACCTCCCCCAAGCTCGGCGCTTCGCGCCAAGCGGGGGAGGTGCCGGGGGTTCTTGGCTGCGCGGTGGGCTCGTCGCGACCTCGCCGACGCGCGTCGCGGTGTCCAGGTAGCCACGCGACCGGCGCACGCGCCGCTCAGGATCAGGATCAGGCTCGGGGGTCTGGGTCAGGGTCAGGCGTCGGGGGTCAGGCTCCAGGGTCACGCGTCGGGGTCAAGCTCAAGGGTCAGGCTCCAGGGTCAGGCAGGACAGGGAACAGGAAAGGACATCGCTTACACTTTGATCAGGGTGGGTTGACACTCGCGGTCCTGGTTTTGTGGTCGCTAGGCGGCCTCCGTTTGCAGTTTGGTTGACAGGTAGACGGCATCGTCCACCACGGGCTCGACTTCGATCAAGCCCAAATCAAGGCCGTAGAACCATGCTCTCATCTGGCAGGGGTTTACAGGTTCGAGCGCCACCTCGTGGCCCGCGAGAGCCTCTGAGAGGAAGTGGCGCTCTCCGCGCAGATTGAACGTTCCACACGAGCTTACGCGCACTCGGCGGAACTCGGGTGACTCATACGTCACTAATGGTTTATGCGCCTTCTCCGTCGACTCGTAGACCTCGGCTGGCGTCTTCCCGTCGAGCGCTTGGTGAGGACGGACGTGATTGAACTCTTGTCTCCACTTGTCCAAGTCTCGTTGCTGGCGGGGCCGTGTGTCAGCCGGTGCGAGCTGAACATCCTGGCGCATATCTCGGTGCATCCGCTCGTGGCCGCCGTTGTCTTGCGGGCAGGATGGGCGAGAGCGCACCAGTTGAATGCCAAGTGACACCCACCAAGCCGAGAGTTTCGAAAGCCCAGCCGGTGCACGCGAGCA
>JAICQQ010000432.1 GCA_025937785.1 Polyangiaceae bacterium
CTCCACCTCCGCCGCGGAGACCTGAGCGCGACGGGGCGTGGGACGGTGACACGGGTGGAAGGGGACAAACAGGACGCGTTCGGTCATCCGATGCTGAACAGCGGCGTGAGCAACTTGCCCACCGCGATCGGGCGCATCTTGTGGTTTTTGGCGAGCGACATGCGTTCGTTCAAGATCGGCATGCCGGTGCGCGAGGTCGGGGCGATGGTGAACGACCGGCAGGCGTCGATCGTGGTGTCGCACTCGATCGAGGCCCCGGTGATCCCGGTGAAGTTCAAGGTGAAGGGCGCGCCCGGCGCGCCGGTGACGGACTGGAACTTCGAGGTGGCGCACGAAAAATTCATGACACCCGCGTTCATCGCGGTGGCGCTCGGGAACGCGATGCAGACCACGGCGGCAGAGCGTCAGGACGTGACCTGGACGGTGAAGTCGAAGCTCGTGACCAGAGATCACGGCACCATCTTGCTCGAGGATCAGGGCGTGTCGGTGGGGGGCACCCCCGACGAACGCGAGTTTGCCGAGAGCCCGCTGGTGAAGGCGGCGGGGGCGATCCTGAACAACCCCTGGGAGCCGACCGTGCTCGCCAGCGCGGAGGTCGAGATCGAGCTGCGCTACGAGCGCGAGATCCTGCGCCTGCGCGGGGCGGACTTGTTGGATGCGGAGGTCGACGCGGGCGAGCCGGCGCGCGTGCGGCTCACGCTGGAGCCCTACACGGGCAAGGCGATCACGCGGGTGATTTCGATTCCGCTGCCGCGTCACCTGGCGGGTGGCACCGTGAACATCACGCTCGAGCCGGGCTACAACGTGGAGTACGAGCGCGCGGCGCCCGAAAGCCTGGGCGAGCTCGTGCGGAACCTCGAGAACCAGACCTATCCCGCCAAGAGCGTGGTGGCGTCGTTCTCGTCGGGCAACGGCGCTGTCTCGTACAAGGGCCGCGTCGCCAAGAACCTGCCCCCGGGCGCGCTCGATTCGATCCAGCCGGTGACGACGTCGATCGCTCCCGACGCGTTCGGAACTCAGGTGCGCCGCGTATTCACCCTTGGACAGTTCATGACTGGACAGGACAGCGTGTCCGTGAAAATACGACCAGTCCTCCGCTGAGATGGGAACCATGACTAGACGCAGATCCATACTTGCCGCTCTGGCGCTCCTTTTGTGCTCGGCCATCGACGCCGGAGATGCCGGGGCCGTAGGAACACGCAGCTTCCTGCTCGACAGTGAAGAGGACTACGACGGCGGCGATCTGAAGGGCGTTGCCATCGACTCGACGGGCAAGCTCCGCGCGGGCTTGAACCTCGGGGCGACCAGCATTTCGGACGCCACGGGCGTGTGGAGCGCGCTGCCGATGCCTGACGGCTCCGTCCTGCTCGGCACGGGCAACGAGGGCAAGCTGCTGCGCGTGACGGGCGCTGCGTCCAAGGTGGTCGCGGAGACCAAGGCGCTCGTAATCACGTCGCTGGCGCAGGCCTGGGGCGGCGCGGTGGTGATGGGCACGCTGCCCGAAGGCAAGGTGTTGAAGCTCGACGGGGACAAGGTCTCGGAGCTCGTGAAACTGAAGGACACCGAGCACGTGTGGCAGGTGGCGTTCGACGCGAAGGCGAACGTGCTGTACGCGGCGACCGGCCCCGAGGGCAAGCTCTACCGCATCACGGCGGGCGGTCAGGCGCAGGTGTACTTCGACGCCGAAGAGCAGCAGCTGATGAGCGTGGTGGTGGCGCCCGACGGCACCGTTTACACGGGAGCGAGCGACAAGGCAAAACTCTACAAGGTGACCGGGCCGGGTCGCGCGAGCGTGCTCTACGATTTCGGGCGGACCGAGGTGCGAGCGCTGGCGCTGGGGCCAAAGGGCGAGCTCTACGCCATCGCCAACGAGATCAAGGGCGGTACGCAGGCGCCGTCGAAGACCAAGCCAGCCCGGGCGGCGGGGCCGAGCGAGACGCCGAAGCCCATGAAGGGCACCGGCACCCTGTATCGCTTTGCGCCAGACGGCACGCCCGAGCAGCTGCTCGACGACGACAAAGAGCACTACGTGAGCCTGACCGTCGGCGACGATGGACAGCCCTACGTGGGTACCGGCGCCGAAGGCAAGATCTACACGATCGATGCCAACCACAACTCGGTGCTCGTGGCCGACACCGACGAGCGCCAGATCGGTGCCCTCAGCTTGACCGGCAAGACGCGCTTCGTGGCGGGCAGCGACCCGGTGGTGTTCCACGCCGTGCGCGGCGTGGGTGGCACGGACGCGGTGTGGACCAGCAAGGTGCTGGACGCGGGGCTGCGCGCGCAGTTCGGCAGGTTGACCTGGGACGCCGAAGGCAACATCGACATCTCGACGCGCACCGGCAACACCGCCGAACCCGACGACACCTGGAGCGACTGGAGCCGCGATCTGACAGCGCCCGCGGTGGTGGGCAGCCCGGCGGGTCGCTACCTGCAGGTGCGGGCGCGCTGGACCCGCGATCCCAAGGCGGTGCTGCGCGAGGTGCGCATCCCGTTCGTCACCGACAACTTGCGCGCGGTGCTGACGGAAGTGACCGCGGAGAGCCCCGCGAGCCCCGGAGACTCGGGCAAGCTGGAAGAATCCGGCGGGCCCATCAGCGACAAGGCCGAGACGAAGGTCAGCCTGAAGTGGAAGGTCGACAACCCGGACAAGGACAAGCTGCGCTATCGCGTGTCGTATCAACTGATTGGCACCAACGAGTGGTACGACGCGTTGAAACCGAGCGAGCTCCTCACCAGTGAGAACTACTCGTGGGAGACCGCAGACTTGCCCGAAGGTCGCTATCGGATCCGTGTGATCGCGAGCGATGAGCTGTCGAACCCGCCCACGCGCGCCAAGAATCATCGCCTCGAAAGCGGCGTGGTACTGGTCGACAATACGCCGCCGGTGATCGCCGACTTGCGTGCGGCGGGTCGAGTCATCGACGGTGTCGCCCTCGACGGTGTCGGTCCCATCCAGCGCATCGAGATCTCCGTTTCGGGTTCGGAGGAGTGGTACCCGTTCTACCCGAAGGACGGCATCTTCGACGAGCAGCGCGAGGAGTTCACGGCGGACATCTCTGGTTTCGCGCCGGCTGGTGCGCTGCTCGTGAGCGTTCGCGCCTACGACAGCGCCAATAACTTCGTGGTGCGTCACGTGTCGGTGCGTTGAGCCCGGACAGCGCTGTCATAGCCCGGCGCTGATCGGGCGCGGCCGGAGGCCAGAACTTCCCGTGGCTTCTGGCGATCGAGGCGGCCCCAGGCCCCTGGCACGAACCGTGCTTAGGGGCTGGTCTGGTGTACAGTTGTGGTATCGTCGAGTGCGCGGCTTAGCATGACCTCAACACGACTCGCGCTCGTCTTGATCGCACTCGGGCTTCCGCTCGCGATGACGCACTGCAGTTCGTCGGATCCGGCGGACGATCTGGGCGCGGCGGGGGGCAGCGGAGGAACCACGACGGGCATCGACGTGGTGCTGCCGCCCGGCGGAGCTGGCGGCGCGGAACCGAACCCCGGCGGTCTGTACAATCCGCTCTGCGGCGACTTCGAGACTCACGACTGCAATCCCGACGACGCGAACGCATGTCGCGACGTCGAGGTCAACAGCGCCTCGAGCGGAACTGGAGCGGACACGTCGGGCAGCGCCGCATCTGGCAGCGGCGGCAGCGGCGGCAGCGGCGGCAGCGCGAGCAGCGAGACCACCGCCGGCGGC
>JAICQQ010000423.1 GCA_025937785.1 Polyangiaceae bacterium
GGGGTCGTCGTCAACCGTGTCGCGGATGCGCGTGCCATCTTCGAGCAGGTCAACCTCCCGCCCGAGCGAAAGCTGCTGTTGACGGGGCGAACACGGGGACTCGATCGAGACCGGCTTCTGGCCGAATGGCTTCCTCGCCTCCGGGCATCGAAGGATCGGCCGCCTCTAACTGAATCAGTTGTGGTCGTCGCGACCCAGTGCATCGAGGTTGGCGCCAACTTGGATTTCGACGTACTCGTTACCGAGTGCGCAGCGCTCGACTCCCTCCGGCAGCGGTTCGGACGACTGAACCGACTTGGCCTACACAATGAAGCCAGGGCGACAATCGTGGGCTTTGAAAAGCCCAACGAGGACGACCCAGTATACGGGCCCGCCATCGCGAAAACATGGGCATTCCTCATGGCGAATGCCGACACGACCAGCAACACGGTTGGTCGCAAGAAGGTCGACGCGCGCGTCGTCGACTTTGGCGTCGATGCTCTCGACGCAACGCTCTCGGCATCGGCGCCAGAAGACGGAATTGCGGCGCTCTGTGCGCCGTCATCGAACGCTCCTCTGCTGCGTCCATCCGATCTCGATCTCCTCGTGCAGACGAACCCGCGACCCGAGCCTAGCCCGGACATTGGCGAATTCCTCCACGGACTTGGGGCGCACACTTCGGATGTCACCTTGGTGTGGAGAGCGGACCTCCCCGTCGGAGATGAGCCCATGTGGGTCGAAGCAGTCGCCGTTCAACCGCCAAGCGTTGGCGAGGGGTGTCCGGTCCCCATCTGGGCTGCGCAGAGATGGCTTCGTGGTGATGGAGCCATCGATCCACTCGGAGATGTCGAGGGCGAGGTCGACGTCGCGAACGGTCACGCGGCACCCAACGGTTCACGTGGCGCGCTGCGATGGCGCGGGAGCAGCGACGCGAAACTGGTCACGGCGGACGGGATCAAGCCCGGCGACGTGCTCGTTGTTCCGACGGTCTGGGGGGGATGCGATGAATATGGCTGGAACCCCACGTCGGTCACTCCAGTAACGGATGTTGGCGATGTGGCTGCGGCCATCTACCGAGCCCGTCCGGTGCTGCGTCTCGCCAAACCGCTCACCGCCGCGTGGTTCGAGAGTGCGGGTTTCGATGAGAAGTTGTCGGCTGGCATCGAGGTCCTGCGCAACCCCGAGGCGTCGTCGAAACAGCGTCTTTCGGTGCTAGACACGCTCGCTTCCGACCCAGCGATGGCCGACTGGACGAAGGCCGTTGTCGCTGCGCTCCAAGAAGGCGGGTTTCGTTTCGCCGAAGCTGCTGGAGCCGCGGCGCTCATCGGAAGGCCAATCCGTGCAGGGTCGGATCCCGAGGTATCCACTTCGGATGACAACTCCTCAGCGACGGTCGTGGCGACGCTTCATGAACATTCCAGCGGCGTGGAGGGGTGGGCGCGCCGACTTGCATCGGCGTCCCAGCTTGGCCCGTTGGTCGTGGAGGCCGTGGCCTTTGCGGGGTGGCTGCACGACGTCGGCAAGGCCGACCCACGCTTCCAAGTGTGGCTCCATGATGGCGACGAAGTCGCGGCTGCTGCGGCATCAGCACTCCTGGCGAAATCGAAAACGAACCCGCGCAATAAAGCTGCCATCGAGCGCGCGCGAGTCAGGGCGAGATACCCCAAGGGCACGCGTCACGAGATGCTGTCAGTGGCCATGATCTCAGCCTCTTCTGAACTTCGGGACCTTGCGGCCTCGCGCAATCTCGACTGGGACCTCATCGTTCATCTCGTCGCGAGCCACCACGGCTTCGCGCGACCTTTCGCGCCGATCCCTGAGCCAGACGGAGAGCCGCTCGATGTCCACGTCGCACACCGCGACAAGGAAGCAGCCGAGTTCCAGCTTCGAGCACGTAGCGATCACGGCCTTGAAGGCGCCGACAGCGGCATCGCTGATCGATTCTGGCTGCTCGTTCGTCGCTATGGCTGGCACGGTCTCGCGTATCTCGAGGCTATTCTCCGGCTAGCGGACCACCGACGTTCAGAGGAGGAGGAACGCTTGGCTCTCGCGAAAGGAGCGGAGGACGCATGACCCGCATCCCATTTGCGATCGACGGGGCGAACCCGTTGGGGTACCTGACCGGACTTGGCGTTGCGCAGGTTCTCGCAGAGCGTCGTGAAGGTCGCTCCGAAGTCTGTCTGAGCTGGGATACGGCACGGCGACCAGTTCTGCTAGCTCCGAAGGTCGGCGACGCCGAGAGCCTCATCAACCTCCTTACGGATCTCACGCGGAGACCGGCTGCCGCCGAGACCGCAATCGCTGACGAGAAGGCCAAGCGAGAGCAGTTCGAAGGAGACAGGCGAATGGAAAGGAAGAAGCGGGAGGAGATCAAGAAGCGCAAACTCCCGCGCAACGAGCGGATAGCGGCCCTCGATGCGGAATACGCGCCGTTGGCGAAGATCGCCGAGGCATCACGGGCGGAGTGGCGGGACGCCCGGGCAAAGGCTGCCCCCGACGTCACCGTGAGCCTTGGCCTCGATCTCAACGCAAAGTCCGAGGAGTTCGCGGAACACTGCGCCGACGCTCTGGGGGTAGCGAAAACAAGTCGACGATGGATCGACTTCTGCTCGTCCTTCGGAGTCGAGAGCGCTGGTGAGCGAATGGCCCCGACGCCCTTTGCACTGATCAGTGGCTCGGGGCATCAGCACTTCCTCGGCACCGCAGGCGACCTCATGGTGGCCTGCACTGCCAACCATTTCCGAAGCGCGCTCTTCGGAACATGGTTAGCGGCGGACGAGGGCTCGTCGTTTCGTTGGGATCCGGCTGACGACCGACGGTATGCGTTGCTCGCAGACGACCCGACGGCGACTGGTAACAAGCCAAAGACGCTCTGGGGCGCGAACCGGCTCGCGTTCGAGGCGCTCCGCCTTTTCCCGTGCATTCGGGCGAAGGGGCAGCGCGCAACCGTGGGGTGGCGAACGATCGATGAAGAGGAGGTTTGGCGATGGCCGCTGTGGTCCTGTGACCTTGCACCACAAGTGTTCTCCTCGATTCTCGCTAGTGGCGATCTCTGGCGCGATGAGCCGGATGCGCGTGCGCGCCTACGGACCCGTGGCGTGTTCGCCGTGTACCAGAGCCGAAGGCTCACCGTCGGCCGCGCCCCCAACCAGAAGCTCAACCTGACCCCCGCGGTGCCGGTGTGGACTTCTGCGCTCAGGTGACTTCCCGGCAACCTTGGCTCCGCTTGGGGGCGATCGGCGACCGGCCCTGGGTCCCCGAAGTTGCGGATGCGTCGTTTGGAGTTGCGTCTACGATGTTTGTGGGCCATCTTATCTTCTGGAGGCCACCCATGGAAGCCGCAGCCCACACGATGGAAGACCTGATCCGCCGCATGACCCCGGTCGCGGCGCCACCCGAGCAACAGGCGCAGGTGGCGGCACTCTCCAAGGCACTCGAAGACATGGCCCACCAACCGAGAAAACGCGCGCCCAAGTGCCAGCTGGTCGGGCCGAAGGGGGAGAACATCCCACTCCCCGAGAGTGTGTTCTACGTGCTCGAGCGCGTCGTTGAAGTCATGGCGCGCGGCGACTCGATCACGGTAGTGCCTGTCGGCCGCGAGGTGACGACTCAGCAGGCCGCGGAGCTCGTGAATGTCTCGCGACAGTACTTGGTGCGCCTGCTCGACGAGGGACGTATCCCGTTCCGCAAGGTCGGCAAGCATCGCCGGCTCCGCGTCGAGGACGTCCTTTCGTTCAAAGAGACGCGCGACAAGGATCGACGCGCTGGCCTTCGCGAACTGTCTCGTATGACCGAGGAGTTCGGTGGCTACGACTCCGAGATGAAGTAGTTTCGGGGCGCACTGAATGGTTCCCGCCCCTTTCATTGTCGTCGTCGA
>JAICQQ010000100.1 GCA_025937785.1 Polyangiaceae bacterium
GCTGCGCCCGGGTACACCTCCGCCCGAGCGGGGACGGGCTGACGCTCGAGGTCATTTTGCAGGATGGGCGTTCCGCCACGCGTTGGCTCTCGAGCTCCGAAGACGTGCTTGCAGGGCTCGAAGCGCTGTTACTGGTGCCAGTGCCATCGCCATCGTCATCGCCATCGCCATCCCGACCTCCGGTGCCGCCGGGGTCTAGCGCCGCGCCCGCGGCTCCGGCTGCGGAACCGCCTGCAGCGACGCAGCCGCCTCACAGCAAGGACCCTGAGTCCGTGCGCGACCAGGGGTTAGCCCCCGAGGGTGCTCGCGCCGATCGTAGGGTCGGGGCAACGCTGTCACTCGGCGGGGGTGCCCGCGCGGGTGACGGGCAAGTCAGCTCGAACCTGGGAGCCATGGCGCTGGTGATCGTGTCGGACTGGCTCGCAGGCTTCGAAGCGCGCGCCACCAGCTACGAGGTGCCCATGAGCAGGCGCATCCCGCAGTCCGCGGTGGAGCTGACTGCAGTCGGCGGCCATCGCTTCGGCAGCGGGATGGTCGGAGTCGACCTGCTGCTCGGGCCGACCCTGGTGGTCCAACAGGATGTCGCGGTGCGCGAGGAGCGCAACGGCAGAGTCGACCATTCGCACACTTCGCGTGTCCTGCCGCGCGTGTTCGCCGCTAGCCGGCTCACGATCGGCGCCCGCTCGATCCTCAGCGGGTTCGTCGGTCTCGAAGCAGCCGCGGGTCCCTCCGGGACTTCCGATCAGGACGTGACCACCGCTCTGGCTCCGCTCCCCGTATGGATGCTGGGATTCGTGGTCGGCGCCACGGTGGGCGTGCCGTGACCGAGGCTCGACGCACGACCCGCGTGGCGATGGTCGCGCCCGAGCGCTGCGAGCCCGGACCGCCCCCCCGCCCTGACGCCGAGCTCATGGCGCGGCTCGCCGCTGGCGACGTCGGCGCGCTGGGCGAGCTCTATGATCAGCACCAGGCATCGATCCGCCGCTTTCTAACGCGGGCCACGGCGGGCGCCGATGACGTCGATGACTTGGTGCACAGCACGTTCCTGACCGCAGCCAAAAGCGCAGGCCGCTACGACGGGCGCGCGGCGTGCCGTCCGTGGCTGATCGGGATCGCGGTGCGTCTGTTGCGGCGCCGGCAGCATGCGCTCGCGCGTTGGCTGGGCGTCGCCTCCGCGCTCGCGACGCTCGGGCGCTCCAGCATCGATCCCGATCCAGCGGTGGGCATGCGCGGAGACGTGGAGCGGGCTCTGAGTCGGCTCACACAGCCCAAGCGCATCACGTTGCTGCTCGCAGAAGTCGAGGGCCTCAGCTGCCCAGAAATTGCCGCCGCGCTCGAGATACCCATCGGCACCGTGTGGACCCGGCTGCACAACGCCCGGCGCGAGCTCCGCGCTTTGCTCGACGGGGGCAGCGAACGATGAGCCGTCCGACTTGCCCCCGGTGCTTCGAGGTGGAGGCCATGCGTGACGGCCGTCTCACCGGGGCGGAGCGCGCGAGCTTCGAGCGGCACGTCGCGAGCTGCGTCAGCTGCGCGCACGAGGCAGAAGCCCTCGATGCCCTCAGTCAGACGCTGCGCGCCACGGCGCGTGCCGGCGCGGACGAGCTGAAAGTCCGGCGCGAGCGCACGCGCCTGCTCGCCGCCTTCGATCGGACCTTGGTCCGCCCGCGGCGGCCATGGCTCGGGCGCGGTGCACTCGCGGCCTGCGCCTTGGCGCTCGTGCTGATCGCGGGCGCTGTGATGTTCTGGCGGGTCAGTCCTGAAGCCAAGATGGCCGGCGCGCGGAGCCCGCTGATCGAAGCCGACGCCACCGCGCGCTGGGCGCGACGCACGCAGGCGGGCAGAGAGCTGGTGGTGCTCGATCACGGCGAGCTCCGCATTCGGACGCACCAGGCCCCCGGAAAGCCTGCCTTCGCGGTGCTGCTTCCCGACGGGGAGCTCGAAGACATTGGGACCATCTTCTCCGTCGCCGTTCTGAACGGGCGCACCGAACGTGTGCGCGTCGACGAAGGCAGCGTGCTCTTGAAACTTCACGGACGCGCCCCAATGATGCTGCGCGCCGGACAGACCTGGAACGCTCACCCGTCCGTCGCCCCACGCGCTGCCCGATCGTTCGAGGCACCTGCGCCGGCACACGAGGCCGCGCTCAAGCCGGAGACCCCACCAGACCGCGAGGCCCCGCCAGACCGCGAGGCCCCGCCAGACCGCGAGGCCCCACCAAACCGCGAGGCCGCGCCAACCGACGCCGCGCCAGACCGCGAGGCCCGGCCAGACCGCGAGCCCGCGCCGCCGCTTTCCGGCACGCCCGCCCGCGCTCCCCGAAGCGCGCCTTCCAGCCCGGCGATCGCGGCGGAGGCTGCAGGCTCGGCGAACGACGCCGCTTCGGAAGACTTTCGCGCGGCCCTGGCGGCGTTCCATGCACGGCAGCTCGACGCCGCAGCGCGCCGCTTCCAGCGTTTCGGCGAACAGTACTCCGCCGACCCTCGCGCAGAAGACGCCGCTTACCTGCGCGTGCTCGCGCTCGAACGGTCCGGCGACATCGCGGGGCGTCGAGCCGCCGCACGCGCGTACCTTCGGCGCTACCCCGCAGGCTTTCGGCGCGCGGAAGTCGAGCTACTCGCTCGCTGAGTTGGAGCCGATCTCCAGTGGCCCAGCGGGTGTCCCTGGCGCGAGTGAGATGCCTGAGACCCTTCAGGCGCTCCCGCTCGAGGTACTCTCGGCTTGGCAGTGATACCCGTCTTGCGCTTGTGGACTTGGACCAAAAGCGCGTCCAAGGCGCGTTCGAGGATCACGGCCAGATCCCCGTTTGGGATCTGGTGAGCGAGCAAGTCTTGGAGCTCTTGGAGCTTGTCGCGGGTGCTCTGGTTGATGCTGGTCCCGCCGCACCAGCTCGTTGAATTCTACTCGCCGATCGCCAGCCATGACACCTCGACGGACCAGATGCGCGTGTTGAACCAGGTCGCGGCTTCGATGGTGAAGCCGAGCTGGTTGATGTCGATCGCGCGTACCTTGAGGCGCAGGTTGTCATCGTTGCTGGCATCGACACCGACGATCGAGAGCTGGACGAGCGGGGCTCGAGAGAACGGGCTTTCGAAGGATACGTACTGGCAGAAGAAGCGCTTTTCTTCCGTCCCTGCTTCCAACAACGTCCAGCCTTCGAGGAGGTGATTGAGGGAAGCGATGGACGACAGCAGCTTGAACGGTACCAGGTTCGACATGGGTTTCCCTTGCGGTGCTCGCGACTGCGCGATGTTGCGCAGTCGGGGCCGCGAAATCGAGCACAATCGTGAGCGGCGAGGCTCGACGCAGCGGCGCGCCGTGGTGCGCTTGGGCAGGGGTGGTGCCGGCCCGAAACACCGTCGAGACGCTCGCGAGCGGCTACTTGCCGCGCAAGCGTTTCACCAGGGTCACGATCGAGAGCACGAGCCCGCCGACCAGCACGCCGACGATCAGGTTCGCCAGCATCGGGACCACTGCGCTAAACGCGCCGGACTGCGCGGCGAGGCCTTCAATCCACACGCCGATCGCGTGGACGCCGTGCGTGAGGATGCCGCCGCCGACGAGAAACATGGCCAGCGTGCCGGCGACGCCCAGCGCCTTCATCAAGTAGGGCGTGACCTTGATGATGCCCAAGCCGATGCTCGCGCGCAGGCCGGGGCTTTCGCCGGGCTGGCTGCGGCTCAAGTAGAGCCCGAGATCGTCGAGTTTGACGATGCCAGCGACGAGCCCGTACACTCCCACCGTCATGAGCGCCGAGAGCCCCACCAGCACGGCCACCTGTGTCACGAACGGCGCGCTAGCCACGGTACCGAGCGCGATCGCGACAATCTCGGCGGAGAGGATGAAGTCGGTGCGCACGGCGCCCTTGATCTTGTCCTTCTCCAGCGCGACTAGATCGATGCTCGGGTCCGTAACGGCTGCGGTCAGCTTCGCGCGGTGCTCAGCGTCTTCGGCCTTTGCGTCGGCGCTGTGATGCAGCTTGTGCGCCACCTTCTCGAAGCCTTCGAAACACAGGAACGCGCCGCCGAACATCAACAAGGGAGTCACCAGCCACGGCGCGAACGCGCTGATGGTGAGCGCGGCCGGCACAAGGATCGCCTTGTTGACGGCAGACCCTTTGGCCACCGCCCACACCACGGGCAGCTCTCGGTCGGCGCGCACGCCGGCCACCTGTTCCGCGTTGACCGCCAGATCGTCGCCGAGCACGCCGGCGGTCTTTTTGGTCGCCAGTTTGGTGAGGACCGCGACGTCATCCAGCACGCTAGCGATGTCGTCGATCAGGGCGAGAAGGCTACCGGCGGGCACGATGGTTCCTCTCGCCCATTTACCGGAAACCGCCTCCGAGTCAATGTGTCAACTGCTGCGCGCGCGCGGCGCTCGGATCGACCGACGCCAGCACCATCTCGAGACTGGTCAGGGTGTGCGGCTTGTTCAAAAAGCCGATCACGTTGGGCGCCCCCAGCAATTTGGACGCATCCGTGGCCAAAAAGCCGCTGGTAATCACCACCGGCACGTCGTCTCGCACGCCTCGAAGCGCATCGAGAATCTGCTCGCCCGACTGTTCGGGCATGGTCAGGTCGAGCACCACGAGATCAATGGCTTCGGGCTCCTGGCTGAACAGCTCGAGGCCCAACCGGCCACTGTCCGCGGTGACGACCCGCTGACCGAGCTCACCGAGTAGCCGGGCCGTCACCGCACGCACGGCCGGCTCGGCGTCGATCAGCAGTATGTTTCTTGCAGCCGGCGGCAGCGTCGACACGCTCGGAATGCTCGAGGGTCGCGGAGTAGACTCCCGCGCCGCCGGCAACAGGATGCAAAATGAGGTCCCCGACTCCGACGTGGTCTCGATGCCGAGCCAGCCCTGGTGCGCCCGTGCGATGCCCAGCGCCGCCGCCAGACCCATGCCGCGCCCCGGCGCCTTCGTGGAAAAGAACGGCTCGAACAACCGCTCTCGCAGCGCGTCTGGGACACCCGACCCAGTGTCGGTCACGGTGACCTTGACGTAGTCACCCGGGCGCAAGTCGTAACGCTGGCCCTCGCCTTCCGTGACACGCACGAACCCGCTCTGCAAGGTGAGCAGACCGCGCCGGCCGTCCATGGCATCCAGCGCATTCAGCACCAAGTTGGTGATCACCTGCCTGAGCTTGAAGCGATCCGCCGCGACCTCTGGCAGCGACTCACCCAGATCGAGCACCAGGCGGGCCTTCGACTCGACGGTCGCGTGCAACAGTCGGAGCGCCGTGAGAAGCTCGACGTTGGGGTCGAGCGCTTCGATCACCAGGCTGCGGTTACCGGCGTACGCCAACATCTGCTTGCTGAGCTGAGCGGCCTCTTCGGCATAGGTGACGATCTCGGAGAGGCACTGGCTGAGCATGGGGGGCGCGTCCGTAGGGACCCGCCGCTGGGCGACCTCGGCATTGCCGACGACACCGCACAGCAGGTTGTTGAAATCGTGCGCCACGCCTCCCGCCATGACCGCCAGGCTTTGCAGCGACTGGCTGCGCTCCAGCTCGCGTTCGAGATCGCGCTGGCGGCGTTCGCTCACGACGCGCTCGGTCAAGTCACGCACTACGCGCAGCTTCACTGCGCCCTGAGTGTTCGGCTCGTCGAAGCGCGTCTCGGTGACTAGCAAGAGCGTGGATGCCGCGTCTCGCAGCACCACCTCGTAGGACCGGGTGTCTTTGGTGAAACGAGCCCGCTGCACGCGCTCGCTGCTTTCGGCCAGGAACTCCAAGAAACTCTGCCCGACCAGCGCCTCGCTCGAGGTGCGCAGCAGCGTCGCCAACGCTTGGTTCGCAAACACGACGCGGTCTTCGGCATCGAAGAGGCCCACCCCCTCGCCCAAGCTCTGCACCAGCGCGCGATGCAAACCTTCGCTTCTACGCAGCGACTCTTGACTCAGTTGCCTGACTTCGATTTCGTGGCGCAGCTGAGCATTCAGCGCGCGCTCGCGGCGTCGCACGTCCAGCACTGCCCCCAGCCCGCCGGCGAACAGCAGCTTGGCGAGCAGCGCGACGGCACCGGCGAGCGGACTCGTGTCGGAGCTGGGAAACTCGAGCGCGAAGCTTCGGTCAATGGCGGCGACCACCAGCACCGCTACGATCGCGCCGCGCAGCCCCAGCAGCGCGGCAGCGGCGAGACACGGCAACAAACCCAGCAGAAACGTCGGGCTGCCGACCCCACCGTGCAGCGGGCGGAAGGCAAGCCAGTACGCAAGTATCAACAGCGTCGGGACGACGCATCGGACCGCGGTTTCGCGCGGCCCGCGTTCCACCGCAGAGCGGCCACTCGAGCCAGGCATCCCAGCGGGGTTCATAGAGCGTATTGGCCACGCGATCAAGCGCCGACGCATGCTCCCCCAGCTGCCACGCGATCGGTGGTCGCACGCGCCGGAACCGCTCGAAACAACTGCAAGACACCGCGTCTCGGTAGTCTCGGGATGAGCACCGGGGGTCGCGTTTTGGCACGCTCTGCTGCTAAGCGTCATCGCGGTACGGCGGGCTGCCTGGCGAGCGATAGCGATCGAGCGGACTCCGCAGGCCGTCGCTTCCGTAGTAGCGGCCGTTGCCCTCGGGCTCGCCGAACAAGAGGAACATGGCCGCGCGCGCGCCGTCACTGGGTGTCTTCATCCCGAGCTCGGCTGGGGTTTTTCCCTGCGACTCGACGTACGCCCGCGTCATGTCCGTTTCGATGAACCCCGGCGTGCAGGCGTTCACTCGCAAGCCTGGATGCTGACGCGCCAAGCAGAGCGTATATGCGTTGGCGCAAGCTTTCGACAGCCCGTAGGCGTTGCCGTCACCGAGGCCAGCGGCCTCGAACGCCGGCTTGCCGCCGGACATGGCCAGGCATTCAGCCAAGAACGCCGCCAGACTCGACCACTCGATGCCAGGGTCGGTGAGGAACCGCTGACGTTCGGGACTGCAGCTCGCGACGAAGCTGGGGCCCGCCGCCGACGTGATGTTCACGATCCGACCGCGCTCGGGATCGAGCAACGGCAAGGTCGCTTCGCAGACGCGCCGCACACCGAAAGTGTTGACTTCGAGCACGCTCGCCAGGGGCAGCGACGCGCCACCGACCCCCGCGTTATTGACCACGGCGTACAGCGGCGTGCCCTCGTTCCGAGAGCGCTCTCGAATCCAGCGGGCGGCCTGGTGCACGGAGGCGTCGCTCGACACGTCGAGCTCGATCACCTCGCTGCGGTCGGCCCAGCTCGGGTGCGCGCGCACGAGTCGGTCGCGTGCGGCTCGCCCTCGCCCCAAGTCCCGCGACCCCAGGAACACGAAGGTATCGTCGTGCTCATCGAGGACGGCGCCGACGATCGCGAGCCCAATCCCCTTGTTGCCCCCGGTAACCAGTATCCTGCGCATGATGACCTTCCCGTTCAGGCACGATCACATATCAAGAAGTCGGCGCCGCGCAACTTCGGCACGCCTCGCGCCCCTCACAGCACAGAAGCCACCTCACCGAGCCCAAGCCGCGTAGCCAGCGGTTGGCGGGCTCGTCGCGCCGCGGCGCAGGGCGCGCCTTGGGGTCCAGCGCCGGAGCTGAAGGCTCAGCGCCTCGAGTGCTTCGCCTCGAGTGGTTCGACAATCCAGCGATCTTGGGAAGCGAGAGGTGTACGCTCCCGAGGATGCAGAAGCTTCTGATCGTGGGCGCGAGTCGAGGGCTAGGCGAGGGTCTGGCGCGCCTAGCCCTCGAGCGCGGCAGCACGGTGACCGCCGTGGTGCGCTCTCGAGCGGCGCTGGCGGCGCTCGGGTCGACGTCTGCGCGGCTCACGCTGCTGGAAGCTGACGTTCGCTCGGAGCCCGAGATCGAGCGAGCCTCCAGAGGTGTGAACACGAGTTTCGACGTCATCGTCTACAACGCCGCCGTTCACCTGGAGCACGATCGGCGCGACGTCGAAGCCTGCGATCCAGAAGCGTTGGCGGCCACGTTCGACGTCAACGCGACCGGCGCTGTCCGCACCGTGAAGTGGTTTCGTCGCTGGTTGAAACCGAGGGGGTTGTTGGTGTTCATCTCGTCGGAGGCTGGGGGCATCACGACGGCTTGGCGCACGAGTGAGTTCGGCTACTGCATGTCGAAAGCGGCGCTGAACATGTTCGCCAAGCTCGTGGCCAACCGCGAAGCGGCCCTGGGAAACAGCGTGAGAGTGCTTGCGCTGCACCCGGGTTGGATACGCACCGACATGGGCGGAGCCAACGCCGAGCTCTCTCTGGACGAAGCGGCTACGACGATTTTGGATACGCTTGGACGCAGCCTGGAAGGCCCCGGGCCGGTGTTCGTCGATCGGTTCGGTGCGCCGCTGGACTGGTAGCGCGCGGCAGGTGCTGCGGCTCCGTTAGTTCAGGTCCGCGACCGCGTGCTTGACGATCGGTCGGCTCAAAGGTCCCGCGTGGTGGTGAACCAGCCGCCAAGCGCCTGCCTCGAGCACGAAGACGTTCGTCGCCGCCAGGTGCGACGGGTTGTCCCCCGAGCCTTCGTAGCAGAGCACGAGCGCAGTTTCGCCCAGGAGCTGCACGCGCGCTTCGGCATACGTCATCGGTGCGGGCGGCGGTCGTTCCAGGATCCGCGCCCAGCTTTCCAAAACCTTCGGCCGCCCGGCGAGGGCTGGCATCCCGGGATGCAGGCAAGACACCGGCGCGTCCCGGGCCCACAGCGCTTGCATCGACGCCAGGTCCCCCTCGGTGAACGCCCGATAAAAGCTCGCGTTCACCGCGAGAACTTCCGCCTCCGCCTTGGCCCGCTCGATGATGTCGCTACTCGAGGTTGCCATGCATCAAGTCTTGCACAACCGACGCGCGCGAAGCGACCTTCAGCTAGCGGTTTTGCTTATCGAGCTCTGCCAGGTTGCGCCGGATTCGCGGCTCGCTGTTGAGGCGTGCGCGAGCTGTGGCCTCAGAGAGCCCTTGCTCGAGCAGCATACCCAACAGGCGCCGAAACCTCGCATCCTCTTGCTCTGAACGGTTCTCTGTCTCTTCGGATGTCCCGTGGATGGATGGCTGCACTCTAATCCTCGTTGTTTTATGGCGCGGAGGGGCTGGCGGGGGGGCGGACCGAGTCCGCCGTTAGGTAAGCTCCGTCAGGAAGCCCCGACGCTGGACGTTTAGCACCAACGCCAGGCCCTCGGTATCCAGATTGTTTCGCAGCGCTTGGTTGCTGCCGAAGGCGAAGCGGCCGGCGCCACCGACGCGTAAAGCCCCCGCCTGCCAAAAGTGCTCGGAAGTGCCAGCGAAATGATGGCTGCGCCGCTCTTTTTCACCCCCCGCTGACCGCCCCCGCTGCGCGGCAGCACGCCGCGTCGAACCACACAGTGTGGGAGTCGGTCGCAGGAACGCCTCGGCAGGGACGCCCCAGAAAGCCGCGCGCCCGCGGGCGCTAAGATTAACCAGCGGACGTTCCCCGCGACCGCAGTGGAGCGCTGGAGCGCTGGAGCTCCGGCGCTGGAGGGGGTACGCGGTGAGTTCGAGGTTCGCCCTTGACCCCAAGGGGTTAGCAAGACGATCGCGATGCGCCACCGCCGCGCCGAAGCTCGACATCGGGCGAGCCGTCCTTCGGCCTTCGTCGCCGCGCTGCTCGAGAGTCATCGGCGGTGCGCAGACGTGGGTGGAAGCAGCGACTGTCCACTCGAGTTGACAGGCCGAACGAAGACGCTTTCTCTACTGAATCCTTCACGTTTGCCTCGCGTCGGCGGCGACCATGATGGCTAGCAACGGCGCTCGTGCGAATACCGTGGCAATAACGCCGTAGGATTGGTACCAGTATGTCCAGGTGCTTTGGGTTCGTGTGACCCTATCGGGAGAACCCGGATGTCACCGACGACCGCGAATGGGAGCCTCTTCGCGGTCGCCTTTTATTTGGGGGTGCGATCGCGGTAGTTCGTCTGAATCCAGTCGCGATAGGCGCCGCTCCGAACGCGCTCGACCCATGCCCCGTGGCGCGCGTACCACGACACGGTCTGCCGCAAGCCCGATTCGAACTCGCGCGAAGGCGAAAATCCGAGCTCCCGCTGGAGCTTGCTCGCATCGATCGCATAACGCTTGTCGTGACCGGGGCGATCCGTGACGAACCTGAGCAGCGACTCGAGCGCCGACGCTGGACGTCCCGTTTCTTCGACGACAGCCTGGATCAGCGAGCGTACCACCTGGAGATTGGTGCGCTCGGCGTTGCCGCCGATGTTGTAGGTCTCACCAGCCGGTGCTGAGCGAACGATGGCCCAAATCGCCTCGGCGTGGTCCTCGACGTGGAGCCAGTCGCGTACGTTCGACCCGTCTCCGTAGACGGGCAGCGGTTCGCTCTCGAACAGGTTCAGGATCATCAGCGGTATCAGTTTCTCGGGGAACTGGTACGGGCCGTAGTTGTTGCTACCGTGGGAGACCGTTACCGAGAGGCCATAGGTGCGCGCGTACGCGCGCACGAGGTGATCCGAAGCAGCTTTGGAGGCAGCATAGGGAGAATTCGGTGCGTACGCAGTGTCTTCGCGAAAGGCTCCCGTGGGCCCGAGCGAACCGTAGACCTCGTCGGTCGAGACATGGTGAAAATGCAGCGAGGGGTTCTCCCTCACGAGCTCGAGTAGCTTGAAGGTACCGACGACGTTCGTCTCGATGAACGCATCGGGGGCCACGATGCTACGATCGACGTGAGACTCGGCCGCAAAGTTCACGATCCCGTCTACCGCATAGCGCTCGATGACGGCGCGAACGGCGTCGGCGTCACGAATGTCAGCGTGCACGAAGACGTAGCGCTCCGGATCCACCGCTCCTGCGAGACTTTCGGGATTGCCAGCGTACGTCAGCGCATCGAGGTTGACGACCCGGCCGTCGAAAGCGAGGTTCGAGAACAGCCCGCGAATGAACGCGGATCCGATGAAGCCGCAGCCGCCGGTCACGAGCAGCGACGAAAAACTTCGCGCGACGTTCATGCGACACCTGCGCTGGCGCCGAGCTCGTCCAGGCACGCCTCGAGCGCATCCTGCCACGGGCGCGGGACGCTCGCCGTCTCAGCCTCGAAACGCTGCGTCGAGAGGACGGAGTAACGCGGACGCGGGGCGGGGCGCGGGAACTCGGGCGTGGCTATCGGGCGGACTTCGCGAGCGCGGACGGGGAATCGACGCCGCAGCGCGCCCTCGCGGATGGCCTGCGCAAACCCATGCCAGCTGGTCGAACCGTGATTGGCGTAATGGTAGATACCGGGTTCGACCGCGATCCCGCGCGCGTCCATTCCGACCAGGCGCAAGACGGCGCCGGCTAGATCGGGCGCGTACGTGGGTCGCCCGATCTGATCAGACACGACCCGAAGCTCGTCCTCGCGCGCGAGCAACCGCAGCATCGTGCGCACGAAGTTGTTTCCGTGGGCGGCGAACAACCACGAAGTGCGCACGACGTAGAGCCTGCCGCGGTTCTGCAGGGCGAGCACGCGGCGTTCGCCTTCCCATTTGGTACGGCCGTACACGCTCGCCGGTGCGCCAGGCGCCGCCTCGTCGTAGGGCTGGTTTGCATCACCAGCGAACACGTAGTCGCTGGAGAAATGCACCAAGCAGCTCTCGGCCTCGTGGGCGACCAGCGCGAGGTTTTCGGGCCCCAGCACGTTGCAACGCTCCGCCTCGCGCGCGTGCGTCTCGGCGTCATCGACCTTCGTGTACGCCGCACAGTTGATGATGGTCGTCGGTCGCTCGACGCGCACCAGCGCACGCACCGCCTCGCGATCAGCGATGTCGAGCTCGTTGCCCGTCTGCACCACCCTGACTCCGGCGTGCACCAGCGACCCCGCGAAGACCCCGCCCAACATACCGCGCGCCCCCACCAACCAAACGGTCATACGTCGCCCTGCGACAGCAAGCTGGCACGGAAAGCTGCCAAGCTCGGAGCGGCGGCATCCCGTTCGGAAAGGACGGGGCGCTGGATCGGCCAGGGGATCGCGAGTTCGGCGTCGTCGTAGCGAACGACTCCTTCGAGCTCAGGATCGTACACCGACGTGGTCTGGTACACCACGTCGGCGACGTCACTGACTACGGCGAAACCGTGCGCGAATCCGTCGGGCACGAACAGCTGCTGCAGCTCCTCGTCATCGATCACCGCCGCGTCCCACTGGCCAAAGGTCGGCGACCCGGCGCGCAGGTCGACCACCACGTCGAAGATGCTGCCGCGCACGACAGTGATCAACTTGGCTTGCCCCCGTTGA
This sequence comes from Polyangiaceae bacterium, assembly GCA_025937785.1. Lineage (GTDB taxonomy): Bacteria > Myxococcota_A > Polyangia > Polyangiales > Polyangiaceae > JAICQQ01. The sequence goes on from JAICQQ010000100.1 coordinate 12,178, forward strand.
TAGTGCAGGCCTCGCAACGTTCCACGCAGCGAGCGCGAATGATTCGTCTGAACGAAGCTGCACTCGATCCCCGCCGCGGCGTAGCGAGCCTTTTGGTAACTCTCCAGGAAGAAGCCGCGCGCGTCCTGAAAGACCCGCGGTGAAATCAACTTCACGCCACCGAGTTTCAGGTCTTCGACGTGCACGGCTAGTCACCTCTGACGATCGAGCTCAGATAGCTGCCATAAACGCTGTTCCCGTGCAACGCGCTGACGCGAGCTAGTTGTTCGGCGTCGATGAAGCGTTCGCGATACGCGACCTCTTCGAGGCAGGCGATCTGCATGCCTTGACGGCTCTGCAGCGTGTGCACGAACTGCGCAGCCTCGAGCAAGCTCTCGGGCGTCCCGGTATCGAGCCAGGCGACGCCGCGGCCCAGCACCTGGACACGAGCCTTGCCGCGCTCGACGTAGATCCGGTTTAGATCCGTGATCTCGAGCTCGCCCCTGGCAGAAGGATGCAGGGTCTTCGCGAGCGTACTCGCGTTGCCGTCGTACAAGTAGAGGCCCGTGACCGCCAGCGGCGAACGCGGCCGCGCTGGCTTTTCTTCCAGCGACAACACGTTGCCCTCGGGCCCGATTTCGACGACCCCGTAGCGCTGTGGATCGTCGACCCGGTAGGCGAACAGTGTGCAGCCGTCGAGCGTCTTCACCGAGTGTTTCAGCAGCGCAGAAAGCCCGGCGCCGTAGAACAGGTTGTCACCCAGCACGAGCGCACAGGGCTGCCCCGCCACAAACGCCTCGCCAATGAGCAAGGCCTCCGCGAGCCCGCCCGGCACCGCTTGCTCCGCGAATGCGAAGCGCATCCCCAGGTCGGCGCCGCTACCGAGCAGGCGCTCGAACAACGGCAGGGCTTCGGGCGTGGAGATTACCAACACTTCTCGGATACCCGCCAGCATCAACGCCGAGAGTGGGTAGTAGATCATTGGCTTGTCGTAGATGGGCAAGAGCTGCTTGGAGACAGCCAGGGTCATCGGCGACAGTCGTGTCCCGGTACCACCTGCTAGGACGATGCCTTTCATGGCGCTGGTTGCACAGTACAGTACCTGGTCATGAACGGCTACCAGTTACGGTAGCCGTTGGTGCGGCAGGGCAGCTTCAATTCACCGCAGATCTCGCGCAGCGCTTCGGGGCTGTGCAGATAGGTACGAAGTCTGCTGATGCGGTCACCCGCGCCCTCCGGATCGGCCGCTGCACTCTCCCATTCGAGGCGGCTGAACGAGCGCACGGCGTCGCCGCTCTCGTGCCGAAAGTAGGCGAGCACGAGCGGCGTGCCCCGCAGCGTCACCCCCTCGAAGCGCGGGGACTCGAACAGCAGGTCGCCGCGATGCGGCTCTGCGATGCCCGCCGGCACCGCCTGGGTCGCAGCGAACATCATGCCGCCCAGCGCGTGCCTGGCGACCTCTTTACCAAAGCCAACGAAGGTACCTGCCAACTCGACCTCGGTGGTGTCCAGCAACAACGCGAGCAGGCGCTCCAGATCGTGTGCGTTGAACGCCTGGCAGAACTCGTCGAGCACGGCCGGGCACGGCGTCCGTTCCGGCTCCGTATCGACGTTCTTCAGCTTCTCGCGCCCGCGGTGGAGTGCGGCTTTGACGGCGCCCACGCTGGTCGAGAGCACGGCCGCCGTCTCTTCCAGCGAGAACCCGAAGGCTTCTTTGAGCACGACCGCGGCGCGCTCCTTGGGCGCGAGCTGCGCCACGAGTGAGCCGCCCGCCTCGCGGACGGCGCGCGGATTCACGTCAGGCGACGCCGCCTGCGGCGGTTCTGCCACCAGCTCTTCGCGCTGGCGTCTGACGTGATTGAGCCAACGATTCGAAGCGACCCGAAACAGCCACGCGCGCGGATGCTCGGGAGGGGCCATACTGGTGCCGAGGAGGATGAAGGCCCGCACCAGCGAGTCTTGCACCAGGTCCTCCGCGTCCCACGGGGAGCGCGTCAGCAGGCGACAGTAGCGGTACAAGTCGGGCCGTAAGGCCTCGAACTCTTCGGTGAACCGGCGCCACGGCTCGCGGACGGCCTGGTTCAAGGTGCTTTCGGTCCTGGGTTTGCTGGGTTCAGTCATGCTGCATGGACAATCGGCGCCCTGAAAAGGATACGCCGGACCATGAAGAAACCCCAAGGGTGCTTCGGACTGCCCCTGAAACACGTCAGGGCACCGACCTGCTACAGCCGGTGCCCTGCGGTGCTCGAAAGCCCGGAGCAATCAGTCGACGGTGAACGTCGCCACGCCGATGATGTCCGTCTCGTCGCCAGCTTCTTCCGGCTCGAACGAGCCGTTGATGGTTTCGACATCGTCGCCGATAGTGATTGTGACCGTGAAGTTCACGGTTTCTTCGACATCGCAGTTGCCGAAGTACATCACACCGACCTGGTACTCGCCCTCGGGAGCAGCACCCGTGGGCCAGAAGATGTTCTCGATATTGATCCCGTCAATCGGATCGCAGAACCGGTTCGAGTCGAGGTCGAGGGCGCCACCGCTGGGCGACGAACTCTCGGAATTGATGAACGTCCCGTCCGGCTCCCTGACGTGCAGGTCCAGGTCGACGTCTTGGTCGAACGACAGGGTGACCTTGACGTCGCCCGTGCCGGTTTCGATCAGGTCGGAGTCGAAGTCCTTCGGCTCGCCCGCGTCGCCGTCGCCATCCAACGGGGTGATGGTGACCGTGACCTGGTCGCCGTCGGCGTCGTTGGGGACCGCGAAGCTGATGTCGAAGACACCATCGTCGTTGGGGGTGGAGGTGACGTTGTCGCCGGCCTCGCCATTGACCGCGACCTGGAAGGTCTGCTCGTCGTCGGCGCCCGGGATCGTCACCTGAACGGTGAACGTACCGCCGTTGGTCACGGTGTCAGGGCCGGTGATCTCGGTGATCTGCCCGCCGTCGTAACCCTCGGTGGAAGCGCCCGCAGCACCTGCACTGCCCGCTTCGTTGCCGGCGCCTGCGCCACCCGCGGTGCCGCCGGAGGCGCTACCGCCGCTGGCAGTCGTCGCGGTGGTGGTCGTGGGTGCCTCACCCGCGCTGCCGCCGCTGGCGGTCGTGCCACCGTTGGCAGTCGTGCCACCGCTGCCAAGGTTACCACCGCTACCGCCGCTTGCCGCGGTGGTGGTGCCACCGTCGTCGTCATCGTTCTCGGTCGTGCAAGCGGTCGCCACGAGCTGGCCGCACAGCACTAAACACGAAAGTTTCGCCCAATGCTTGATCATAAGTTCCTCCGCATGATCCCCCCGTACGACGGTGGGATGCCGTGAAGCATCGTCGCTGGCGAGCCAGAGTCAAGCGTCAACCGCGAGATACCCGGCCGTGAACCGGCACGATGGTGCGTTAACGCTCGAGTGAACCACGCACCACGTACTGCTTGGACAACGTTTCAGCTGTTACGACCGCCGCACGCAGGCCTCCTCCGGCGAGCTCGGCCACGACTTCTTCAGGAGAAAGGCGGTGATCAGCTGGCGGACCAATATCTGACTCGGGGGTGAAGTCCACGACCCAGACCGAACCGCCCCGTTTGAGAGCCCGCGCCAACTTCGCGGCGTAGGCGGGGCGTTGTCCGATGTGATGCCAGGTGTTGACGATCAGGACGCGATCGACGGTCCCCGCCTGCAATTTCGGGTCGTCCGACGGGATTACGCTGGGAAATACCTGCGACCAACCCTGCGCGCTCCCGCGCCGGCGCATGTACTCGACCATGTTCGGCTCGACGTCCAGCGCGAGCACTTTGCCTTTTGGACCCACGGCTTGGGCAAGATGTGAAAGAAAGTATCCGGTACCGGCCCCGATGTCGGCTACCACCTGTCCGGCCTGCAGCTGCATCAGCTGGACGACCTCGTGGGGGCGCTGCCAGCCATCGCGACTTGGATCGTCGAAGTGACGCGCGAAGCGCTCGACCTCCGAAAAGTCCATCTTGTAGCCGTCGCCGTGATGGTGCGCGTGACCGGCCGCACGCGGGCTGGCAGCGGACACGCCATAGCTGAGGCCGTAGCCGTAGGGAAAAAGCGGCGAGTAGCCCTTGTCGCCGACGTTGATCGGCACTTGCTCGATGTCGCGCGGCCAACTGTGCGTGAGCTTGCCGGTGGGCGCATGGTCACCGAGGAGAACGTCGGCTACGCCCGCGCCTTCGGTGCCGGGCAGCCAAGCAGCCACCACGGCGTCGGCGAGCTCCAGGACCTCGCCCAGGATCAGCGGGCGCCCGCTCAAGAGCACCACGACCACCGGCACACCGGCAGCCTTCAGCGTCTTCACGGTCGCGACGTCGGCAGGGTCGAGCGCCAGATCGGCATCGTCGCCGGCGCCTTCGGCGTAGGGGCGTTCGCCGATGACGGCCACCGCGACGTCCGCGCCTGCAGCGCCCGAGCCGTCCGAGCTGTGAGTGACGCTGCCCTTTGGCAGCGCTTGCTCGAGGGCGACGCGAATCGTAGTGCCGTCGGTGATTGCGCCGTGAGCCCCTTGCCACGCGATGGACCAACCCCCGCACTGGGCGCCGAGGTCATCGGCAAAACGGCCCGCGACGTGCACTCGCTTTGGCTGCTTGCCGATCGGCAAGACCTGCTTCTCGTTCTTCAAGAGCACCAGTGACCGCCGCACCGCCTCGCGCGCCAGGGCTCGATGTTCCGGCGACCCCACGGTCTTCAAGAGATCGTGACGCACGGGAAGCGTACCGTCGGCAGCAGGCTCGAGCGCGCCGGGCTCGAGCAGGCCCAGCTCGCACTTCATCGCCAGGATGCGCGTGACGGCGTCGTCGATGCGTGCCATCGGGATGCGCGTGCCCGCGATCGCCTTCAACACCAAAAGAGTGTCGGCGTAGTAGTTCGGATGCATGATCATGTCGAGGCCCGCGTTGATTGCGTTCGTCAGTTGCTCGGCGTAGTCCTGCCCCTGGACTTGGTCGAGCGCCTGCCAGTCCGAGACCACGAAGCCGTTGAAACCGAGGCGACGCTTCAGCGCGTCGGTCAAGAGCGGCCCGTGGCAGTGCATCTTGACGCCGCGCACGCTGCTGTAGCTCGCCATGACCGAACCCACACCCGCTTCCACCGCCGCAGCGAAGGCGGGCAGCAGCTGGCGCTCGAGGTCGTCATCGCTCACGGCGGCATCGCCCTGATCTTTGCCCCCGCCGGTGTGACCGTCGCCCACGAAATGTTTGGCGCACGCCAGCACCGAGCCCGGCGCTTGCCCCAGGCGTTTGCCCTGGTAGCCGCGGACGGCCGCGGCGCCGAGGGTCGCGGCGAGATCGTAGGTTTCGCTGAAGGTCTCGTAGGTGCGCCCCCAGCGTTCGTCACGAGCAGCCCCCATGACGGGCGCGAAGGTCCAATCGACGCTGGTGGCCGCCATTTCTTCGGCGGTGGCGCGCGCCACGCGTTCGACGAGGTCGGCATCCCCGGCAGCACCAAGCCCGATGTTATGGGGGAACAGCACCGCGCCGCGCACGTTGTTGTGCCCGTGCACGGCATCGACTCCGTACAAGATGGGGATGGCGAGGGGCGTCTTCAGCGACTCGGCGCGATAGCTTTGCACGAGCTTGGCCCACTCGAGCGGCGTCGGATTCGTGGGTCCCTGGCCGCCGCCGCTCAACACCGACCCCAAGTAGCGCTTCGACACGTCTGACGGACTTTGCGCGATTTGATCGTGCCCGGGTTGCAGCATCTGGCCGAGCTTTTCCTCGAGCGTCATGCGGACCACGCGATCGCGAGCCTTGCTGCGACACTGCTGGGACGGAAAATCAGCCGTCCCATAGAACTCATTGGAGAGCGCCGTGGGCGCCAAGCACTGCCCTTCGACGGGCTTACCTACTTGGGGAGGCGCTGGTGAGGACGAGACGGGCGCTGCTGGCGCGGGTGCTGGCTTGGCGACACACCCGCTGAAGCAACTGGCACCGAGCAACGACGCCACGGCTAGAACGACGCGAACTTGGGGGAGCGATGATCGAAGCATGATCACGGGGCGTTTTAGGGCACGCCCTCGGCCGAGTCACGCGCCGACGACGGGACCGGTGACGTTTTTCCGCGATCGTCCTCCGAACGATAACGAGCGACGACGAAATGAGATACCGTTCCGGGCGTGCGCACGCTGCTCGCGAAAAGCTACCTCGGCCGGCAGCGCTCGAAAGTCACTCGGCGCGACTGAACTTCAAAGCGTCGTCGACCAGCTCGATCCGGACCTTGCTCTGCTCGGCGTAGTCCCCCGACAAGAGCGCCTCGGCGAGCGGATCTTGCACCTCGCGCAAGATAGTGCGCTTCAAGGGGCGCGCGCCGAGCGCGGGTTCGTAGCTCAAACCGACCAAGTGATCCTTGACGCTGTCGCTCACCTCGAGTCGAACGCGGCGTTCGCCGAGCAGCCGCTCGACGGCTTCGAGTTCGATGTCGACGATGGTGCGCAGTACCGCCTTCGTGAGCGGACGGAACACGACGACTTCATCCACGCGGTTCAAGAACTCCGGTCTGAAAAACGCGTTCAGGTTCTCGAGCAGTACGTCGCGCAGGGCGTCCCGCCCCTCTTCGTTCTCGAACAGCCTGCTGTCGGTCTCCAGGATGCGCTCCGAACCGATGTTGCTGGTCATGATCACGACGGTGTTCGAGAAGTCGGCGGTGCGACCGCGCCCATCCGTGAGCCTGCCATCGTCGAGCACCTGCAACAGCAGGTTGAACACGTCTCCGTGAGCCTTCTCGACCTCGTCGAAGAGTAGCACCGAGTAGGGCCGTTGCCGCACCGCCTCGGTCAGGAAGCCGCCCTTGTCGGCGTCGGCGTAACCTGGAGGCGCCCCGATCAGACGCTGCGCCATGTGCCGTTCCATGAATTCGCTCATGTCGAGCCGCGTGAGCGCCTGCTCGTCATCGAACAGAAACGCCGCGAGGGCTTTGGCGAGCTCGGTCTTACCGACCCCGCTCGGGCCGAGGAACAAGAAGCTTCCGATAGGCTTCTTGGGATCTCGCAACCCGACCCGGCCGCGGCGCACGGCCTTGGCAATCGCGCGGACGGCGTCGCCTTGCCCCACCACGCGCTGACTCAACCGCTCTTCCATCTTGAGCAGCTTGTCTGCCTCGCCCTCGAGCATTTTCTGAACGGGAATGCCGGTCCAGAGCGCGAGCGTGCTCGCGACGTCTTCTTGTTTTAGTTGGCGATGACCCTCGATCACGCCTGCCTCGCGCGCCTGTTTCTCCGCCTCGGCCAGCTTCTGCTGCAACTGCGGCAGCTCGGCGTGTTCGAGTTGACCCAAGCGGGCGTAGTCCTTGTTCGCGCGAGCCCGTTCGAGCTCGGCCTTCTGTTCTTCGAGCTGGGCTCTCAGCTTCAGCATCGCGCTCACGCTGCCGCGGCGGGCTTCGAGCCGTTCGCGCAACGCGCGCACGTTCGGCTCGAGCGCGGTGCTCTCGCGTTCCAAGCGCTCGCGCGTGGCGCGGCTGGTCTCGTCGTCAGCGTCGGCCAGGCTCGCGAGCTGCGCCTTGAGCGACCCCAGGCGCGCGATGGCCTCGTCGACTTCCCTCGGGATCCCGTCGACCTCGACGCGCATGGCTGCAGCCGCCTCGTCCAGCAGATCGACGGCGGTATCGGGCAGGAAGCGATCTTGCAAGTAGCGCTTGGCCAACCTGACGGAGGCGACGATCGCTCCCTCGGAAATATTCACCTGGTGGTGGTTCTCGAGGCGCCCGGCGACGCCGCGGATGATTTCGGTGGCCTGCTCGATGCTGGGTTCTTCGATGACGAGCGGCGTGAACAGCCGCAGCACTTGTTGGTCTCGCTCTTCGATGCGGCGCAAGCCTTCGGGCGTCGTGGCCGCCAGCCAGCGCACCTCGCCCCGCGCCAACGCTGGTCTCAGCAGTTCGCCGACCGCCGACCCCGCGGGCCCTTGCCCGAACAGCTGCTCGAGGCTGTCGACCACCAGCACCGAATCCGCAGCGCCTTGCTTGGCCCTGTCGAGCAGTTGCTTGACTCGTTGTTCTACCTCGCCGCGCAAGCGGGCGCCTGCGACCAAAGCCCCCGTATCCACCTCGAGCAGCTTCAGGTTTGCCAGGCGCGTGGGGATGTCGCCTTGGGCGATCCGCGCGGCCAGCGCCCGTACGACGGCTCGTTTGCCGACCCCCGGCTCTCCTACCAACAGGGGGTGGCTCTTCTGACGCCGCTCGAGGATGGTGATGAGACGGCGCAACTCGGCGACTCGGCCGATCACCGGGTCTTGCTGCCCCGATCGGGCTTCGGCGACGAGATCGCGAAAGCCAACCGCGCTGCCGGTAGTAGCAGCGGCGATGGACCGTGGTACTTCGTGCAGCGCCTTCATGTGTGCGCGCAGCGACCCTGGCCCGACACCGAACGCACCCAAGATCTCGCCTGCCGGTCCCCGTATCTCCTGCGAGAGCGCGTTGAGCAGGTGCTCCGTGAGCACGGCCTTCGAGCGTTCGCGATCGGCTTCGCGCTCGGCCCGCTCGAGCAGATCGAGCATCGCCGCCGACAGATACGCAGGCTCTTTGGCGAGCGGGAGGTCCTCGAGCGCTTTCTCGACGGCAGACGTGAGCTCGACGTGGCGCGGCGTCGCCTTGCGAAAGACCTCGACCACTCCCGGATCTCGCTCCAGAGCGCGAGCGAGCAGATGCAGCGGCTGCACTTCCGCATGTCGCCGCGCGTCCGCCAGCGTTTGGGCACCTGCTACCAGGGCGCGACTGTCGTCGGCGTAACGAGACAGCGACATCGTGGTCGCCTGTTCCGAAGGAGACATCGCTCGAAGTGTAGCCGGCAAGTCGGAGGACACGAGCCTTGTTTCAGCGCTCGCCGCCAAGCCGGCCCCTGGGCCTTGAGCCAGCGAACTCGGCGCGCTGACAAGGCGCCGCGACCTGCTGCTAAGCTCTGAGGCCTCAGTGCCATTACTGATCGAGTTTCCCACCTGGTTCACCGTCAGCGTCGCTGTGGCCGTCGGTCTCAGCCTGGGCAGCTTTCTCAACGTGGTGATCTACCGCGTGCCGCGCGGCATGAGCTTGAGTCGCCCGCCGTCGACGTGTCCTCGCTGCGGGACGTTGATTCGCTTCTACGACAATATCCCGTTCTTCGGCTACTTGGCGCTCCGGGGCAAAACTCGTTGCTGCAAGTCGCGCATCAGCCCACGCTACCCACTGGTCGAACTCATGGGCGGCCTGCTCTCGTGGGCGATCGTGGTGGTGCGTCTCGACGCGTTGCCGAGCGCAACTCCGATCCACGTGGCCGTCGCGCTGTTGTTTCTCTACCTCGCGCTCGGCTTGGGTCTGATCGCTGCTTCGTTCATCGATCTCGAGCACATGTACGTGCCCGACGCCATCACGCTGGGTGGCACCGTCGTCGGCCTGGCCAGCGCCGGTCTTCGACCCGACACGGACTACACCGGCGCCTTCGTCGGCGCAGCGGTGGGCTTCGTGATGATCTGGTTGCCCTTCGACTACCTGTACCGAAAGCTACGGGGTCGCACGGGCATGGCCATGGGCGACGCCAAGCTGGTGATGCTGGCGGGCGCGTGGTTCGGCCTGCCGGGGGCGGTGTTCGCGTTGCTCGCCGGTTCCGTGCAGGGCACCATCGCGGCGCTGGTGATCTACCTCACCCGCGGATCGATCGAGGAGCCCGAAGCCGTGACCCAGGAGCGCGCCGAAATGGAACGGTTGATCGAAGCAGCCGAAGGCGAGGAGCGCGAACGGTTGATCGAAGAGTTCGAAAAAGACCCCATCGCGCAAGAGGCCGAACCCGGTCTGCTCGGAGCACGGCTGGCATTCGGGCCCTTCCTGGCCCTCGCCACGCTGGAATACTTGTTCTTCGGTGAACTGTGGCTGGCTTGGTTGTTTGGGTACGAAGTGTGAAAGCACCAGGACCACGCATGAAGCTCGCCGTACCGGTTAGCGTCACCGCCGTGACCCTCGCGTGTGGCACACCCATCGTGGGGCCGCCCACCGGGCCGCATCGGGCGGACGCCGGTAACGACGCACTCATCGTCAACGCTTCGCCACCTCCGGTTCAGGTCGAGTGCGTGCCGGCCCGACCTCGGGAAGAGTGCGTGTGGCTCGACGGCAGCTGGGTCTGGGCCGGCCGACGCTGGGAGTGGATCACCGGCGCCTGGGTGATCCCGCCCGACGGCTGTTACCACGCCGACGCGTATGCGCAATGGATCGACGTCGGCGCCGCGAAAGGGGGCCAGAAAGATAGCCGCCTGTTCTACTTTCCCGCGACTTGGTACCCGAACCGAGCCGGCGGTACCTGCAGAATACCCAAAGTCTGCCTGAGCGCCACGCCCATCGAAGAGTGCTGACGGCTTCAGACTTTGATCACGGTCGTGTCGGCGATCCGATCGTGCAGACAGCGGCGGTCGTTGCCGAAGATCATGAGGCCATCGACGAGGGCTACGATCGCGCCCAGCATGGGGATGTTGGTGAGAAAGCCCATGACCCAGCTGCGCAGAACCACGCCATGCACGAAGTTCACCGTGGAACCGTCCAGGCGCACGATGCGCATCCCCAGCCATCGCTTGGCGATCGACTGACCGGACGTGGCGATCATGTACCACTGAACGACGGCTAGCCCCAAAATGCCCACGAGCATCGAGCCCAGCGCCAGCGGCGCAAGATCCCCCGAATCGCCCAGCGTTGCTTGGAGCAAGAACCCGGGAATCACCACGGGAATGTAGAGCAACCCATCGATCATGGCGCCGACGAAGCGCGTCCCGACGTCCGCCAGCACCAGCTCGTTGGGGCGGGAGCCGAGATCCATGACGTAGGCCACGCCCGGTGACGGTGGCTGGTAAGGATTCACGGAGTTCGGATCCACGAACAACCATTAGATACCACCCGCCGAGTGAGGTCAACGTGAGCCAAGGCTCACATCGAGGCACCTGACCTCACCCGAGGCGGTCCCCAAGAAAAACAGCCGCTCATGGCCACTCAACCCATTGCGGGCCCGGCCGTCATGCCAAGTGCTCTCGATCGAAAGGCAATCACATGCGCAACGCTCTCGGTACCCTGATCTTGGCAACGCTCGCTTCCGTGCACTGGCTCGCCGCCTGCGGCAGCGATTCGGACGGCGATGACTCGGACGACACCGCGACCAGCGGCAGCCCGGAACCGACGGGTGCCGCGTGTGAGACGGAGGGCGAGTGCTTTCCGGACGTCGCAGACGGGGAACTCGTGGGCGACGCGCTGTGCCTCACCGACGTGCGCGGCGGCTACTGCACGCACACCTGTACCGCGGACGCCGACTGTTGCGCGGCCGAGGGCGAATGCAAAACCGACCTGGCACAGGTCTGCTCGCCCTTTCAATCCACCGGGCAAACCATGTGCTTTTTGAGCTGCGAAGCCGAGGACATCCCCGACGATCGCGACGAACAGGAGTACTGCCAAGCCGAAGCCAGCCGGGACTTCATCTGCCGCTCGTCGGGCGGCGGCTCCAACAATCGCAAAGTCTGTGTGCCGGGCGATTGCGGCGTCGGCGCTGCGTGCGACAGCGACGCTGATTGTTCCGGAGACCTCGAGTGCGCCATCGACGCGCGCGGCGGCTATTGCACCGTCACCGGTTGCTCGAGCTCCGACGATTGCCCCGGCGACACGCGCTGCGTGCGCTGGGGCGACGCCGAGACTTACTGCGCCGCCCCCTGCCAAGCAGACAGCGACTGCAGCTTCTGTCGCGGCGACGATCTCAGGGCCACCTGCACCGCCGACACCGACTTCGTCGACGACGACGAAGCGCCCGTCGAGGTCTGCGTGCCTTCACGCTGAGCCCCCAGGCGCCGTCGCGGCTACAAGAACAACTGCAGTCGCACCCCGAACTGCCGGGGGGGATTGTAGAAGCGGAGGTTGAGACCGGGCACGTTGATGATGCTGGTCATGTACGTCGTGCTCATCAGGTTCGCGACGAAGGCTTCGAAGCGGATATCGCCGGCCGGCCGCGTGTAACCCGCGCTGGCGTCGAGCCGAGTATATCCGGGCACCACGTCGCTGAAGATGGGGTTCACGTTGCCGTCCGAGTCGTACCCCTCACCGTTGAAGTGCGTCATGTACTGTTTGGTTTTGGTCTGGCCGGAGAACGCCCAGTCGAAGGTGCCCACCTCTGTCGGGATGCCCTGCGCAATGCCGTAGGCCAGCGTGAAGCGGGGCGCGCGCGGCAGGTAGTGCCCTTTGATACTCACGTTCTTCAGCTGGTTCGCGTCCCAGCTGACCCGGGTGTCCGCCACGCTCGCGCCCAAGTAGCGAGCATCGAGGAAGATCGCCGCCAAGTTCGCCGTGAACCCGTACGGAAGCCGCCCCACCGCTTCTGCCTCGACGCCGAGCACGCGGGCGTTGCCGGTATTTCGGCGCACGGAGGTGCTGAAGCCCATGTCCTCTTCCACGTTCCCCAGCGTTTCCACCGTATTCGACTGGTAGTTCTCGTACGCGTACCAGAACGCGGCGGCGTTCAGGGTCAAGCGATCATCTAACAATACGTTTTTGCTGCCGACCTCGGTCGCGTACACCACCTCTGGATCGAAGGTGGGCACGATGGTGTTGCCTTCCGCGTCGGTGAGGGTGTCGTTGAAGCCGCCCGCCTTGTGACCCGTCGAGAAGGTCGCGTACAGCATTTGATCGGGTGAAAGGTCGTATTCGCCGCCTACTCGGAAGTCGAAGAAGGTGTAGCGCACATGGCCGTGCTGCTCGGTGATGGGCGAAATGGTAGCCCCGTCTTGAGCGAGGAAGTCGTCCAACGTATCCCGCTCACCGTAGCTCGAAATGCCATTCTCGAAGTCGGCGATGGGATCGCCGCTGGGCTCGTAGACCGTGCGGTCCTCGCCAGCGAAGCGAAAGCCTTCGGTCCCGAATCGGTGTTGATCGAACACGCAGTCGGGCGCGTCCGGAGAACAGCTCCAACTATAAGGAAGAGCCATACCGTTTCGACGTTTGTACTCGCGCGTGACGCGGATACCGCCGAGGGCTCGCAAACTGTCGAGCAGATCGAGCGTGCCGTCCGCGTAACCGGCGTAGGACATCATCGTGACGTCCGGGTGGTTGAACTCTTGCCCGGCCCAGCCCCAGTTCTTGTCCACGTTTTCTACCAAGAGCACGTACTGCGTTTCGTACAGGTGGAAGAAGCCCGTGGTCCAGCGAAAGCTGGAAGTGTCAGGCGCGAAGAGCCTCAGCTCATTCACGTACGACTCGCTGGTCGTATGCCAATAGGTACTCGAGTAAAGGTCGAGATCCGTATCGTTGGGCTTGCCGTGGTAGTTGACACCGTCGGTCGTGCCCGTGGTCTGTTTGTACTCGAGGTCCCGGTAGCTCGAGGTGAGCTCGGCCAGTACGGGGCCGAAGTCGAACTCGGCGGCCAGGCTCACGCCCCAGTGATCGAGCGCCTGCGACGGCTGGTGGCCCACGAAACGCAGGGACCGTACATCCGGGATCTCTTCGGGCTGAATGCCCGCCTCGAGCGGCTCGGTGACGTTGGTCCCGATGACGCCGGTGCCCCGTTCGTGCGTATTGTCGTGCCGTAGGGTGAACTTGACATTGTCCCAAGGGGCGTAAGCAGCCGAGATCCGATAGGCCCAGGTGTCTGCATCCTCGGAGGCTCGGATCTCCGGATCGCCACCCTCGTTCTCGAAGAAGGGATCGCGACGCTCCGAGAACGTGGCGATGCGTAGGGCGAAGCGCTCACCCAGCGGCACGTTCACCATCGCTTTCATCAAGCGTTGGTTGTAGTTACCCATCTGGTACGTGGCGTCGGCCTCCCACTCGCCCAGCCTGGGTGCAGCGCTGATCACGTTCATCGTGCCCGCCATCGCGTTGCGGCCACGCAGCGTGCCCTGAGGTCCACGCAGGATTTCGACGCGTTCGACGTCGAAGAACATGGTGTTGAGCCCGCGCGGGCGAGGGATATACACCCCGTCGAAGTGCACCGCAGCGGCGGGGTCGCCGATCTCGGTGTTGTTGGTGTTGCCGATGCCGCGGATGAACACCTCCGTGTTGCCTTCCTGCTGGCCAATCTCTACGTGAGGGGTCGCCGCCGTGAGCTCGCGCATCGAGGTGATGCCCTTTCGGTCGAGATCGGCCTGAGAGAAGCTTTCGACGGACGCGGGCACGTCTTGGATGTCTCTTTCCCGCCGGTCGATGGTGACCGTCACGGTGTCCATTTCCTCCGACTCGTACGGGGTCGCCGGGAGTGCGCCAGCTTCGGGCGCAGGCTCTAGCTCGGGTTCCGCCGGCGGGACTTCGTCAGTGGGGACATCTGCGGGAGGTGTCGCTGCTGGCGCTGCGTCCATCGGCGCTTCGGCGGGAGCAGCTGCAGCGGCCGCGTCTGGGGCGGGGGGCGCCGCAGGTCCGGGCTCTGCGGGCCCAGGCTGGGCCGGCGCGGCCTGCCCGGGCGCTGGTTGAGCCGGCGCTGGCTGAGCCGGCGCTGGCTGAGCCGGTGCTGGTTGCGCTGGCGCTGGTGGTGCGGGGGCGGGCTGATCAGCAGCCGGCGGTTGCTGGAGCTGCGCAGGGGGTGGGACCTGCTGCAGGTCGAGTCGCTGTCCGGGCCCAGGAGCATCGACGGCATCCGTCACGGGCGGCGACCAGGGGCGCGCCTGGCGAGGTCGCATTTCGCTCGGCCAGAGTTGATGAGCTGGATACCACGGGTTCCACGACGGCACGAGCGCCAGCTCGAGAGCCGGGGCAGTCCGCAGCAGCAGGAGTGCGTTCACGCTCGACGCTGACCCCGCACGTGGATCGCGTTTGGCCGCAGATTCAGCCGGCGTCGGCGCCGGCGAACTCGCCGGCGAGCCTGCTCCAGCAGCCTGCACCGAGGAAGCCAAAGCAAGGTTCGCGAGCACGGCAGTTGGCGCGAGCACACACCTCGTGCGGAACCTGAATCCTGCTGACATCGAGGAACCTCCTTCTGCGACGCCGGGGCAAAAATGCCTCTGAGGAATACTCGGCGCTGCCTCCGTATACACTCACTGGTTCAATTCTGTGAACCCCTTGTGAGCCCGGCTCTACCAGTTGCACCAGAGTCGATATTTTACTTAACAAGTCACCCATGGGTGAGCGGTCGATGATACAGACGCCTTGCCCCCTCCCCCCGGGGGCGGATGCTGGGAGCCGCGCAGGTCAACGTGTCACGAGTGCCAACGTCTCTGCCCCGGCACCGCGGGCGAGATCCATCACGTGCACCACCTCGCCGTAGGCCGCGGCGTCATCTGCGCGAAAAAACACGACTTTTTCACGCCTGACCTGCAGGCGTTGGCGCAATTTGGGAGCGAACGCGGCCAGCGTGACCGGCTCGCGATTGATCGTGAGTTTTCTATTAGCGGAATAGTCAATCACGATCGAGGTGTCGGCAGCCACGGTCTGAGTCGTTTCTTCCGCCTTCTTTGGAACACTCGCGGACAGATGTTCGAGCATCGAAGGCGTGAGCACCATGAAGATGATCAGCAATACCAGTACGATATCGACCAAGGGCGTGACGTTGATCGTCGCCCGCACTCCTACCTGATTATTGCCGACGTCCACCCGGTCCTCCTTCCGGCGCTTTTGCCTTTTCGAGCGCTTCCGTGCCGAGAATCACCTCGTTGATGCCCGCGCCGCGCAGAACGTCGAGCGCTTCGCGGAGCGCCCCGAACGCGGCTCGAGCGTCGGCCTTCAGGTACACACCTTTTTCTGGAAACTTCGTCTTTTCGTGCAACACCGCTCGGCGCAGATCGGGCAGCCCGCCAAGTTGCCTCGCCCCCAAGTACCAGCGCCCCTCGGCGGTGACCGAAACCACGATGTCCCTACCGTCGTCCGGTTTTCGCGAATGGTGCTGAGTTCTAGGCAAATCCACCGCGACGCCGCTGGCAAGCAGGGGCGTGACCACCATGAAGATGATGAGCAGCACCAACACGACGTCGACCAGGGGCGTCACGTTGATGTCGGCCTTCACCTCCTGCGCGACCGTCTCCGAATCCCGGGCGATGATTGCGCGCACCGCGCGCCACCGTTCCCGCGCTGGCTCGGCCTGCGAACGCACTAGCCCTCCGAAATCGGCTGGTTCGAAGCTGCAGCCGGACCCGCGGCTGCTTGCGCGGTGGCTGCCGACTCGCCGTCCGCAACTACCGGTGAGTCCGAGCTCTCGTTCTGGGCCTTGACGGCGCCGCCGCGCGCCGCGTGCAGCAACCGGTCAGACAACTCACCGGTTGCGTCATCCATCAGCACACCCAAATCGTTCACTCGCGTCGTAAAGAAGTTGAACAGCCAAACCGCCACGATGGCTACGGCGAGCCCTACCGCCGTAGTCATCAGAGCCTCGGCAATCCCCGCGGACACAGTGGCCAAGCCACCGCCTCCGCCCGCTTTGGGATCGGCCATCTGACGAAAAGCCGTGATGATGCCGAACACCGTGCCAAGCAGCCCGACGAACGGGGCCGACGAGGAAATGGTCGCTAGCGCGGGCAGGCCCCGCGATAGACCCGCGAGCTCGCGCTTCTTCGCGCGATCCATCGAGCGCCCGACGCTGTGCACCAAGAGCTCCCGCTCGACCGCGTCGTGCGCCAGGCCCCCCAACTCTTGCAGCCCTGCTTGGTACTCCTTCAGGCCCGTTCCCAAGATGCGCGCCAGTGGCGCATCTTGCCAGTTTTTGCCCAGATGGGTTGCCTGGTCGAGCTTTTCGCGAGAACGAATCAATGGCTCGAGGGCGGCAAGGAATGCGATCGAGCGCGACCGCCCCCGCCGGTACGTGATGAACCGCTCGAGCCCGATACCGATGGCATACATGGACATCGCGATCAGGAGGATCACGACGCCCCGGGCAACGAACCCCATCTGGTGCCAC
>JAICQQ010000114.1 GCA_025937785.1 Polyangiaceae bacterium
CAACCTGTGTGTGGCCCACGCGAGAAGACCCTACGAAGGAGAGCGGCAGATACTGGTTTCGATAGGAGACGTGATCGCAGCTTCGAGCCTGAAAGGTCAGGGTGCCAGTGTCCAGCCCCCAGCGTAGTGCGATCACGCGCCCGGTGCTGAAAAGCACGTTGATTGCGCTGGCAGTCGTCGTGCTTGCGATCGTCTACGTGTTCCTGGCGAGCCGTGCCGGCTATGTCGCGGGCAGAGGTTAATCGGGTGATGTCAGGGCCCGCAACGCCGTTGGCGCTCGTTGCGTCGAGTCGAGCCGCGGCTTCGACCGCGCTGCCGCGGTCACTCGCGGTCCGCTTGGCAGCGTGGCTAGGACCGGCGTTGCTCGTGCTCGTCGCGGCTGTCCAGCGGTACAACGTCGAGTACCGGGGCCAGACCACTTGGCTGGGCGGAGGGTTCGGGATGTACGCCAGTCTGGACAACATGCGCTTCGTGCGTGCGACGGCTCGTTTCGGCGAGCAGCGGGTGTTCGCAGAACTGCCAGAGGCTGTCTACGAGGTACCAGCGCGGCGAGTACGGGTGCGGCCTGACACCGAACCGATGCAAGAACTGGCGAAGACCCTGCTCGATCTGCGCTGGGTCGCTAACAGCGAAGACCCGAACCGGGGAGCTGGGGCCTGCTCGATGGACGGCGTCGAAAGCGTGTCGGCCGTGGACCGACCCACCGCGGGTTGCCGCCCCGACGAGGTTCGCGTCGAGCTTTACCAACGTACCTTCGACGCTCCGTCGCTCCGCCTGCGCGCCGTGGAGATCGCTCATGCAACTGCCGTTCGCTAAGCTCACAGCGATCGCAGAGCCGCGAGAAGAGTCCGTCGCGCTGGTAGAGCTCATGAGCGCGCTGCTGCTTTTCGCGTACCCGCCGGAGATCTGGTACGCCGAACCCGTGTTTCGCGCCCTGGCCCTGCTGGGCATTGCGTTTCGCGCGGTGCGGGTGTCTCCCTACTACTGGCTGCTGTGCGCGGCGTTGTGGAGCGCGACCGTGGTTGCGACCTGGACCTGGGCCGGCAACCACAAGTACCTCGTAGCTTACTGGTGCTTGACGCTCGCCGCGTGCCGAGCGCTCCCAGAGGCGCGCGATCGCGTCGCCGCTCTTGGAAACGCGGGCCGCCATCTGCTCGGCCTCGCCATGGGGGTGGCTGTCGTCGCGAAGCTCCTCTCGAGCGCATACGTTTCCGGTGACTTCTTCGCGTTCGAGTTGCTCCACTTCTCGTTGTTCCATCATCTCTCGGTGCTCGTCGCGGGCTGCCAATCCCTCGATCTGGAACAGAATCGTCTTTTGGTGGACAGCATGGAGCTAGCCAGTATCGCAGGGCCGGTGAACGAAGTTCGGCTCACCAGTTGCCCCGGCATCGCTTGGTTCGCTCCGTTCATGACCTGGTGGACCGTGGGCATCGAGGGCGCTCTGGCCGTGTGCTTCTTGTCGCCGCGGCGCAGTCTCCGGTTGGACCTCGCGTCGCACGCGCTATTCGCGCTCTTCGTCGTCACGACCTACACGGTGGCCACGGTAGTGTGGTTCGGTTGGACCTTGTGCCTGCTGGCGATTGCGCACGCGCGACAGATCGGCGCGAGGAGACTGTGCTACTTGCACATCGCACTGATCGGGCTCGTGATCATGTACGAGATGCCCGTGGGCGATGTGCTCGAGAGCACGGTGGAGCAGATGACTTCATGGCTGTCGCCACCGAACGCACGCGTGGTCTAGCGGCAGTCAGTTCATTGAAGAAAAGGAAATCGTCATGGTTCAGTCCCTGAGCATTCGTCAACAACTTGCCCTGGTGGCCAACAACTACGAGATGTTCGGCGCTCGCGAGACACTCCGGCAGGCGTTGCGCTTCCTGCTGCGCGACAGCCCGCGCGACGACTTCGACGATCGCTACGACCTTTCGACGGCGCAATCGCTAGAAGTGTCGGATGCTGCCATCGATAACCCGGTCGCACGTGCCAACGCGATACTCTACGTTCCGACCCTCGAACCCGTCATGCGTCACATTCTCCGGTCCGCATCGACCCGGTTCTTGTTCGACAAAACGAGCTTCGTCGACTTTGGCTGCGGAAAGGGTCGAGCACTGATTCTTGCTGCGCAGCTGCCGTTCCAAGAGGTGATCGGGGTGGAGGTGTCGCCGGTGTTGAGCCGCGTCGCGTCAGCCAACGTCTCCAAGTACCTGGCGCACCCGACGGTGGAGCCCAAGTGCCGAAAGGTTCGCGTCGAGTGCGTCAGCGCGCTCGACTTCGAGTTTCCCGACACCGACCTGTTCATCTACATGTACCGACCCTTCGTCGGCAGGGTCTTCACGGGCGTCGCCGACCGCATGCTCGAGTTCTGCGCCACCAAGGGACGGCGGATCTGGCTGGCCCTGTCGTGCCCCGACGAAGGCGTGCTCTTGGAACAGCACGGCGGGTTCGTGAAGCGCGAGGAATTCCTGGTGATTTCGAGCGAGTATTCGTGGACGCTCTGGGAGTGCGTGCCGCGCGTGCAGCAGGTGGTCCGAGCTGCTGGTTCTTCGACGGCCCCTGCGCGCAGCCTCAACGCTTGACGGCTGACTTGACGGTCCCAGGGCGCTCACCAACCCCTCGCGCGCGCGTCTTTGCACGCGCCGGCTCGAATTGATGGTGGCAAGCCGGCGCATCCTGGTAGCAGCCGTGCTTGGTAGCGTGCTCTGCTTCGGCCATTCGCGCCTCGCATTCGCCGAGACGGAGCCGCCGCGGCTGACACTGTTTCTGAGCTGTGCGCGGGACTGTTTCAACGACTACCTGCGCCAGGATCTGAGCTACTTCGACTTCGCGCGGGACCCCCACTTGGCCGACTATCAGCTCGTGATCGTGCGGCAACCGTCGAGCGACGGCGGCGAGCGGTTCACCATCACGCTGGAGACCCGACAGCCCGGCGTTCAGCCGAGCACGCCCGACACCGAATCATTCCCCGTGGGTCCGGGAGTCCCCGCCCGTGACGCGAGGCAACGGTTGGCGCAGGCCGTTTTGCGCATGCTCGAGCGTGAGCTCGAGGGTACTCCGCACGAAAGAGCGTTCGAGCTGAGCTTGCCTCAGCGCGAGGGCATCACGCTGAGCGCTTTGCATGACCCTTGGGACTATTGGGTGATCGCTCCCGAAGCTCGGGGCAGTGGCGAGGGGG
Organism: Polyangiaceae bacterium; assembly: GCA_025937785.1. Taxonomy (GTDB): domain Bacteria; phylum Myxococcota_A; class Polyangia; order Polyangiales; family Polyangiaceae; genus JAICQQ01. Next base: position 3,170 of record JAICQQ010000114.1, read on the forward strand.
GTAGCGGCTACTACTTTGCCGAGCTCACCTCGGGCCTGACCCTGAGACGGGTGACTGAGCTCTCGAAGTTGCGCATCCGAGGGAGTACACTCAGAACTGGAGTGGCTACCGCCTGGAGGACGGGTCGCGTGTGTATGGCAAGATCTATGGTTGGGAGGGGCGCACGAGCTACGCTCATTCACTGGGTAGGCGGTGGGCGGTGGGTGGCGTTGCCGTGGCGCGAGGCAGCGAGTTCGAGAACCTCGACGCACATCTACACGGCGGGCCGCTCGCCGAGTTCAACTTCTTTCCCTACTACGAGAACGCGAGCCAGCAGCTCAGGATGGCGTACCAGGTCGGCGCCTGGGCAAATTGGTACATCGAAATGAATCGTGAAGGGCTCTTTCGAGAGGTACACCCGTACCATGCCCTTTCGTTGATAGCGGATGCCAACCAGACCTGGGGCAGCGTGCAGTGGGTGGGCCAGGCGAACTCGTTCATCGATGAACCGAAGCTGTATCGGCTGAGCACCGGAGCTATCATCAGCCTGAGGCTCTTCGAGGGCCTGGCGTTCAATGTGGAAGGCGAAGCGGCGCTCGTGCGCGATCAGATCAACCTCCGCCAGCGCGAGGTCACGGACCTCGAGCTGCTGCTGTGGACAGTGGAACAGCCTACCGAATACACCTACGACGTGCAGGTGTCGCTCAGCTACACGTTCGGCAGCAAGCACGACACGATCATCAACCCGCGGTTTGCGCGCGTCGACTTAGAGGAAGAATGACCCTGGGCTGACTGAACCCCCGGGCGTGTCCTCCCTCCCGAGACATCGGTGCAGGACCGCATCGTTGGATTACTCGTTGGGCGGCACGTTGTTGCGCAACGCGGTCGGCGGCTGGCTAACGCCAGGGCGACTGTCCACTGGATTGGACGGCGCTTACAGGAGTACCGGTCAATGGAAATCGGTCTAATCACGAAAAGATCACGTTGCGCTGAGACTGCGTTCAAGATCGGCTCGACGAGGCCCCGCTGCGGCGAGCGCGCCGAGATCCGCCAGTCTCTCGTGACGACTGCCTGATGCGACCTGAACGCCGCGAGGAGCGCCAGCTCGATGGCAATCTGCAACTGCTCACGCACAGCGTTGCTCTGTGCACCCGACTTGTGTTACGCACGGGCCCTCGCCACGAGTGCGCGTGGGCACGCACGTGGACCAACGGCGAAGTTTGAGCTGTATGCGGAGCGCGTTTTTTGAAGGTACGCGCGGGCGGAGTGCAATATGGAACGACTGGGACGTTTTCTTCTGGTTTTCGCGGCCTTGGCCCTGTTTCAGGTGGGGTCGGCGCCACTGGCACGGGGACAAGCGACGAGCACGGTCAATGTCACGATGTTCTTTCCGGCGGGTGTTGATCGATTGACGTCGGTGCTCAACGCGAACGGGACCTTGCGCGTCAACGATCGAGCAGTGGTCCAGGGGGCTAGTGGCGAACCGGCCGAGATCAGTAATGCCGGCACGCTCGAGACGAATATCGGGGTGCAGGCCGTGGTCGGCACGCTGACCAGCGTGGCTCCGGTCGCGCTCAGGAATAACTGTACCGTCGGTAACCTCCTCACCGGTGCCTCTATTTCAGAGCAGTCGGGGGTGAAAGTCTTGGGCGTTCGCTCCGATGATGCAGAACTGTCCCCGCTAACGAGCCGAGAGTTCACGGTCACGTTTCCCTCGTCGGCGGGCTCCTCAGTGCAGTTGGAGCCTGGCCAAACACGAACCCTCTCGCCCGGCGACTACGCCACGGTGTCGATCAAGCAGAACGCCGTGCTCAATCTTTCCAGCGGCGAGTACAAGTTTCGACGGTTGGAGCTGAACGACGGCGGCACGATCAGCATCGACGCGGGCGGTGGTCCCGTGCTCGTGCAGGTGCGCGACGGGGCAACCTTCCACGGGCGTGCAATCAGCGCTTCTGCAGACTCCGCACCGGATTGGACGCTGATCTACACCGGAACGAGCGAAGTTGGCGTCAACAAGCAGTTCAACGGCGCCCTGATCGCGCCGAATGCCAAGATCAATCTGTTCTCGTCGAAGCTGCACACCGGTTGGTTTTACGGAAAGGACATCGAACTTCACCCGGATAGCGAATTGGTCGCGCAGCCTGGTTCGCACGTGTGCTTGCCAGGCATGGTGTGCGAAGTCATCCCAGAACCGCCAACGACTCGCGACGTGGATCTTCCGGATCCCATCGCCAGCGACTACTCGCAACAGGGTGGCGCCCTCGACTGGTCGTTCGACGTCACGCCTCAGGGGCAAGCCGTGTACTCGATTCCGATCGACGTGCCACCGGGCCCCGGTGGTGTACAGCCCAACCTCTCGCTCGTGTACCGCAGTGTGCGCCGCAACGGCGTGCTCGGCGTAGGCTGGGCTGTCGAGGGCTTATCGGGGATCCACGTGTGCCCGCGAACCTCCGGATCGGACACCACTCCGGGCCCCATCCTCGATGCTCCGGACGACCGCTTCTGTCTGGATGGCCAGCGTCTGGTTGCAGTGTCGGGCACCTACGGAGCCGACGGCACGGAGTATCGAACCGAGATGGAGAGCTTTGCCCAGGTGCTCTCCCACGGTGGCAATCCGGTGGCGGGCTCCGCTTACCAGACCCCCGAGAAGTTTGTGGTTCGCCACAAGGATGGTCGGATTCTGACCTACGGCGGTACCGAGAATTCGGTCGACGCGCACGGCGGAGTTCGACGCCTTTGGGCGCTGTCGAGCGTGGAGGATCGTAGCGGCAACTTGATGTCGGTCAAGTATCGACGGTCCTTCGTGACCGTCAGCAATGTAGGCCAGCTGATGCCGCTTTCCCTCTCGTACGGGGGCAACACCAACGATGAGGTGGAACACAACCGCGAGGTCGTGTTCGAGTATCATGTGGGGCCGGACCTCGCACTCTACAGTGCGGGCGCGCGTCGCGTGACAGCAGAACGCTTGATCCACGTCGTTACCCGAGTCGATGGGGAGGATGTCAAAGACTATGCGTTCGACTACGGCGACGATGTCCTGGAGCGTGCGACCACTGGTCGCGCGCTCTACCTGGAAAGCGTCACGCTCTGCGCGGCTGCTTCAGGCGGTAGCCAATGCGCAGCGCCGACGCTCTTTGAGTACTGGGACTTGCCAAGATTCAGCCTGGAGCGAGAAGCATCCAACGTCCAGCCGGGGGATGGCTTCGGCAACGGCGTGCCGAGTTCGGACATCGGGCGCACGGTCGTGCTGGACGTCAACGGCGACGGTTTCGACGATCTCTTCTATCCCGCGTTCGTTGGATTCGAACCGGAAGGAGTCCCCAACTATCACTATCACGTTGCTCTCTCGACTGGCCTGGGTGGTGACGACGCCGGTCCGTACTTCGAGGATCCCGTCGACACGGGACTGCACGCGAGCTCCAATGACTTGCGCCCTGGCGGCGTCCCGTATTACTGCGTTTCCAGTCAGAACGTCTTGGACTACAACGGCGATGGGAACGACGATATCTTCGACCAGTGCAACGGGCTAGTCCTCCTCTCGAATGGGACGTCCTATGACCATGACCACGTAGAGCTCGTGAACGTTATCCCGTTGGCTGACGAGGACGAGGAGGACTCGCTTCGGGTCTTCGGTACCTCGACGCACGCGGCCGACGTCACCGGCGACGGCCTCACGGATTTGCTCACCTGTGTTCCCGAGGACGGTGTTGCTCCAGACGGCTACGGTCTGCATCACTACAGACTGTTCGAAAACCCAGGAGCAGGACTTGAGTTCAACGTGGAAACTTGGCGGGAGTTGCCAGGCATCGGGCCCGGCTGCCGGCACACACCGCTCTTCATCGACACGGATGGGGATGGGATCGTCAATTTGCTGCAGCGAACCCGAGATCCACACGTCGACCCCACAGCGGGACTGGACGTCGAGTGGCGAGCACTGCGTATCAGCGACTCGGACGCCCAATGGGTGGACACCGGGCTCGTGCTCCGAGAGTTGGACCATGATTCGCCCATTGATTTCGACGATCCCGATTGGAGCTTAGAGGTCTTCGGGCCTCGCTTGAACGACATGACCGCGATTCCCTATGCCCGAGCGTGGCAACTGAAAACCCTCGACATGAATGGCGACGGTCTCACCGATCTCCTTCATTATCGCGGTGACCTGGAAGGCAGCGAACGCCTAACGGTATGGGCGAATACGGGCGCGGGATTCGAGTACGTCGGCTCGCCAAGCCCGAGCGAACCCTTCATTTCCCGATTCGCATTCCAGCGCGCTCAGGTGCTCGACTACGATGGAGACGGTCGACAGGATCTGCTGGTACCCACGGGGCCATCAAATCCAGGTACCACCCTGAAGTGGTATTTGTTCCGAACTCGAGGTGGCTTGACGGGAGGCTTTTCGTTCGACTTCGCCGAGGAAGTTGCAAGCTATTCCCTGTACGACGGCTCCTCCCCGGTGGTGGGAGACTTCGACGCGGACGGCAGCGCCGATCTGGCGCTGATGGACACAGCTGAACCTTATGGCGTCAAGGTCGTCTACGGTCACCATGCGCAGGCTGGGCTCTTGACTGCGGCTTACGACGGGCTGGGGAAGGGCGTTAGGATCGCCTACGATTCCAAGTTCGCCTATACCAAAGGCAACTGCACAGTCGACGAACGTCGCGTCACTCACTGCGTCGATCGAATGCCCCCGCTAGTGAGCGCGGTCTCGGAGACAAAGCGACGGAACGGGTCGGGGGGTCTGGAAGATCTAGCTCCTATCCAGATAACGCAGCTGTACACCTACCGCGATGCGCGGATAGGCCTGCATCAGCGGGGCTGGCTTGGCTTCGCAGAGCGCACGCGCACGACGCAGTGGTTGGACGGCGTCGACCGTGTTCGACAGACCTGGACTTACGACAATGACACATTCCTCGAAAGCGTTTCCGGGTCGTCGACATCGCGGATCTACCCCTTCGCGGGCGTCGCGACCTCGCACGAAACCGAGTATCCGCAGGTCGGGCGACTGAGCTCCGTTCAATTCGACGAGCCCGAGCTTCGACTCTCCGACGCCGAACTGCCGTTCGTTCACGTACCCGGTCGAACCACGACGGAGCTGAGCTCCGTGTCCCCCTACCGCACCGTAGAGGTCGAGACCGCTGTCGACGAGTACGGCAACCTGGAGCTGGAAACCACCCGAACGCGCGGCCGTCAGGGGGACTTGATCTCCGAAGATGTCGTTGACCGCGACTTCACGCCTACCACCGCAGAGCGGGATGCGTGGCTCGTAAATCTGCCGAAGGGCCAGATAGTTTCTAGTAACGCACTGGGGCTCTCGAGCGTTCGGACTACTAGCTATACCTACGACGACCGCGGTCGGCTTGAGTCTGTCAAGAAGGAACCCATCCACCCCGCCGTCACCGTAGGCTCTACCATCGGCCGCCATCCTATCAGTGGCCATGTGACCAGCATCCGGCACGTGGCAGCCATCGGGGGGACCCGCACGCAAAGCGTGGAGTACGACGAACGCGGCATGTTCCCAGTGCGACATGTCGATGCCAACGGATTCGCGACGTCGGTCTTGCATCATCCCGCTCACGGCGGACTCTGGGTCGCAGCCGATCCCAACGGGATCATTAGTCGTTGGGGCTACGATGGGTTAGGGCGCGAGGTCGTCCACGAGACGCCGTCCGGTCGTCGCATCACCAACTACCATCGAGAACACGCCCTGATCGACGACTCCGTGTACGGACGCATGGTCGTCGAAGTACTCACTGAAGGCGGCGAGACGGTCGAGACCCTGCTCGACGCCTACAGGCGACCTGTGCTCACCCGAACTACAGGAATCGAGGGCGCGCGCGTATTCCAGGAAACCAACTACGACTTTGCCGGTCGCGTCACCTCCCGCGCGCGTCCTCACCTGGAAGGCGACAGTACGCAAGGCTTGATCAGCTACGAGTACGACGATCTGGGGCGACTGCGGTTCGAGACGCATCCCAACGGAGCTGTCTACGAGCGCCGGTACCTCAGCGCGGCAGAACTCGACAGATCCGGCTTCACTTCGCAGACAGAACGCGAGGCGAGCGAGGCGGTTGTCCTGATTGATCCGATGGGAGATGAAGACACCGCCGTCATTGGTGCCCGGGGCACGGGCGTGGCGTCGATCGACGCTGCCGGCTCCTTGAATCAGTACGAGTACGGCCCATTCAACGTCCTGCGCGAGATCTTGGATACCTACGGCAACGTCACCGATATCGTCGCCGATGCCTACGGCCGCGTGACGACTCGCATCGATCCGGATAGCGGCGAGCATGCCTATACGTACAACGGGTTCGACGAGGTGCTCACCCACCAGGACGCCGAGGGCGACGTGCAGCAGTTCAGCTACGACGCGCTTGGGCGGCGAGTCCTCGTCGTAGACGGCGACGGTACCGTCACGCGCCTGCGCTACGACGTTGGCGAAAATGCGATCGGCCGCCTCGTCGAATCCAACCGCACCGGCGGCGCACGCACGACCTACGCCTTCGAGCCCTTCGCCGAAGCCAACCGCGGTCTGATCGAGACCGTGACCCAAGAGGTTGCAGGCACGGTGTCGACGGTCGAGTTCGGCTACACCCATTTCGGCCAGCTCGTGACCATTCGCTACCCAGAAGCCGCCGGAGAAGAGTTTGCAGTCGTGCAGACCTACGACGACTACGGCCACCTGCTGCGCGTCAGCGATGCGTCCACTGACTCAACCTACTGGGAGCTCGAAACCGCCGATCAAGGCTATCGCATCGGAACCGAGCGCTTCGGCAACGACGCTGTCACCACGACCACCTACGTCGAGGCCACTGGTCGCGTTCATTCGATCGAGACACTGTCATCTGGCGACGCCCTGCAAGACATCGAGCATCGCTACCGTTCCGACAACCACCTCGAGTGGCGCATCGACCATCGCGACAGTGACGGAAGTCGCTTCTACGACTATGATCCACGAAAGCGGCTGACAGACGTACACGGCGTTGACGGTACCGGCTCCGACGTCGACCCCGGCGGCGTCTTGACGAGCGCTGCGTACGACGACCTCGGCAACATCACCTCGCGCACCGGCGTCGGCAGCTACGATTACGACCCCCCCGGCACTGGCTCACCGCACGCCGTAAGGACTGCTGGCGACAACGACTTCGACTACGACGCCAACGGCCGCCAAACGATGCGAGCAGGCCCCGACGTGGCCGGTGGCGCCCAGTACATCGACTACAACGCCTTCGACCTCCCAACCGCCGTCCGCTCCACCCCCGACGGCGACCCCATCGCCACCTTCCGCTACGACGCTAACGGCCAGCGCGTCTTCGCCGAGGCCAACGGCACCAACACCGTCTACTTCGCATCCCTCTACGAACGCACCTCCGACGGGGAAGCAGACGGCGAACGCGAGCACCGCTACCGCATCCACGCCGCCGGGCGCCAGGTCGCCCAGGTCACACGGTACGAACTCGCAGACGAAATCACCGAAGAAGCCGTCCAGTACCTCCACAGCGACGCCCTCGGCTCCCCCGAAGTCATCACCGACGAAACCGGCGACCTCGTCGACCGCCGCGCCTTCGACCCCTTCGGCAAACTGGAAGCAGGCGACCTGCCCGGCACCCCCAGCGTCAGCACCGGCTTCACCGGCCACGAACACGACACCGAACTGGGCTGGATCAACATGGGCGGTCGCATCTACGACCCCACCGTCGCGCGCTTCCTCACGCCTGATCCGATCATCCAGGCTCCGTACTCCAGTCAGGGTCTCAACGCCTACAGCTACGTCTTCAACAACCCGCTGAACTTCACGGACCCGACGGGCTTCCAGGCGATCAACGAATTCGGACAGATTGAAGTCACGGTGTGCGGTAGCAACCGCCCGGCGGAGTGCAAAGACTGGGGCAAACAAACCAGCAACACGTCATCGTGGTACAGCCCTGAAGCCTTCGGCATAGGCGCGCTCGGTCCCCCGCAGGCGCCGCGGCAGCCCGTGGCGGAAACCCTGCCGGTTCCAAGGTCAGTCGGTCAGCAATTCGCCGACCTGACGGTGGAGGTTCTAGGTGGGATCGCCCAAGGCGTGGTTTGCGGCCTTCTAGGTTGCGGAGAGGCGAATGCGCCCATCAAGGGGCAGCCAACTGCGTCTGCGATGTCGGAGGGCGAAAAGCTGATGAACAGCGCGTTCACCGCGGCGGGTGTCGTTGGCATCGGGGTGTTGGGGCGTGCCCCACCTACTCCTGCAAGGGCTGGATCGGGGCTTGGACCGTGGGTGCCAGCGAGTGGGGTTACTTCGGGCGGTGCCGTCGCTCAGAGCCTTCCAGGTTCCTGCGGGGCAGCCTGTGTTGAGATGCTTACCGGGGGAGCGATTTCCGAGGCTGCGGCCATTGGGCGGTAACCGTTCAGGCCTGGGGTTGAGGGGGGTAGCGTGACCGTGCGATTCGGTCGTGCATGACGAACACGAACGAAGATCTGGGCAGACAAGTCGAACTTTTGGTTGCGAAGCACATCGCGGCGACGCGGAAAGCGGTGCAGGAAGCGGTGGAACGGGCGCTCGCCGCGAGCGGTGTAGCGCCGGTACTCGCAGCTCGGCCGACGCGAGTGCGCACCGAAGAAAACCGGAAACGGCGTGGCGCCGCTGAACTCACGGAGCTCGGGGAGCGGTTCTATCGTGCGCTGTGCAGCAAACCTGGCGAGACGATGACCGTTCTTGCGGCGGACGTAGGCGTGACCCCGCGGGAGTTGCACCGAGCAGTTGCTGCGCTGAAGCAGGCCGGGCGCGTACGCGCCGTCGGGGAGCGCGCGCACACGCGGTACTTCCCGCTCGCGAATAGTAATGCAGCGTGAACGCCCGAGTGCTTGTCAGGCCGCCGCAGTCGCGAACAGTGACGGGGGACGTCTCGTGCCGCCGGCAGCCTGGCAGCACTCGGTGAGGAACCCGAGTACGTTGCGCTTCTGCTTGCGAGCCGTGTGCGCAATGGTCATCAAGTTCTCGGCGAACTGGTTGCCACGGGCGCTCTGCGTGCCGAATGAGCGCTTGCGCCAGAGCACGAAAGCGCGGATTTCGCGCTCTGCATGGTTATTGGTCGGTTCGACGCCTGGCTGGTTGACGAAGGTCCAAAGCGCCGCCTGGTGTTCCAGGATGTCTGCACACGAGCCCGACACGCCTGCGATATTGGCGGAGACTGCCTGGGCAAGCGCGGTCTCGAACTGGCGCCGCACCGGGGTCATCCAGGCGACGTACATCTCGCGACTCAGCTTCCCGGCCTTGTAGTCGTGCCAGTACTCGAAGATGAGTAGAGTGTAGTTGAGCAGCTGACGGCCAATCCGGGCTGCGGGGCCATCGCGCTCCGCGAACGAAATGAACTTCCTCAGCAGGTGCGCAAAACAGATCTGGCGGTGCTTCATCGCCCAGAAGTTGAGAGCCTTGGCACGATCGCTCACCAGAATGCCCTGGAGCGCGCCGTAGAGCGGCTGCAGCGTCGACTTGGTACTGTCGGCCACGATCTTGAACACTGTCGCAGCCGACGTCGCGAGGGTCCACAGCGCCATCATCGCGCCGGCTTGATACCAGGTCGTACCGTCGGTGTGCTTCACCTCAGCGTTGCCGACTTGCTTCCAGGCTTCATCCACGGCGGGTTGTACGGCCTTGCTCACGCGCGCTTCGACGGTGCTCAGAGCACCTAGGGAGATGTGCACGCCGACCACGTCCGCGAGTAGGTCGACGGCTCGACGGCGACCCAGGTGGTAGACACCGGTCAACAACGCCACGATCGCCATCAGTCGCGGACCGAACGGCGACGCCGGGATCTCGCCGTCTATGTAGGACGCGCGAGTGCGATACTTGCAACAAGGGCAAGTGACCTCGTGCCGCCGCCACTCCGTCGTGAACGGCTCGATCGGCGGCACCTCCGTTTGCTGATACCGCTTCGCCAGCGGATCGGGCACGTGCGGCAACGGCTTCCAGCAGTTTTCGCATTCCTGCGGGAACAGGTCGACGAACTTGTTGACCTTCTCCTCCGGCAACAGCTCGCGGTGGGCGCCCCGGTGTCCAGCCTGCGCGCCTCTTTTGCGCCGCTGCTTGTCTTTCTTCGCCTTGTTTCGACGTTGCCTTCGCTCATCGGGCGAGTCGCTGGACGGCGGCAAGTGGGAGTTGCGCGAGTTTTGCCCAAGCCGCTTGGTCAGCTCCGCGACCGTTGATTCAAGCTTCGCGATGCGCTCGTCCTGCTCGGCGATCCGGGCCTGCTGCTCAACGATGCGCGCGTCCCGCGCGGCTACCTCCGCCTCGAGCTCGGCGATCCGCTCGTCGCGCCAGTCGCTTGCCACGCCCCCACGGGAACCACGAATAAATCCCCATGGAAAGAACGAATTTTCTTATGGAGCAATATCGACCAGTTACGCGTCCCTCAGCCCCCCACCTGAACGGTTACAGTGGAGGCATCACCTCTACGAACGCACCTCCGACGGGGAAGCAGACGGCGAGCGCGAGCACCGCTACCGCATCCACGCCGCCGGGCGCCAGGTCGCCCAGGTCACCCTGTACGAGCTCGCCGGCGAAATCACCGAAGACGCCGTCCAGTACCTCCACAGCGACGCCCTCGGCTCCCCCGAAGTCATCACCGACGAAAACGGCGACCTCGTCGACCGCCGCGCCTTCGACCCCTTCGGTAAACTAGAAGCAGGCGACCTCCCCGGCACCCCCAGCGTCAGCACCGGCTTCACCGGCCACGAGCACGACACCGAGCTGGGCTGGATCAACATGGGCGGGCGCATCTACGACCCCACCGTCGCGCGCTTTCTGACGCCGGATCCGATCATCCAGGCTCCGTACTCCAGTCAGGGTCTCAACGCCTACAGCTACGTCTTCAACAACCCCCTGAACCTCACCGATCCAACGGGCTTTCAAGCGATCGATGAATTCGGGCGAATGGAAATCCTCGTCTGTGGCAGCAACCGCCCAGCGGGCTGTGAAAACTACGGCAAGGACAGCGCCAATACCTCCGGGTGGTACAGCCCTGAAGCCTTCGGCATAGGCGCGCTCGGTCCCCCGCAGGCGCCGCGGCCGCCTGTAGCGGAAACCCTGCCGGTTCCAAGGTCAGTCGGTCAGCAATTCGCCGACCTGACGGTGGAGGTTCTAGGTGGGATCGCCCAAGGCGTGGTCTGCGGCCTTTTAGGTTGTGGAGATGCGAATGCGCCCATCAAAGGGCAGCCAACTGTATCTGCGATGTCGGAGGGCGAAAAGCTGATGAACAGCGCGTTCACCGCGGCCGGCGTCGTTGGAGTCGGGATGGTGGGGAGGGCCGGAGCTACTCCTGCAAGGGCTGGATCGGGGCTTGGACCGTGGGTGCCAGCGAGTGGGGTTACTTCGGGCGGTGCCGTCGCTCAGAGCCTTCCAGGTTCCTGCGGGGCAGCCTGTGTTGAGATGCTTACCGGAGGAGCGATTTCCGAGGCTGCGGCCATTGGGCGCATGGGCCAGTACATACTTCCATCCCAGATGGTTGGCGTCCTTGGAAGAGGCTGGGGGTATCGTTACTTCAACACCGGGGCAGACGCAGTCGCGGCCGCGTCGCGGACACCCATCGCGGCGGGACTCTTCGCTCCAGGCGTGAAGACAGGTCATATCGTCGTTCTGGAGCGTACGATGACTGGATTCGTGGTTAGAGATCCGTTGCCGGGTGTAACCTATCGCGTTGGAGCAGATTGGGTCACCCAATACGTTGCGTGGGGAGTTGGACCGTTCTTATGAAACATACGCTATCTTCTGTCCGCTGGGTCGAGGGTTCCACCTATGAAGTTGAATTCGCTGATGGCACTTCAACGCTAGCAACGCGATGCCGGTTTGACTACAGCAACGGCTTTGGGGGCTTCGTGCCCGACCCGGACATCATGGCAGTCACGGGCATCGACCCACGCCTCGTTGGCGCTGTCCTTGATGCTTTCCACAAAGCTAGACTTGCAGGTTTGGAGAAGTGAACTGTCGCAGGCGCACCGAAGCCGTACTCGGTTGCGTTTGACACGACGCTTACGCCCTTGGCCAAGGCGCAGCCAGAACTACGTCCAGGAGGTGTTACCGTCGAACTGACATCGTAGGGGGTCGCAAAACTGACATCGTAGAAATTTCTGGAAACTCGCACTGAGGTCGAGTTCGGGACCGAATGGATCGTATCGAGCGCGCACGCGAGAGAGTGGGATGAGCGGCCCGGGAGTCATAGGCTCGTGTCGACGATGGCCGCGGCAAGGCGAACGTCGTCACGCGTTGGGAGCCCACCTTGGCAGCGCGAGACCTCAAGCTGAGCAGCGCTGTGCTATAGCTATTTCCGTTCGGATTTGACGTTGCAGCAATTTCATCAAGCGTCGAGCAAAAGGCCGGCGGCCACAGGGCGGCGCTGGGGTGCGCCACGCATTTCATGCCCCAACGGCGTGCAGATCTGTAACGGCCAGTGCCCCGAATGACGGCAGCTCACGCGCGCCGGCTAGGGGACTGCCAGGCGCTTTCAGCGCGCAACGGCCTCAACCCTGCGGGCAGCACCGCGGACGCGCCAAGCCAGCACCCCCAGCGCGGCTCCGAACCACAACAGCCCAAGGTCCACACCCAGCACCTCGGGCAAGCGAGGGCCGTGCCCGAACAGACCCGCGCGCGACGTGGCCGCCGCGAGCAGAGGGGTGGCCACGAACAGCACCGCGCCGGCGATCAGTTGCCAGTACCAAGCACCCCGAACCGTCGGGCTCAGGAATGCCCACAGCACGCTCACTAGCCACGCTAGCAGCAGGAACAGGCCTGCGGCGGGCGGCTCGAGGACCCAGCGCAGCAAGCAGGAGGCAGCGAAGAGCGCCCCGGTAGCGAGCGCCAGCCCCGCGCCGACGGCGATCGTCAGCCGCTCGAGGATCCAGTTGCCGCGGCCGGTCACGGTTCTGCGCGCGAGCCATACCAGATTGCCGCTCAGGATCGTGAGGCACGTGGCGATCGAAAACAGCGCAAACAAGAGCTTCCAGAAGAGCCCGCCGAAGTTGACGAAATGCACCCCGAACAGTGCACGCCGTAGGGTCTGCGTCGGGGTAGCCGCGGACGGGTCGTACACCTCCAAAACCTTGCCGTCGTGGAGGCTGAGCGAAACCTCGCCGCGGCCGTTGAAGACGTCGCGGATCGGTCCCTTCACAACGACCGTGCCGGGCTCCCCGCTCGGCTTCGAGAATCTTAGGGATTGCGGGTTCAGCCCGGGCAGTTGCAGTTGAGCGATTTCGAGGATTTCGGAAAGCGAGGGGTTCGGCGATAGTGGTGAGTCATGGGCGGGTCGCGGGGCTCCCCAAACCACTCGTTCGGCTTCAGCTTCGTCGTCAGGGTACGCGGCAGAGGTGAGCAGCGCGATCAGGGGTACGGACAAGAGTGCGCCCGTAAACGCAAAGAACAGCTGGAAGGGCAGTCCCGTTACGCTCAGTACTTTGTGCAGGTCGGACCAGAGGGTGCGTTGACCACTGTGCCAACGCACGCGCCCGAACTGGCGGACCAGATCCTTCAGGTGAATCAGCACTCCTGTCACGATGGAGAGTACGAACAGCAGGCACGCTACGCCTCCGACCGTTTGCAGCTGGGGTAGCTGCGGAATGGCGAGGAAGTGCAGCTCGAACAGCAAGCCAGCGATGCTTGCGTGGGGATCGACTGCGGTAGTTCGCTGACCGCGCGCTGAGACTTGCACGCAGGCTGCGCTTCCGTCGCGTTCATCGCAGATCTCGATGGTTCCATGGGTGCCGATAGGCAAGTTCACGCGAAAGTTCGCTGGCGTCCCACCCTTGGCGGGGTACACGACCTCGATCGCCCGCTCGATGTCGGTGGGCGCTACTTTCGCGATCTGTTGTCGGTCAGCTGCTTCCCAGGTGTCGATCGGATGGTAGAAGAGCGAGAACACTCCAAAGAAGAACATCGGGTACGCGATCAGTCCCGACAACAGCCCCACCCACGCATGAACGCTCCAGTACGCGGCGAACGTGCGCGCCTCCAGCTTCACGTCAGTACTCCAGGCTCCCTTTGAAATAGTACCCGCGTCCTGGGTTCTGCACGCCGTAGAAGTTGTACTCCTTGGCGTCCGCCAGATTCGCGACCTCGAAAGTCGAGCTGACGTTCATCCAAGACTTGACCAGATAGTTGAGCGCCACGGAGTGCACAAGCTGAGACGGAACGCTGGCTTTGGTATCCCGCTGACCGGCGCTTTCCCAACTGAGCCAGAAATCGTGCACGTAGTTCGTGTACCAAGAGAGCGATACCTCGTGCCTCTCGTCGATGGGGCTCTTCAGGGCGAGCCGCGCACGACCGTTGGCCATGAGCCAGGGTCGGTTGGGGAGGCGATCACCTTCGAACAGTGCGAAGGGGCCTTCCGTGGACGTGTTGCGCAAATCGATCCACGTGACGTTGCCGTCGAGCGAGAAAACATCGGCGGGGGAGGTCCAGCCCAGGCTGCCCTCCATGCCTCGAGAACGCACGTTCGAGATGTTGATTGACTGGGAGTACGTCGGGTCGCCCAGCGGCAAGCGTAGGATCAGATCCTGAACGGACCGGTAGAATCCTTCCACTTCACCCCGAAAACTTCCTGCGACAGTTTCGACAGACTCGCCCGAGATACCGAGGTTCGCGTTGTGGCTTCGCTCCGGCGACAGTTCGAGATTGGGTAGGATCGTCCCGCCATTGCCAAAAACCTCCTCCGAACGGGGCAACCGCGCTCCATACTCGTAGGAAGCCTTGCTCCACAAGCGCTCCTTGACCAAATAGACCCTGAGGCCGTCACCAAACCCAAGAATTCGGGTACCGCCTTCGAGGGGAGTGTATGTATCGGTCATCTCATCGACTTGTTCGATGGAGGGTTCGTAGAGGTAGTGCTTGATGAGCGCGACGTTTTCGACGTGATCGAACGCTCTTAGCGTGTATTCGAGCCCAGAAATCATCGTGAGCAAGCGGTTCTTGCTCGACAGCGGATCGAGCCGATCGGATTCCCACAAGCGGTCCTCGCCCGTTCGGTGAATCAGGGTCGGGGAAATCGCTGCCGCGAACGTATGTTCGTCCCCGAGGTAGTATGTGAGGCCGAAGCGTGCCATTCCGCTCCGTTCCCAGAACACCGCGTCGGTAGCTTCGTAATCGGGCCCAAGTTCGCCGGGAGGGCGCACCTGGGTCGGGCGCTCGAAGATTCGGTGACCGCGCCAGTCGTAGACCCACGGGGAAACATCGAGAAATTCGATATCTCGCTGACTGTAGCCAAGGCTCGCGGAGAAATGTAGGCCCGGTACGAGCAGGTCCCCTTTGCTGTAGCGCGCGAGCGCTCCATACGCAGTTTCGCCGTACTCGACTTCGCCATAGGGGACGGTCATTGCGAAATTGTGCTGCAGATCCTTCCGGAAGTACGTCCCGAACAGCCGCACCAAGAGCTTGTTGGCCCACGGTTTGCCGACGACGCCGAACTCCACGCTGCCGCCACCTGCCTTGTAGGCGTCGTGGAAGCGGTAGACGGTTTCTGGATACTTCTGACCTCGTTCATTGGCCAATTCGACGTCCACGGGGTAGTCGTTCTCCGCGTAGTCTGCGAAACCAGCGGCACCCGCTACGAGGCCAGTCGACTCCGACCGGCCGCCCACATTCGCCGCGAGTCGGTGCGTTCCGAACGATCCCACTTGGTAAGACAACGCGGCGCGCGTGCGGTCGTAGGCGCTATCCGTGGCGAAGTTGATGGCGCCACCCAGTGTATCCGCGCCGAATCGAACCGGGACGACCCCGCGGTAAATCTCGATGCGATCGACCAGGTTGACGGGTATGTTGACCACACCGAGCCCGAACCCCATGAATTCGAGCGGCGCCTCGTCGACGAAATAGCGAATGTGATCGTCTGTCAGGCCGTTCAGGGAGATTCGTGCGGTCGAGCCTAACCCGCCGGAACGGCGCACCGATACGCCGCTTTGCCGTCGCAGCACCTCGCCGAGGTCAGCACTGGCACGCCGGTCCTGTTCCGTGTCGATCACGTCGACGGCCTCCGCTGACTGGCGCCGACGGTCCTCGGCGCTTTGTCCGCGCACCTCGACCTCGACGGTCTCCTCCGGCACCGGAGCCTCGATGACGGGAGCGAATGCAATCGGCTTTGTGTGCGGAGGCTGAGGCCGTTGCGGCGGTTCCGGCTCGACCTCGCCCGGCGTCGGCGGCTCGTTGGGTTCCGCGGCTAGCTGAAAGGCGTATGCGTAGCGGATGCGCGCGGCGACCGCGACGCCGCCCCGGAAGGCGGGCTTGAACTTGAAGCGCAACGCGGCCTCGCGCGCTGCCTCGTCGAAGCCGTGGCCCTGGGGTTCCAGGATCCTAGCGTCCGTCACGTGCCCGCTCGCGTCCAAATCGAGTTCCATGGGAACTACGGCTTGAACGCCAGCCTCGTGCGCTGCGGGCGGGTAGCTGGCCTCGACGAACTCGACGAGTTCGGGAGGCGCTATCGCTGCCGCGTTCGGGCCGCTAGGTGGTTCTGCGGGTTGGGCACTGGCGACCGACGTCGCCAGGACCACGGCGCAAGTCAGCCATCCCGCCGAAAGTCGGCGCCAGATCTTGCGCCAAGAGCTTGATGCGCGTGCGTCGCGGCAGCGGCTCACCGAACGCGAACGAAGGGTTCAATCCATCCGGCCATCGTGAACCAACTGACGGTTTCGCGCATTTCGAACACCGTGGTGGTCGCGCTCGCACCAAAAGGCTGAACTGCGTAAGCGTGGCCGTTGAACATGTAATTGCGCGTCATCGCTCCACCCCACCACGGAGTGTTTGGTACTTCCGTCGCGGTTCCTTCCTCCACGTTCAGGTGCCAAAGCCGGTAGAAGAGGTAGCTATAGTCTGCGGGGTACTGGTAGCGGACCTCGTCGGCAACCGCTATGTAGATGCCTCCGGCTCCGTCAGGGATGCCCCCCTGCACGCCGCCGCCCCCGTTTTCGTCGCCGCCCACCAGTTCAGTCAGGTTCAACGAGTAATCTGGATCGAACTCGTCCTCTCCCGCCAGGATCCTGAGCGAGCACAGCGCTTCACGAGGAGGTTCCACATCCAGATAAAACTGCTGGGCCCAGCCCGAAGGCACGAAGAAGTGCATGTCCCCATTGGGCAGCGGAACCATCGAGATCCCGGGGCAGCGGTCGTCTTCCGCCAGATTGACCACCTCATCCGTTTCGCTGTCGATGATGAGAGCGGCCGATGTGCGCAACGTCGCGTCGTTGATGTCGTTCCAGACGTAAGGAATGAAGACGCGGCCATCGATAGCGCGCGCGAAGAAGCCCCGCGCTTGGGCCGTGTAGTCGGTCTTCAAGGCTATCGAAAGATCGATCTCCTCACCGGTGAGTTCCATTTCCGTCGGGTCCCAAGCGATGGCTCGCAACCCCGCGTTGTCGAGGACGTACCCCTTGTTCTCGTTGACGACCACGACGTCGTACCCCGAGACGCCCGTGAGCCCGACACCGGAGAAGCTGACGGTACCCGCCTCGGTCAGCTCGCCTTCATCGTCGACTTCGTAACGCGTGATCTCGGGAGCGAGCCCGCTTGCGACGTAAATCGCTTCGAGCTCACCCCCTGATTCCAAAGGAATGACCGCGAGCCCCGCCCCCGCGAGTTCGATGCCGGTTTGTGCGGGATGGAACGTACCCAGATCCGAAGTCTCGTCGGCCTCCTTTAGGTCGATGTACGCGGACTGCACGTCACCCGTCTCGACGAACTCCTCCGCGAAGTACACGCCGGGCTCCGGCGGGGCTCCAGCGCTTCCCGTCGTTGACGTGACCGAGCCGCCACTGCCCCCGCTCGAACTCATGGTCTCCGTACTGCTACCCCCGCTTCCAGGGTTGGTTCCGCCACTTCCTCCGGCTCCGCCCGCGTCACCCGGGCTGCCTGCTGAGCCACCGGTCGAGGTGGCATCCGTCCCGCCGCTGCCGCCAGTCCCGCCGGCGCTAGGGGAGGTGCCGCCAGCGCCACCCGCGTCGGTCGCGCCATCGGTGCTGCTGTCGCTATCGTCGCTGCCGCAGCCCCAGACGCTGGCAGCCAACGCCAACGCCAAGACCCCAGAATATGCCAATCGAGCAGTCGCCATTCGTATCCTCCCAACGGAACCCACTAGCCGAAGCGCGTCAGTTCTTGAAAATGAAAATCAATTGCGAAAGCCCCTAGCGTGACGTCGGCTGGCTGTCAAGGGCTGACCGGTCGCTTCCACCAAGCACCCCTCGCCCCCGAGCTTTCCCTAGTCGAGAGGGGATGACGACCGCAGAACGGGGTTGTGCTGCGGAACCAAGTAGAGAGCAGAGGCAAAAGCGACGGAGACAACGACGCACCAAGTCCACGCGCGCGTCGAGGTCCGCGCCACGAGTACTCGGCACACGAGAAACGTCCAGAGCGGAATGGTGGCGAAATAGGCGAGCGCAAACCCGAGCTCACCGCCGGCTGGCAGCGCGCGCGAGATCAACGCCGCAGCCAAGACGGTCACGGGCAGGGTTCCCAGCAGCGCTGCGAGGACTCGACCCACGGTCGGCTCGCGCACGCGGCTCGATCGTCGAATTCGAGGCTGCTCGCGGTCTAGCGGCGCACTCGCGACAGCGCCGAGCGCCGCGCCAGCGGCTTTGACTTCGAGGCGCCTCATCGCTACGTTTCCTAGCGTTGATGAAAACGCAAGTCAATATCAGGATAATATGGCCCCTGATCCGGGCTAATCACGAGGTCTGAGCGTCGCGAGGGGCGGATGAGAAGGACGCACAGGCGCATTTTGTTCGGGATCGCCGCAGCTTGCGGTGTTGTCGTGAGCTGCAGCTTCGTGGCCGCGTGGCGCTCACTGCCCGAAGTGGCGGGCGAGCACATCGTGCAAGGCCTTTCCGCTGAGCTCGAGATCGTCCGCGATAGCCACGCGGTTCCCCACATCTACGCGCGCACCGTAGACGACGCCTACTTCGGTTTGGGATACGTGCACGCTCAAGATCGGCTGTGGCAAATGGAGGTCAGCCGAAGGATGGGCACGGGCATGCTCGCGGAGGTGTTCGGCGAATCGCTCATCGAGCGCGATCGAATGTTTCGCAGCTTCGGACTCGCGCGGCTTGCCGAGGAGAATTGGAAACGGCTCGACGCCGAAACCAAACGGGCCATCGCGGCCTACTCGCGGGGCGTGAACGCCTGGCTGGAGCGAGACCGACCGTTGCCGGTCGAGTTCTCGATCTTCGGTGTGGAGCCTGCGCCTTGGAAACCGACACACTGCATCGTCTTTCACAAAGTCATGGCGTGGAGCCTTGCAGGAAACTGGGGGTGGGAGGCGTGGCGCGTTCGCATGGGGGCGGAGCTGAACCCAGGGCGTCTCGCAGATCTCGCGCCGCCGTACCCGGGCGACGCCCCGATACCCTTCGCGTCTCTCTGGGCGTTGTATGACGGCTTGGGTATCTCGCGCCCCCGTGAGCAGCACGGCACGCTGAACCTTCCAGAGCTCACGAAGTCGAGTGGCTCGAACAACTGGGTCGTCGCCGGCGACCGCACTGCCAGCGGCAAACCACTTCTCGCCAATGACCCGCATCTGCGAATGACGGCACCTTCTCAGTGGTACCTCGCACACTTGAACGCCCCGGGTCTGAACGTCATTGGCGCGACGTTGCCCGGGCTAGCCGGAGTCATCCTGGGCCGCAACGACAAGGTCGCCTGGGCCTTCACCAATACCCTTTCGGACACTCAGGACCTATTCCTCGAGCGACTCGGTCCGCGCGGCGACACCTATCTGACCTCCAGTGGCTCGCGTGCATTCACCAGTGTGCGAGAAGTCATCCGTGTGCGCGGGGGTGACCCCGTGGAGTTCGTTGCCAGATCCACCCATCACGGGCCGGTCTTCTCCGAGAGCAACGAGACTGCGGCCGCGCTGGCCCCTCCCGGCCATGTCGTTTCGTTAGCTTGGACGGCTCTGCGCCAAGACGACGAGACTGTCGCCTTTCCGATACATGCGTCGCGTTCTGCAAGCGCCAGCGCACTTCTCGCAGCCGCCCGCAAGTTCCATTCGCCCCAACAGAACATCGTCTACGCAGATACAAACGGGGCCATCGGCTTCATTGCGGCCGGTCGCATCCCCGAGCGATCTACCGAGAACGCGCTCAAGGGTTTGGTACCAGCACCCGGGTGGCTCACCGACTACGATTGGACGTCGTTCGTGCCATTCGAGGAACTACCGCAAATCGCCCAACCACCGAGCGGTCGCATCGTCACCGCCAACAACAAGATCACCCCAGCCGGCTACACGCACTGGATGGGCGCAGAGTGGGCTCATCCTCATCGAGCGAACCGCATCGAAAAGCTGCTCGAGGCTCGACGCGCGCACACTGTCGACAGCTTCGCCGCGATCCAGGTGGATATCAGGAGCGGCGCTGCAGACGAAGTGCTCGAACGCATGATTCAAGCCCTGCCGCGCGACCTGAGCGAAGACGAACGAGCCCTCATCACGATGCTCTCGCGCTGGGACAGATCGATGCAGGCGGACGCGCCTGAACCCCTCATCTTCGCCGCCTGGGTTCGAGAACTCGGGCGGCTCGTCTACGCCGACGAACTAGGGGATGAGTTCGAAGACAACTGGACTCAGCGGACCGAGTTCTTGACCAACGTGCTCGCCGACAAGGACGGTCAGGGTCGTTGGTGCGACGACCAACGCACCGCAGCGCCGGAGAGCTGTGCCGCCGTCACGCGCAAAGCGTTGCAGTTGGCACAAGAATACCTGGCACTGCGGTTCGGGTCGGACCGTTCCGCATGGAAGTGGGCGGACGCGCATGCCATGAAGTCGGAGCACATGGGGCTAGCTGACGTGCCCGTGCTTTCGCGCTGGTTCAATATCGTGGAGCGAGTCGGCGGAGACGGCACCACCGTCAACGTCGCCGACTACGACATCGACGACGACGACACAGCCTTCACCACCGATCACGGCGCCGGCTTCCGCGCCATCTACGACTTAGGTAACCTCGAGAATTCGCGTGCGATCTTGAGCACCGGTCAATCCGGGAACGTGTTCTCGGCGCACTACCGCGACATGAGCCCGCTCTGGGCGTCAGGCAAGTACGTTCCACTGGCGACCCGGCGTGAGGTCGTGGAGGTCAACGCCATCGGGACCCTGGTACTGCGTCCGCGCTAGGGGTGAACCGTCCGCCGGCTACCGCCAGGGCGCTGCGCAGCCGGGCTGGCGAACGCTGGGTGAGAGAACCTCGCAAGGATCGGACCCGGGTGCCCAGAGTCGCCCGCCCCCAGCGATGTTGCCTTCCGGTAGTGAACGATGTTCCACACTCCACTCACCGTCGGTGACACCAATGATGGCCACAGCGGTACGAGAGGGATCGCTGTACGGTAACCTTTCGCCCTAGCCCGTCCTGACAGGCACCCCAGGAGCTGTTGGCGTCGTCGTCGAGGAGACGAACGATGACGCGAGAATCGATACTACTAAAGCGGGAACTTTCACGGGGCGAGCGCGGGCGTGGGAAGCGCTATCCAACTCAGTTGCGCGGCAGGGTGGCCGCGTGGGCGCAGGGTCGGCGGCAGGCCGGAGCCGGCTGGGTAGACATCGCTCGGGAGCTGGGGCTCGGACTCGACACAGTTCGTCGTTGGTGCGTTTCCAAGAAGCCCGTCGCAACGAGCCGGTCGTCGCTTCCGGTGCGAGTGGTCGAAGGCCCCGCGGAGCCCTCGAGGCTGATCGTGGTCTCACCGAATGGTTTTCGCCTCGAGGGCCTGACGTTGACGGAAGCGGCTTCGTTGTTGAGGGCACTCGGATGATCCTCGGCTCAAGCCGCTCGGTGCGAGTGTTCGCGTATCCCGAGCCAGCGGATCTGCGCAAGGGCTACAATGGATTGTACGGCCTCGTGAAGACTGGCCTAGGGCGCGATCCACTGTGCGGCGACTTGTTCTTGTTCACCAACGGCCGTCGTTCGTCCTGCAAAGTGCTTTTGTGGGACGGCACGGGTCTCTGCATTTTTCAGAAGCGTTTGGAGAAATCGCGGTTCGCGTCCTTGTTTCGCGCGGACGGCACGGTCATTGAGCTAACGTCGAGTGAGCTCGCGCTGTTCATCGAGGGCTGCGAGCTCGTGGGTCGTCGCACGTTGTCGCCCAGCATTGTCAAACCGAAGTTCTTGCGCTCGATCAAGCAGTGTGATCTACACGATTAGGTGGACCTGCGACGCGAGCAAGACATCAGTTGCGCCGCGTAGCGCTCGCTCAGCAGGTGCAGATCGAGCAGCTGCTCAAAGTGCTCGCACAAAAATGCCGCGAGCTCGAAGCGCTGAAGGGCAACCCCGAAGAGCTCCAGCAAACGCTCGCCTTCATGGCGGAGCTCACGAAAAAGGTCCAGCGTGCCAAGGCAACTGCTTCCGAAGACGCCCCATCGAACAAGCCGAAAAACTCGAAGAAGGCGCGCTCGACGTTCGGAGCAACCGAACAGCTCGAGCTGCCAAAGGTAGATCGCCTGTACGAGCTGGATGTGGCCGATCGCGTGTGTCCCGCATGCGGTGGTGACCTCAAGCCGATGAAGGGGCAGTTCGAACCGTCGGAGATGATCGACGTGATCGAGGTCCGCTACGAGCTCGTGAACGTCCAGCGGTAGAAGTACAGCTGCAAGTGCGGCGGCTGCATCGAGACGGCGATCGGCCCAGAGCGAGCGACGCCAGGTAGCCGCTACTCACTCGACTTCGCCATCAAGGTCGTTGACGACAAGTACGAAGACCACAGTGTGCCACGACGGCACGGAAGGGAAGTCGCCATGACTTGCTGACCGAGGCCTTGCTGCGCGAGAGATGAGGGAAGGTCCCTCGAAGTCGGACTGCAGGGTCAGGCTTCAAACCACGTCGAGCTGCGTCGACCCAACGGTCGGGGTGGTGAACATCGACGGAAACGGCGCGACCAGATCGCGTCAGGTATGGATCGCGAAGACGAACGCGAG
>JAICQQ010000367.1 GCA_025937785.1 Polyangiaceae bacterium
CCCCCCGCACCACTCATCTTTCGCGGAATTTCTGACGGCTCGTGTCCGGCCATTCGCAGGAGCGGCAGCGCACCACGCGCGCCCGCCACACGCGGCGCGTGCACCCTCGCCACACTCGGTTCCCGACTCAGCGCCCGACGACCCAGCGCCCGCACGACGCAACGTTTCCACTACGCAGCGCCCACAAAACGCAGCGAGCTCGGGCACAGCACCCGAGCTCGCGTCCCCCGCTTACGAATGTTTCAGGTGCGCTCGAGGTAGCGCGTCGTGAACAGGTCGTCTTTGGTGTCGCCCGTGACGCTGACCTTCTCGGACTGGAACACGGAGCGGCGCCCGTTCTGCTTGTTCACCATCTCCATCTTCATCGCGCGGGAGCGCTTCTTCGCGGGGTCCAGCAACTGGATGTTGTCGGCCTTCAGCTCCTTCAGAAGCTTGCCGCCCATGTCGTAGAACTCGCCCTTGCGGATCGCGTTCTTCTCCTTGCTGACCCAGTAGACCTTCTTCTTGTAGCCCTCGGACTTCGCGATGTCGTCGCTCTTCGGCAGCACTTCGATCACGTGACAGGCTTCACCGCCGACGTTCTCTTCGCCCTTCACGTTGTACGTATACTCGTCGATCGAGGGAATGTTCAGATCGGCGTACGAGAACTCGCTGCCCATGAAGCTCGACGAGCGCTGCGAGCTGACGATACGCCGCGTCTTGCGCAGCGCGGGCAGGAACACCCACACGTCGTCCGCTTGGGCGTCGTAGTCGTACACCAGAATACCGGTGCCTTTGACGTCGGCCGGTGACTGGAATCGATAGATGCGCTTCTCGGTCTTGCCGCCGTCGAAGAGCTTGCTGGCCATCGTCAGGCTGCGGTCGCGAGACTCGCCCTTTTCGTTGATCATGCTCATCTTCAGCACGGCCTCGGACTTGTCGAGCTTTCGCGTCTCGGCAACCTTGACCATGATGGCCCGTCCGTCGGGGCCCGCGTGCACGTCCGAAGACGCTACCAATAGCCCGACGCTGAGCGCCGCGCCCACAACCCAAGTGCCAGCTCTTCGCATGATTTGCCGCTTCTTCATCTGGTGTTCCTTCTCTCCGGCTCAAACCCTGTATTAGACCGTGCCCGGGTCCGAAAGCTTCATCAGCTCTGGCTGATTTTCGAGCATTTTCTCGAAAAAATTCGTGTGATCGCTTGGTGTTTGGCGGGCCACTACGGCGATCTGAGGCTTATTTCCCCAAAAAACCCGGGGGCCGCTCGGGGGATCGAGGAGTTGTACGTTAACCGGCGCTGACCCATTCCCCCGTGCCGACAACGACCGAAAAGCCGGCGGCTGCGCTTCCTAGCGCAATTTTGTCACCCGGCTTGATCTCCCGCTCTTTCAGCAGCTGGTCGTAGGTCACGGCTACGCTGGCGCTGGCGGTGTTTCCGTAGGCGGAGTGCGTGTAGATGCCTCGCTCCGGATCCGCCCCGCTGTCCTGGATGATCTGACGCACCATCGGCTCGCTCGGCTGGTGGAACACGTAGTGCGCCACCTCCTCGGGACGCCAGCCCACCTTGTCGAAGCGCTGGCGCACGATGGGCGGGATCAGCTTCCCCAACCTCATCAACTCCACCGAGGAAGAGACCAGGGTGCCGTCGACGGGGACCTGGCACAGGTGCCAGTGGTCCGGCACGGTGTGTGTGTCGATCCCGAGCAACCGGATCCCGCCGCCCGGCCATGGCGTGCGCCGCAGCAGGAAACACCCAGCCGCGTTGCCGACGGTCAGGCCCGCCGACTTGGTGCGGAGGTCGCGCAGGGTCTGAATGTCGTAGTCCAGAAAATGCCCCGATAGCTCGGCCGTGCAGATCAGCGCCGTGCGGTACTCGGGGTGCAAGTGCAGGTAGGCCGCCGCCGTCTGAACCGCCTCGAGGTGCCCGACGCAAGCCGCGGTCACGTCGAACGCGTGCGTGCGCTTGAGGCCGAGCTTCGCCGCGACTTCCATCGCGGTCGCGGGCTCGAAGTACTGCCGCGCGATGCCGCCGCAGATCACCAGATCGACTTCGTCGAGCGTGGTGTCGTTTACGGCCAGGCAGTGCTGCGTGGCTTTCACGGCGTAGTCGGCCACGCAGCGTTCGTCAGCATCCGCCAGGTGCCGCGTCCGCGTCCGACAGATCCCCCACACGTGCTCGATCGCGGACGCCAGCTTGGGCCAATCGCCCTCGGGGCCGCGGTAGCGCTCGCGTACGCGCCGCAAGATCTCGGCGTTGTCCACCTTTGGCTCGGGAAAACTCACGCCAGGCTTCGATAGGTACAACTCAGCTAGTCTCACCGACTTCTCCTCGGCAGGGAGCGATGTGGGATAGCAGCACACGTGCTCATGGGGTTCTCAAATCATGTCACGCCAATCAGGCGTCGGCACTCACAGATCGTCCAACGTTTCGCCTTGCTGGTTCTGCTTCATCAGGTCGTCCAAAGTTTCACCGTCACTTGGACCAGCGCCCTTGCTTGGACCAGCGCCCTCGCTTGCACCAGCATCTTTCTTTGAGCCATCACCGGCGTTCGGGTCACCACTTCCACTGGGCAGAGCCTCGCCGCCGAGCTCCTTCAACGTCTCATCCGCAGACTTCGAATCGCCCGCGTCGCCCTCTTTCATCAAGTCTTCGAGCGTTTCGCCCGTGCCTTCGGTGCCCGCCAGATCATCGAGCGTTTCCCCGGTTTCCGGCGCATCGGGAGCAGGCGCTGCCTCGAGCTCGCCCTCCCCGGGTTCCGGGCTCGGGGCTGCCGGCGCCTCCGCCTCCAGCGTCAGCGGTTTCTCGAGCCGCGAGCTCCACGTGGAAAGCCCCGGGACGTAGGTCGTCAGCCCCACCGTCACCAACAAGATCAGAATGAACGGCAGCACTGCCCGGTACACCGTGGTCAGCGGCTTCTTGAAGCGAAATCCGCTGATGAACAGGTTGAGCCCGAAGGGCGGCGTCAGGTAGCCGATCTCGAGGTTGATCAGGAAGATCGCGCCCAGGTGGTACGGGTTCACCCCGAAATGCGCAGCGATCGGCGAGATCAACGGCACCACCACCACGATGGCGCTGAAGATGTCCATCAGCATCCCGACGATCAGCAAGAACACGTTCAGCACCAGCAGGAACGTCCATTTCGAGCTGATGAACGTTTGCATCGCCGCCAGGATGCTCTGCGGTACGTTGGCTTGGATCAGGTACGCGGTCAGACCCACCGCCGTCGCCAAGATCACCAAGATCGCGCCCACCAACACCACACAATCGAGGGCGATCGTGTGAATGTCCTTGAGCTTGATGTCCTTGTACACCCAAAGCTCGACCACGAGCACGTACAGTGCCGTGAACGCCGCCGCCTCGTGGATGCGGAGCATGCCGGTCATCAGGCCCCCGACCAGCACGACCGGCAGCGCCGCCTCCCACTTCGCCATCCAGAGCGCTTCGCCGGCTCCCTTGAAGTCGAACGGGTGTCGCTCCAGATTCGCTTTCATGCCCATGATCGCGCTGTAGGCCATGATCGCCGCGACCGTCAGCAGACCCGGCACCAGCGCCGCGATGAACAGGCCCTCGATGTCGAGGCTCGCCACCACCCCGTAAATGATCACCGGCACGCTCGGCGGAAACAGCACGCCGAGCGAGCCGCCCGTGGTCACCAGGCCGAGCGAGAACTTCTCCCGATACTTCTCCTGGATCAGCGCTGGGTAGAGCAGCGCTCCGATCGCGACGATGGTGACGCCGCTGCCGCCCGTGAAGGTGGTGAAAATGGCTGAGGCCACCAAACACACGATCGCGAGGCCGCCGGGGATCCAGCCGAAAAGCGCGCGGCTCACCTGCACCAGCCGTTGCGGCGCCCCGCTCGCCGCCAGCGTCACCCCCGCGAACGTGAACAGCGGAATCGTGACGAGCAGCGGTGAGTCCGCGAACTTCTCGCTGAACATGTCGTTCGCGGCCCCGCTGAGTGGCGTGTCGGGCAGCCGCCAGAACAAGAACACGCTCAGGACGCCGAACACCGAGTACAGCGGCGCGCCGCACAAGACCAGGGCGACGAGGCCCAGCCAGAACAGGAGGTCGATCATGACTCGTCCGCCTTCTTTCCGGACGTCATGCTGTCGTCTTCGCCGTCGTCGTCGTCGTCACGCGGGGTCGCGTCAGCCTCGGGCTCGCTGCTCGCGGGCTCGCTGGACTCGGCCTTATTGGGATCGGGCTCGCTGGACTCGGGCTCGCTGGACTCGGAGGCGACGGGCTGCAAAGCCCCGATCGCGGCCTCGTCCCGCGGCGGCGTCAAGCCTGCGATCACGGCGCGCGCCCACAAGCGCATCCCGATCACCACGAACATCAACGGCGTGATCAGCTGCGCTGCGCCACCGCCGCTCGTGACCGGCACACCGATCGCGGCGAACGCGCTGCGCACTCCGCACAAGAGCATCGGCGCCGTAGCAGTCCCCAGCTCAGCAGGCGCCGCATCACACACGTGCTCCGGTCCCTGCGAGGTGAGCACTTCGTACTCGAAGGGCACGCTCTGATCCGCGACGAGGCAGGCGTCGTAGAACACCTTCGCCAGCAAGAAGGCCACGGCCCCCGCCCCGGTCAACGCTACGATTTGCATCACGCGTCGCACGGGCGGCGCCACCAGCCGTGGCAACACGTCGATCGCAATGTGCTTGTCGTGATACGTCGCCAGCGACGCTCCGATGAACGCCAGCCAGAGCGTGCCCTTCTGCAGGAACGCATCCGCCCAGTCCAAGCTCTCGAGCATGGATTGGGCCCAGCCCACGTTCCGCTCGGCGATGTTGAAAAACAGCGCCTGCAGCGAGGCCACGAGCACCATCGCGACCAGCACACCCACGGCGACCGCGCTCTCTACCCGCGCGATCGCTTCATCTACACGTCGATAACTCAGCACGGTCCGGGCGTTCTACTAGAGTCCCTTGTGGGGCGGCAATCGTTGTTTGGCAGCGCAGACGTTCGTCGGCGCTCGCTTGCTCGACGGCAAGCACCTGTGTACTTCGATAGCGGTAGGGGGGGGCTATTAGCTGATTAGCCGGCGCCGGCAGCGATTTTCTCGACCTTGGCGAGCATTTCGGCGGGGTACAGCTTGCCGACCAGCGACTGCCGCGCTTGCTTCAGCACCCCTTCCCACGCCCCTTCTTTCGACGCCAGGCTCACCGGCTTCACTCCCTTGCCCACGATCGCCTGGTACGCTCGTTCGTCGTCTTTGCGGATCGCCGCCTGCAGCGCCGTGTGCGCTTGCTTCCCCGTCTCGATCAACGCCGCCTTCAGATCCGCAGGCAGCGCGTCCACTTTCTCTTTCTTCATCACCGTCGCTCCCACCACGATCCCCCGGGGCTCTTGCGTCACGTGTGATGCCTTCGTGTACCACTGAAACGCAACCGCAGCGATCGACGTCCCGGGGAACGCATCGATGCGATTCGTGCGCAGCGCCGGGTAAACCTCCGGCAGCCCCAGCGCCACTCCGCTCACCCCCGACGCTTCCAGCACCGACTGCCACGTCGGGTCGTCCCGCCACGTCCACATCCGCGTCTGCTTCATGTCCGCCGGCGTCTCTATAGGCCGATTCGAGAACACTCGCCCCTGCCCGGCGTCGCCCCAACCGATCAGCTTGAACCCAGCTCCGTCGAACTGCTTCTCGAACTCCCCTCCCAACTGGCTCCGCACCGCGTCGATACGCTTGTACGTGTGACACACGCCCGGCGCCTGCAACA
>JAICQQ010000387.1 GCA_025937785.1 Polyangiaceae bacterium
CAGATCGCGCGGATCAAGAACGTGCAGTACGACAACATCGTGCGCGACATTCTGGGGGTGACGGCGCTGGCGAGCGGGGCGCCGCCCTCGTCGCTGCTGAACACGGACTCGATGGGAGCGATGAACACGTTCATGTGGGACGCCTACCAGAACGCGGCCCGCACGATCGCAGCCGAGGTGATGACGGGTACGAACCGCGCCAACTTCATCGCGTGCGAGCCAGCCGAAGCAGGCTGCCTGCAGAACACGATCACGACCTTCGGTCGCAAGGCATTCCGTCGGCCGCTGACGGAAGCCGAAGTGAACCGCTTCATGGCACTGGGAACGACGACGCCCCAGGGGACGCCGGAAGAAGTAGCGCAGACGACGCTCGAGGCATTCTTGGTGTCGCCGTCGTTCTTGCAGGTGAACGAGCTCGCTTCGACCATGGAGGGGGCGTACTTCACGCTGACCAGCCACGAGGTGGCGACGCGGCTCGCGCTGTTGTTGTGGGGCACGGTGCCGGACGCGGATCTGAACGCCGCAGCGGACGCGAACATGCTCACGACGAAGGATCAGATCCTGGCGCAAGCCGAGCGCATGCTGGCGCTGCGTGAGAAGGCGGGCCCCCAGGTGGGGGAGGTGCATCGCAACTACCTGGCGCTGAACGACGACGCTGGGCACTGGTTCAAAGAGCGGCCGGATCCGGCGAAGTACCCGCTGTACAAGCCGGAAGCAGACACCGCGATGCGGGCGGAGCTGGACCTGTTCTTCGAGGACGTCGCGTACAGCGGGGGCAGCTTCAAGGACATCTTCCTCAGCAACGTCGCGTTCGTGAACCAGGACACGGCGCCGCTCTACGGAGTGACGGCGACGGGCACGGAGCTGACGCGAGTCGAGTTGGACGCGACGCAGCGGCCCGGCTTCCTGACGCGCCTGGGCTTCCTCAGCTCCCACACGCACGCGACGATGACGAGCCCGATCTTGCGCGGCGCGTACATCATCAAGAACATCATCGGTTCGGATCAAGAGCTCATTCCGGACGACGACGCGTTGATGACGCCGCCCCCCGAGGGCGACTTCGCCACGGAGCGTGATTACGTCACCGAGCTGACGAACAAGGACGCCTGCCGCGGCTGCCACCACGTCTACATCAACCCGCCGGGCTTCGTGCTCGAGGGCTTCGATGCAGCCGGTGGCGTGCAGACCACGGACCCGCGCGGTGGCGGAGCCATCGTCACCTCGGCCGACGTGCTGTTCGGTGCAGAGACCAAGACGATCACCACTCCGCTCCAGTTGATGGAAGAGATCGTCAAACGCGACTTCGCCCGTCGTGGCTACGCCGAGAAGGTGGTTGCAGGTGCAACCGGTCGCCTTCCGAATGCGAACGACGCGTGCCTCGTCGATGAATTGAACACGAAGCTGACCACGGACGGCTACACGATTCTCGACCTCTTCGCTGATATCACTCAAGCAGATTCCTTCCGTCTGCGAAACAAAGCTGCAAACTGAAGGGAACCAGGAAACGTGAAGAAGTATCCTCTGAATCGTAGACTTTTTCTTCGTGGTCTCGGCGGCGCGGCGGTCGCTGCCCCGTTCTTGCCTTCGATTGCCGAGCGACAAGCCAAGGCGCAAGGCGTACCTGTGACCGATCCCCGGCGCTTGATCGTCATGTTCACCCACTACGGCTGCTTGACCAATCGCTGGTTCCCTACGAAATCCCACGGCGCACTGGGGGCGGAGGACTATGCGGCCACGAATTTGGCGCCGCTCTCAGATTTCGCTCCGAAGCTACTCTTGCCTCGCGGCATCCGCGCCATGAATCAATGGCACAACAACAACCGGAGCGCCCAAACAGCCGTAGGTCAGGCCAACGATCCGCACACCCAGGTGGTCGGCTCGTACTTCACCTGTCAGCCGGTGACTCCGAACACGAACAATCCGGTAGATCTCATGAATACCGCGGCGAAGTTCAATGCACTGCCGATTGGTCCCTCGCTCGACCACATCGCCGCCAAGCAGGTGAACGCGAACAACGGCGGAACTCCGCTCTTCATGCGGGTGAGCGGCGGGCGCGACAACAACCAGACCGGTATCTCGTTCTCGGCTGCAGAAGAGCCGTTCCCCGGCATCGGCGAACCCGATCAGGTGTTCTCGTCGCTTACGGGTCTGTTCGATTCTGGTGAAGTGTCCCCAGATGACTACGCGGCTATCAAGGGTCAGAGCATCGTCGACTTGGTGAAAGACGATCTGACGACGCTCGAAGGCTACGACATGAGCGCGTCGGACAAGGAAAAGCTGGCGGCATGGAAGGAACTGCTGCACTCGGTGGGGGGTGTGGTGACCCAGGCGTGCACGTCCGCGCAAGCCGCGGAGCTCGGGCTGGTGGCGAGTGAGCTCACCCGCACGGCAGGTTCCGACAACGTCGCCGGCAAGGTGAACGCCACCATGGACTGGGCTGATGTCTTCAATGCCCTCGCGGCGTTGTCCGCGGCGTGTGACTCGAGCCGAGTCATTTTCATCAAGTACCCAGGAAACTACGTGTTCCGGGGGCTTTCAAAATCGGACGGTTCCCCGATCGACATGGAGAACCACAACGCTTCTCACCGCATCAACGGTGCCGGCATGGGGGGCAATTGTGTCGGTGGCGTGATGGACACCCTCAACACCATCGACCGATTCTACGCTCAGAAGTTCGCCAACTTGGTGCGGATGCTCGATGGCATGCCCGAAGGCGATAGGACCGTATTGGACAACAGCGCTACTGTCTGGTTTCAGGAGCTCTCCGACGGCAACGCTCATAACCTCAACAACATGCCCATCGTCCAGGCCGGGAGTTGCGGTGAAGCGTTCTGGACCGGCGGGGCGATCAACGTCGACAATGGCGCGGCCGATCTCAGTCCAGGCGACAGCGACAAGTACTGCAACGGTCAAGACAACATCCCGCTCGGCGAGGTCGACTCGACAGGGACACCCGAAGGAACCGCCGTGGCGCCCATTAACAAGTACTTCTGCAATCTGCTGAACGCCATCGGCGTAAAAGCTGACAACAGCGGTTTCCCGGCTGTGGGCGGTACCGAAGAGGTGACACACTTCGGGTTGTATGACGACACCTCGCTGTTCTTCGGAGGCGACGATGACCGTAACGCTGATCCCGTCATCAACAGCCCCGGCCAATTCGATTTGAAGACGCCACCCGCCTGAGCTTGCCGCGTTGCTTCAGGTGGCTGGCGCCTGCGAAGGGCCTCGTCCAAAAGGGGGGGCCTTTCGTTCGTCGACCGCCAGGGGCGAACTAGTTGGGCGAGCGCCGCGGCATCGACTTCGCCCGCGGCGCTCTTCAATGACCCGATGGCCACGCCGGGATCCGAGACCCGAGTTCGCGTAACGTCTCTGGCAGCGCTTGCGACGTGTTCGCTACGAGGTGCTCCTCGGGACCGAGTTCGTCCACCGGCTCGAAGCGCCTGACGAACTCGTCGAACAGCTCGACACGCGCGTCGCTCACATGCGCCTGTTCGGCGCGCTGACGCAGCCTCGCGCGGCAGTCTTCCGGCGTCGCTCGACATTCCACGAATAGGAACGGCACGCCCAGTTGATGAGCCAGCAAGCGCGCGCGACCCCGCTGCTCGCGAGTTCGGAAACTACCGTCGACGATGACTGGGCGCCCCGAGCCGAGCACACCTGCGGCGCGGCGCAGCACTTCGCCGTAGATGCGCGCGGTCACCTTCGGCGAGTACGCGCCAGACCATTCGGGCTCGCGCACCGCCGCGGTCGGGACGACTCCGAGCCAGTGCTTGCGTGTGCGATCCGTGGCCACGATCGGGGCAGTCAACGTGTCCCCCAGGCCCGTCGCGATCGTGCTCTTCCCGGAACCAATGATTCCGCCGACCACGAGCAGCAACGGCCGGCTGATGGTGTCCCTGCCGCTGGCCAACGCGAGGAGGTAGTGCCGCCGCGCCAGCTGGCCCGCACGCTTCCGCGTCTCGGCGGCCGCCGCGGGATCCTCCGCGAGCAGCGACGTGACCTTGCCTCGCACGAACGCGCGGTACCCCTCGTAGAAATCGACCAGGCGGTAGAGGTCGAAGTCATCAGCCGCGGTAGCATACGCTGCGAGTAGCCGCTCGCTGAAATCGACGCGACCGGCTCGCGCCAGGTCCATGCTGAGGAAGGCGATGTCCGAGCACACGTCACCGTACCGAAACCGCTCGTTGAACTCGATGCAGTCGATGATGGTGGGTTCAGGCTGCAGGTAGATGTGCTCGAGGCGCAGGTCGCCATGACCGTCGCGCACCCTTCCGTCGATGGCGCGACTGACGAACAGCTCGCGATGATCTTCGACGAAGCCGACTTGGTGAGCTTCGAGCTCATCGGCTTGCTCGGGCTGAAGGTAACGATGTAGCGTGCTCCGCGTCTGCGAGAAGTTCTCTCGCACGTTGCTCAGGATCCGATCGGGGCTGCCAAAGCTCGCGATGCGCTCATTCGTCTCCATGCGCTCGTGGAACGCGGCGAGAGTTCCAGCCAGTGTCGTGATGTGTTCGGGCCCAAGCTCACCGCGTTCGAGCAAGAGGTCAGCGCGCCGAGTGTCGGCCAGTCGCGCCATTTCCACGGCATAGTCCACGACCGTGCCCGCTCCACCGAAAGCGTGACGACCCGCCGCGTCTACGGTCACGGGCACGACCCGACGGTAAACCGCTGGAGCGAGACGGCGATTGAGCGCAATTTCTGCGTCACAAGCAGCCTTGCGTTGCTCTGGCGTCGTGAAATCCAAGAAGCCGAGGTCTACTGGTTTTTTCAGCTTCCACGCGGTGTTTTCGCCCAAAAGGACCCACGATGCGTGCGTCTCGACCATGTCCATGCCCGAGGCAGACAGGTCGTGGAGCAGTGTCCCCATGCACCACATTCATTCCAAAGTCGTGCCAAGCCTGTGGAGGCGGGCTGCCCCGCGCGGGCGACAGGGGCGCGCCGCCCCCGGGAGCGCGGCGGCAGGGCGCGGGGCCGCATGCCACTGCAGGGCCGCCGCGGCAGGGGGCGCGGTGGCAGGGCGCGCCGGTGGCAGGGCGCGCGGTGGCAGGGCGCGCGGCGGCAGGGCGCGCGGCGGCAGGGCGCGCGCGCGGCTGCAGGGAGCTGGTGGTGATCAGGTGCAAGGGCGCCA
>JAICQQ010000263.1 GCA_025937785.1 Polyangiaceae bacterium
ACCGACTTCAGCCCAACCTTCCGCTTCGCCCCCCCGAGCTCAACTACGCTCTCGGCGTGGTGCCAGCTGGCGAACGGAACACCACGTGCATCCGGACAGGACGCGCTCGCGGACCCGGGTTCGATTCCCGGCGCCTCCACTTTATATCTATCGGAAATCATGAGGGATTCTGAAACACACTCCCGAATTCTCCCCCGTTTCCTCCCCCGAAAGGCGGCCTAGTGACCCGCCCTCCACAGCCTTCCGATGTCTTCATGCGGCAATTCGCGCAAGCCGCCGCGTACGCATGCGTGTTCGAACTCCGCGTACGCATGCTCGCGGACATGACCAGCGCGCTGCGCAAACAGGCGTTTAGGCCCCTGAGCGAACTCTTATCCGAGGTGCTCGAATACTACAACGAGGCACTTTCCGCAGAGGATAGGGCCGCCTTGGATGGCGCAGCGGTGCTCAGAAACAAATTGCTCCACCTCGAACTGAGTCGCGCAACGGGAAAGCTGGTCGCACTTCGGGAGCAGCTGGACGCCGGCCAGGTTCTGCAGGGGACGTTCGAGGACGGCGAAGTCCGTCAAGTCTCCAAGACCAGCACAGCCGACGGGCGAATCTTCGGCTGGCTGCTGGAGTCATCAACGTCCGGCGCTTTCACCGCGGCACAGAAGCGGTTCGACGCCGGGATCGAGATTATCGAGCGACTCGTTTTGGTCGCGCTTTGACACCGAGCCCGAGCGCGTCCTCGGCGGCTCGGAATGACGGCCGCGCATACTTCGACGTCGTGCTGGCGTGCCTGTGGCCGGCGAGGAACATGACCCCAGGCAGGTTGCCCGACTCCTCGAGTCGGCGGGTGATCGCCGCAGACCGGAAGTGTTGCCCCGTGAAGATCGCTGCCTTGCCCGCCGGGAGCACCTTGGACGCCACCGGAGCGAGGTAGCGCCATGCCTTGTGCTTCCCAAAGATCACCCCGCCTTCCGCAGGCGCGACCCGCTCGAGAGCCTTCACCGCGCGTTCCGTGAGCGGCACTTCCCGGTCGTGGGCTTCCTTGTCGATCTCTTTGGTGATGCGCAGCACGCGTTCGCCGGGCGACCAGTGCTGCGGCACGCTCAGCTTTTCGATGGTCTCGGGCCGTAACGTGGTTTCCCACATGAGCTCGAAGCGGGCGCGCACCGGGTAGATCCCGTTCTTCCGCTTGCCGTTGCCGGACCACTCAGGCAGCGCGCGAAGTATGCCTTCGATCTCTGCGGGTGAGAGCTCGGGAGCCTTCGTCCGGCGGCGCTCGCCGTAGGCCGTGCCGTTCACGTGCTTCGGGATCGTCTCGATCGCGAGCGGCAACCCCGCCCACTTGGCGAACGTGCGCATGGCCGATTGCTCATTCAGCACGGACTTGCGCGTGACCTCGCGCAACCGGCGCTTGAAGTAGGCGTTCACGGGCGCATCGGTCAGCTGCGAGCTCAGCTTCCACTCACGAAGCCACTGGACGCTGAACACCTCGTATTGGTCGAGCGTGTCTTTGCGCGCCGTCGACTCCTCAAGCCATGCGTCGAACAGATCGGCGAGCGCTTCTGGCGCGCCGGGCGCTTTCGCGCGCCGAGCTACGGGCTGCCGGCCTTGGAGGGACGCCGCGTAGATTTGCTCGCCCGCTCGAGTAGCCGCTTCGCTCGGGCGCTTCGCCCTTGGCGGGGCTTCGATGCCCGTGGAGTACTCGTGGCGCTTGCCGGCGATGCGGAAGCGGACGGTCCACATCCCTCCCCGCTTGACGATCCGATAGCCTTCTGGTCTGCGGCCCATGAGTGCAGATCGGATACCAACACCCGAGGGCGCGCGCCAGGGATTGCGCCAATCGAGGGCAAAACGCGTGCGCGGAAGTAGTTCTCCGAGTAGCCCAGCATGCGCGCGGCCGCGGGAATGCTCACCGCGATGGGCGCCGGCACGGACGCGACCGCTTCCGCGACTGCTTCGCGGATGACTTCAGCCAGGTCGAGTTCACGGCGCACACTCCGAGCATGCGGGGCGCGATTTTTTCATGCAAACAAGGCGAGCGTCTCACCCCGGGACGCGCCGAATTTCCGAGTGCTTTCGGATTTCTGGAATATTTCTGAATATCCGCGAGCGCGCTAACCATTTAATCACGAATATTTTGGGCGCCGTCCGTCCCCGCGGAGTGCCGCGTGGCGCACGCGCTCTGACCTGCGTTCGAAAACACGATCACCAAAGACGTGCCATGCTTTGCAACATGATCGACCTTCGACGCGCTCACCTGATCTCGGGACTATCAGGTGTCGATTACCGAACCGTCCTGAAACACGCCGCGGGCGGCCCAGTTCGCCCGCTCACCGCCGAACGTATCCGACGCGCTGAACTGCGCCTATCGGAAGCCGCTCGGCTCATGATCGACTACCAACCTGAACTCGACTCGGAGGGCCAGCGATGACCGCGTCCAAGCAACGCGGGCCCGTTGGAGCGGGTGATTTGCCCGTGACGAGCCTCCGCACGGGCGGCTGTCCCACGTGCAAATCGCAGGTCATAGCCTTCGTCGAAGTGCGGGCGTTGCTCGGCGGCACCGAGCTGCACCTGGGCGAGCACGGTGTGCTCCACACCGGCGATACCGATCCACACGACGCCATGGTGAGTATGCGGTTCGCCTGCCCGAGCGGGCATGAGTGGATCAACACGATCGGCACCCTTGAAGACGATGGCGCGCCCGCGGGCGCATCGGTCAACTAGCCCCGTCCCTTTCCCCACGAAAAAGGCGCCGCGCGGGGACGAAACCGCGGGCGCCTGGAGTACCAAACCGTTATGTTTACCTTAGCAAAACCCACGGCGCGGGCAAGCGCCGAACCCACCAACCCACAAATCACAGTCATCCGCGATCGCAACGTGCCGAGCCCAGAATCCGAGTACGCCCAAGAACACGGGCTCGACCCGGCCGCGGTACAGGCGATGCCCCTATCAGATGCGCTCGCGAAAGAGCACCCGTCGGACGCCTACCTCGTGCAGTACGCCCCTGCGATGCTGGGCGAGCGCGATGACGGCACCCCGTTCCCCGTGCGCCTGGCGTCCGGGTGCTTCGAGGAGGGTATTCACCCAAGGATGGTTGTGCTCGCGGGCGACATTGATGCGCCCAAAAAGAAGCGCACACCAGAGTGGACCGCGGAGACCGAAGCGAAGCTCGAAGCCCTGACCGGCTGGGCTTGGTACCGCACGCGCAACGGCTACCGGATATTGGGTGTGCTGGACGAGCCGGTGACCCTCACATCCCTAGCCGACGCGGAAGCTTGGAAAGCGAGCCACGCGGCTTGGCGCGCCGAGATCGAAACCCATTATGGGTTGGTGTTGGACCCAGCGTGCGGCGACTGGACGCGCCTGTTCCGCCTGCCGAACGTCGTTCGCGACGGCGCGGTCGAGCGCTCCGACGTGCGGGGGTTGGTCGGCGGCAAGCTGCCCGTCGTGTCATTGCCCGCGGCGCCGGCTCGGCCGAATAAACCCGCGGCCGTGAAGTCGCCGGTGAAGCCCACGCCCGCGATCGAATTCACGCCCGGCGCTGACGCGATCGACAAGGCAGTCGCGATCGCGAAGCAAATGCCCGAGTCGGTATCGGGGCAGCGTGGCAATGAGGCTCTGTTCCAATGCGCGCGGGACGTCGCGTCAGCACTCTTGCTTGCGGTCGGTCCCGACGACCTTGCGGACGCGACTGAACTAGCCTTGCAAAACCACTTCAACCCGCGGTGCATCGATCAGCAGGGCAACCCCTTCCCATGGGAGGACTCGGTGATACGTCGCAATGCCGAGAGAGCGGCTGAGCACGCGGAGCGCTTGCGGGGCGTTCGCCGGGGTTTGGAACTGGCGCGGGCTGCTCGTGAGGCGCGCGAAGCCGCCACGGAAGCGACCACGAACGCCGAGCCCGCGGACGGCACGGACGACGCGGACGAGTCCGCGAACAACAACGCGAGCGCCTTCCCAGGGATCGAAGCGATCGATCTGTCGGAGCCCGACGCCCCCCTGCGCTACGTGGTGAAGGACCTAGGGATCGGCTGGGTCGGCAAGGTGTGCGGCGTGCTTGGCTACGCGGGCACTGGTAAGGGCCCCTTCCTGAACCTGCTGGCGTTGTGCGTGGCGTCCGGGAAGCCGTTTCTCGGGCACGAGACCAAGCGCGTGCCCGTGGTCTTGCTCGACGCGGAGACCGGCAAGCTACTACCCAAAAGGCTCAAGCGCATGGCTCGCACGCTGGGTGTCGATCTCGCGGCGTTGCAGGCCGACGGGTGGCTCACCGTGGGAGGTGCACGGCCCGGGGGGCTCGTCGAACTGCTGCCAACGATCGAAGCGATGATCGCGCACGTCGACAAGGGCGAAGGCGTGGCGGTCATGCTCGACTCCTACTCGTCGCTGCATGGGGGCGAGAAGAACGCCGCTGAGTACGCCGATCCCCTGTGGGCGCTCGGTCATCTGGGCGAGAGCACCAACGCCGTGGCCATAGTGGCGCTACACCAACGCAAAACCCAGCGGAATGGGGAAGGTGGTGGGTTGGAATCTATCGATGGGCACAACCATATCGGGGCCGCCCTGTCGACCGTCGTACAGCTCTCTCGCCCGGACGAAAACGACCGCGACCGCATCGCGATCTCGTGCACCCGAGCACCCGAGGCCAGCTTCAAGGCGTTCGAGATCAAATGGCGAGACACGGCCGACGGCGGTCTCACAGCCACGCGCACCGTGAAAGCGGCACCCGTGAACAAGCAAGTCGAGAAGCAGGCGAAGGCGGCAGCCGAGCGCGCCGCAACGGACGACAAGAACGCGCGCCAGATCGCTCAGGTCGTCTACGAGGAGACCCACAACCAGGGAGTCCACGTCAACCTCACGACGCGGGCGGTACGTGACCTGACAAGACTTGGGGGCGCGTTGTGGAAGCGCGCCGCAGATAGAGCTCAAGCGGTCTACGGCGTGCGCGCTGAGCCAATCGACGGAAACCGAGTTTATTGGACGTGCGAGAAACCGCCAGACACAGGATTTATTGCCAAGCTTCGGAACGGAAAACCACGGAACGTGGACGTGGACGACCGTGGACGACCATGAATTTGCCGTCCACGCTCGAAACTGACACTGGTGTCATCGCGTAAATCGAGCCTTTTTTGGCTTTCGAAATCGTGGACGATGTGGACACTAACACTTTCAACACCCATTGCAGAGCCGTATATACTCTTAAGGAGTATACGGCAGCATTCCCAATTGGGAGGGTACGTGTTTTCGCCCGCCCTTTTGCCGAGCTTTATGGGGTGCCGCGCCGGGGCGCCAATGCGAACCGCCGTGCGTCGTCCACGTCGTCCACGTCCACGTTCCGTCGTCCACGTTCCACGGTCGTCCACGCCGGCCCGACCCCCGCCCCACGGCGACCAACATATTTCCGCCATGGGGTCACGCCCCGCGCCCCGCACCCACCGCACCCGACCCAGCCCCGCGCCGAGCCAGCCCGCACCCGCACCCACACGGCGGGAGCCACGCACCCGCACCGACCCACCCACACCGACCACACCCACACGGCGGCAGGATAAACGACCATGGGCCCACCGCACCCACACCGACCAGGCGCACCTACCTGGGAGCGCGCCACCCACACGACCCCCGGTGCAGTACTGCTCAGCCTACACGAGCACCAACCACATGGGGCACTGCTCGCCCGCACCGCACCACACACGGCGAGATCAGTATCGCGCGAGCGAAAATGTAGGCAAACGCATGAAAACACACCGGAATACGGGGGGTGGCCTACATGCCTCCGAGGAGCTCTCGAGGTCGGGATTTGTACTACATCGGCATTTCCCTAGTCAATTCGCATACTTATACGATGTAGGCTCTCGTGCGCAACGCGGTGCGAGCGTGTAGGCGCCGAGCAGCACCTACACGGCTCCCGAATATGGGCAGGCAGATTACCTGAACAAGCTCGCCTACATGGCGCATACCCGATACTGAACGCCGCCGGGCCCCGCACCCCGCCGCACTGATCGACGTCCCCGCTTACCTGGTGTTCCGAGCATGTGGGACAGTCGGCTCGCCACTCGGTGCATTGTGCTACCTTTTGGGATAATGGCACGCCCTACAGCCATCACACCCGAAATGGCCGCGGTTATCGCCGATCTCCGCACATCCACCCACAATGTGAGCGCCCTTCAACGAACGCTCCGCGCGCGTGGAATCCACCTGAATCGACGCACGCTCGATCGTTACCTGACGGGCACGGGGGCCTACGCAGGAGCCGCGCCCGCTCCGGCGCGCCCGGGCCCCGCGCCGTCCGTTCCGCACGCGCCAGCAGGGCAGCTAGACCCCCTGGCGGAGGCGGTAGCCGAGGTTCACCGCATCCGGTCCGCGCAAGCGCAGTGGCTTCCTACGCTCGGGACCGAGGGCGCGTCAGTCCGCGCGTACAGAGCTTTGGGGGAAGCACACGCCCGCGCCCTCGAACTGGTGGCATCATTGACTCCCAAAGCCAACGCCGAGAGGGAAGCCGTGTTGGACGCCGGCACCGCCGAGCGCCGCGAGCTCGTAGCCAGGGCGGGCGCCGCTGCGCGTGTCGATAGGGACCTACGCGGGCGCTACCAGCGGGCGCGCCAGCTACTCCGCTTGCAACCCGATTTGGACACGCCAGAAATATCCGACGAGTATTTGTATTCCCGCGCACCCGCGGATATTCCGCCGCCCGCCCCCGGGGCGAATACTTCCGCCGGCGCCCCCGCACCACCACCCCTGGGTGCCTTGTGAGCGACGCGCCCGTTACGCTCGAAGCCTGGCAGGCCGCCGAGAAGCGTTTCACGGCTGGCCAGGTCACGGACGCGCGGTGTATCGCGGAGCGACTGCCGCTCGAGTTCCTCGAATCGCTCTCGCCCGCGGAAGCGCTGGCCGTGCGCTACAGCCCTGAGCTCATGCTCCGACCCCGGCAGATCGCACCACCCGGGGATTGGCTGGTGCTGGCGTTCGTTTGCGCCCGGGGCTGGGGAAAGACCCATGCGGCCGCCGGGAAATTCGCCCATGAGGTCCTCACTAACCGACCGGAGCACCCCGCCGAGTTCGGTTTGATCGCGCCCCGGCTAGAAGACGCTTGGAACCTCCAAATCGAAGCGCTGCGCTACTGGATACCACCCTGGTGTCGAATGTTGGAGCAGCGGGCACGCGACACTATCGTGTTCCCTGATCACGGGGTGACCGTTCGCATTTATTCGGCGCAGAGCCCCCAGTTGCGCGGACCAAACATGCAGCTTCTGTGGGGTACGGAATTGGTGAAGTGGGTGCGAGGCGAGGAACTCATGCGCAATGCCAGGCTCGCCGTGCGCGTGCCCCGCCTCGACGGGCGCCCACCCCAAATCATCCTCGACACGACACCACCGGCCGAGCTCAATTGGGTCGCTGCGTTGTGTGCCGAGCGGACCACGCGGGTCGTGCGGGGCTCGATGTTAGACAATCCCGCCATCGATGCCCGTGTGGTCGAGGCGGCGATCGAATCGATGGGCAACACGCCGAGCGCTAGGCGCGAAATCCGCGGCGAATTTGCCTTCGGCGGCGACAAATCCCTGGTCTCGCTGGAGGCAGTCGAGCGCAACCGGGTGCACACCCGCCCTGTTATGAATTCTGTAGTGCTGGGCATCGACCCCGCCGGGTCCGGCAGCAAAGACAGCGACCCCACCGGGCTCGTGGTCGCGGGCATTTCCGGCGGGCACGTGTACATACTCGAGTCCGTCAGTGCCCAAATGGAACCAGAAGCTTGGAGCGCCGAAGCCGTGCGGCTGATCATCGAACACCGCGTGTCTCGCGCCGCAATTGAGCACGCTACTGGCTCCGGCGGCGCCAGCGCGCGCGCGTTGCTTGCCACTCAACTCCGCTTGGCAGGCGCGTCGTGTGCGCTCTTAGACAGCAAAGCGCGGGGTAACAAGCGCGACCGCGCCGCGCCACTGGCGGTGCTGATCAACAGCGACCGCTGTCACCTCGTGGGCAACGGGCATGCTGAGCTCGTGCGTGATCTCACGCTGTGGCAGCCGGGCGATCGACCTTCGCCAGGCGCGTTGGATGCCGCAGTGCATGCAGTCGCTTCACTCACCAACGGCTGGCAGACGGGCATATAGCGCCATACGCCCCGGGCGCGGGGTGCTACGCTTCACAAATGGCTCTCACTGGTACGCCGCGTGGTCCCGATCTGAAAAAGTCAGTGGAGAACTGGCTCGCAACACTACCCCCAAAAGTCGAGCAACAGGCGGCCTTCGTGCTCGCGAGGCTGTTCACGAAGCTCGCGCGCGAGGACTTTCGCGCCGGCCGCACGGTGTACGGCGACCCTCGCCCGCCAGGTGTGGCCGGCGATCGGCTCGATCTCGTTCGTAGCGGGCTCGTGCGCGGGAGCATCGGGTTCGTCCCGAACGGCAACCGCGTCCGTTCCACCG
Organism: Polyangiaceae bacterium; assembly: GCA_025937785.1. GTDB lineage: Bacteria > Myxococcota_A > Polyangia > Polyangiales > Polyangiaceae > JAICQQ01. The sequence continues at coordinate 8,406 of JAICQQ010000263.1, forward strand.
TGGAAGGGCGTTACGCGAAATACCTCATAGGCCGCTATAAAATCCTCCCGAACGGCCGCGGGCCGCTGCCCGAGCGGTGGCAACGCGAAGCCGAGAAGTACCTGAAGGTGTTCCTCACCGACAGCAAGAAACGGCGCGCGCGATGAAACCGCTAGACCCCTTCGCGAAACTCGAAATCCTCCGGCGCCATTTGGATGGCGATCCCGCGGAGAGCATCGCCGAATCTCTGGGTGTGCCTCTCGACGCCGTGCGCGAGCTCATCGCCGATGCACCCGCGCGCCCGAAAGAGCCCGCGCCGGCACCGAAGCGCGGCACGGGCGATCCCCGGTTCGCCTGGTTGGAGAGAATGCGTATCCCAGCTGGGTCACGACCGATCGAGCACAACTGGCGCCCTACGCGATCGAGCGGCACGGGGAACCCAGACCTGGATCGAGCGATCGCCGGCTGCAAAGTGATCACCCACCGGTAGCGCCCACCGCACGCGCCCACCGAAACACGCGCGTATGACACGTGCTACACTCTCTGGGTTATGCCACGTAGCAAACCAATACCCAAGCTTCCCGGGCCGATGTTTTCGCTCCGGCTCTCGCTCACCGAGCAAGCTCAGATCGCCGCGCTCGCGGAACGGCTCGAAGTCGACCACTCCGCGGCGGTCCGCATCGCGATCGGGCTCACGCACACCAAACTATTTTCGCAACCAAAGGACTCTCACAAATGACTTTCAAAACCTATGAGGAATACCGCGCCGCGCAGGATCGCGCGGGTGCCAAGAAACTGGGCATTTCCACCGCGGAATTCATCCAGCTCCGCAACAAGGCGATTCGCCGCGCCGGGCAACCCGCGAAGCCAGCGACGGCGCCGCAGAAGCGAAGCACCGCGTTCGACCCCAAGAAAATGTTCATCCGGTACGTGCAAGTTGCCGAGCCGGTGCCGCGCGCGCGGAGGCCGCGCTAATGGCCGCGCCGCAGATCGCGGGTGTGCCCGTTTCGCAACCCGCGGCACCGCCCGATCAGTTCCTCGCAGATCTGGCCAAAGACCACCTTGGGTTCTGGACTCGCAACGTGGACCGCGTTCGGTCTGCGGTCGAAGCGCTTGACGGCGCGCTCGAAGCGCTCGGCACCCGCACCGGCGAACGTGAAGACGCGGCGAGAGCGTGGCTCACCGGGCACCGCGATCGCATCGGCGCGGCCCTCGCTGCGTACGAATCTTGGGACGCCACGAGCAGTACCCTGGCCGCGGAGATCCAGGTCAGACGCGATGCCCGAGCAGCCGCCGAAGCGCGGGGCCAAAGCGCGGGACCGAAGGAAGCCGTGAAAGCAGCCGATGCGCTCACCGTCGAGCTCGCTCTCGGGCGTGAGCTCGGCCGGACCATTCAAGCCGCGGTCGATGCGATCGCATTCCCCCAGCTGCACGGGCTCGACGGGATCGCGGAAGCCGAGAAGCAGACCCGAGCCCTCGTGGGCACCCGCCAACCCATGCGGCGTTTGCATACCGCCCTGGATCAAGGCGCCGGCAAAATCGACCGGGGTCAATACTCCAGCGCATCGCGCGGACTCGCACAGACGGTAGCGGTGCTCTGGGTGTGTTGGGAAAGCGACCCCGCGTTCGCCCACGAATTTTCCTGCCGCCATGCCCGGTATCGCGAGGGCGGCTGACATGCTCGGCGCGTTGATCGGTGCCGTGCAGGGGTCGGAGGACTGGTCGGTGCACGACGCGCCCGCGGCGTTCACGGGCCGCTACGTACGCGCGATCCGGGTCACCCAGATCGGCGAGGGCAGCACGGCGCTCACCGTGGTCCGCTCCGACAACTCGACCGCCAGCACCGGCGAGCTCGCCGTGGGCGCGCTCGAACCCATGATCGGCGTGAAGGAAGTGACCGCGGTCGGCGCGGGCGTGCTCGAGTACCGGGTGTATTACTAATGGCCAAGCGCCACTTCCGCGAAGTCCGCACAGGCAAGCGCGCGGACCTTTCGGCCGTGAAGACCGGCGCGGTCGGCGCCCCGCTCCGCTTGGAGGCGATCGTGTGCCGCTTCGCCGGTACCTGCCGCGCGTGTGGTGAGTTGATCGCCGCGGGTTCCCCGGCGCTCTGGTTGGGGGCTGGATTGATCTGGCACCGCGCTTGCGCCGCGAGTCGCATCGCGAGCGGTTGGAATGCAACGATCACTGGTTGAGGGTCAACCCCGGACGCCGGCAATGGTGTAGGGCGTCCACTAGCCCCAATCCGACAATAATCGGAGGGGGTTGTGTGGGGCCCCTCGCGATCGCGGCCTGAGTTGTCATGTCGCGGTCGGTTTCTGGTCAGCAGAGACTGGGTTGGTCAGCGATAGCGGGGCCGCG
>JAICQQ010000441.1 GCA_025937785.1 Polyangiaceae bacterium
CACCGGAAACCGACCGGCGGCAATCGCCGTCGAGGCGCGGCTGAGGGAGAGCGTCGCGCGGTGCCAGGTATCGTCCAGGCGGGGCCCGATCACGAGCTCGGCGCCGTCGAAGATCGGGGACGACAAGCTGAACAACTTGCCCTGCTTGAGCGAGAAATAAGCTGCGCTCGGCAGGCTCGCCTGCGCCCGTTTCGTGGCATGGGCGAAGGCATAGAGTGCGAGCTGCAAAGCGTGGCCCGAGCGCAATTGGTCTCGGTACGCCGCAATCCCCCATTTCATGTCGATGATGGCCTGCTCTCCTCCGTCCTGTTCGACGACGAGGTCGATGCGGCCTGCGATTTGCGCAGTGCCATGGGTCGCATCGAGGGGATGCTCGACGACGAGGATGCGCAGGCGCGCGGCTCGCAAGGCTCGCGACAGTTCGACGACGGAATTGACTAGCTGGCGCTCGAGCTGAGTGCGTTCGAATGCCATGCCGGGCCGCAGCAACAGCGCTGCCTCGCGCTCATAGAGCTCGACGAGTAACGCCGTCGCCTGGTTAGCGAGCTCTACATCTTCTCCGTCGAACGCGCCGCGCTGATGCAGCTCTTCGACGAGGCGGTGTCCGAGCTTTCCGTTGAGCTGAAATAGCGGCGAGAGCGCGTGGCCGCCCGAGTGCGTACCGGCGCGGTACCGGAGCACCCAACGGAGGGGACACCGCAGCAGGGCGTCGAGGCTCTGAAACGACAAGTGATCGATCGGGGAGATCGCACAGCCCGGGGACCATTCGGTGCGGCCCCCCGGGAGCTCGACGCCAGGGCGATTGGTGAGGGCGGGGGAGTGCGGTGCGCGGGGTTCCAGCGTGCCGTCGCGGAGTCGAGTGGAAGACACCGTCAACCTCGAGAGAGCGCGCTCATCCAGGCCTGCGCGCGCGACGATCTCGTCCCACAGCGGATGCGTTCCGAGAGAAGTGCCAGCCACACTGCTGGCGCTCACCAACACGACGCGTTCGGTGGCACAGGCCAGCGCGCGACGGGCTGCGGCAGCGCGTTCCACCAATCGGCGCTGGGGATCGGGGAGGACGAGCCCGGCGCGGCTCAATGCGAGGAGCTCGGGTTTTCTCCAAGGCGGCCGTGGCGAGGGGGCAGCATGGTCATTGAACGACCACCAAACGACGACGCGGCGTGGCGCCTGCATCGCTGCGGCAGATGTGACGTGCTCGACCCGGCCGGCTTGTTCCGGGGCAACCTCGACGGAGCCGCTAGCGGAGAGCACGGAGGCGCGGAGCTTGCGCACCTCCGCCAGGGTCAGGGTTTGCCGTGGGTCACTGGAGAGTGCAGCCGAAAGGGCGCTGCAATGCTGGGCTGCGCTGAGCAGCGGGATGTCGTCGGGTGCACTCGCGATGCGCGACAGAATCCAGGTTCGAACTCGCGCCACGACGGCCAGCAAGACCGGCTTGGGAGCACCCTCCGTCGGATCGGCGCCGCGCGTTTCGAGCCACTCCTGCAACACGCTCAGGGTTCGCGTGCGGTCTGGCCGTGAGTCGTCGGCGCGGAGCTTGGCTTTTGCCGACTCCCAGGGCCGGCCGCCAATGCCAGGCGCCTCGGCCAGCGCTCTCGCGAGCTCATGACCCACCCAGCCCTGGAATGGCCCCACTGGCAGCGTGAGCAACTCCAAGACGTGGTACGGGTCTTTGGGTTCGAAAGACAACTCAAGCGCCAGCGGCAGCACCTGCACCGCTGAGCGCCAGGGCGTTGCGGACGTGAGGCCCTGCGTGCGGAGGCCGTGGGCCAGAAATGCTCCGTCCAACGCCGCATGTTCGCCGCCACGAATCACGACGGTATCTTCGGGGCTCAATGGCGCGACGATGGCTGCTGTCGCGCACGCGGCTTCCCATCCGGTCTCGGCGGTGACGTGGATCAATGAACCGTCACCGCGGATCGCGGGTGCTTCCGAGGGCTGCTGCGTGCCGCTCAGGACGGCCTGGATTGCTGCGAGGTCGCTGCCTGGAGCCGCGCCTGGTAGACGCACAGCGAAGCGCGTGAACCTGGTGCCAGCACGCTCGAGGGAGCAAAAGATGCTTTGCCAGCGCGCTGGCCAGAGCTCTGAGGACTCAGCAAGCGAAACCTCATCGTAGAGCGGACGCGAAGCGACGGCGAGCGTCCGGTCCATTGCGGCCAAGCGATCCGCCATGCCGAGCGGCAGTGCTGGATGGCCCAGCTGCTCGAGCTCCTGCACGGCGATCAGTCGACTGCCGCCGTCCATGAGAGGCTGGCCCTCCCAGCCTGCTTCCACCAAGGCGTCGCGGAGGCGAAGCACGGCTTCGGCAGTGCCCAGCGGATCCACGTCGAACGAGCGTGAGTAGTACCGCCCCCGTTCGGTGACAGCAGCCATCCTCGCTTGCCACCGCGCCACGCGAAGTACCTCGGGCTCGGACTTTCCAACGAGGCCAAGCCGGAGCTCCAAGTCTCGCAGTAGCTGGATCGGGCCCCAGACCGGTTGACCCAAGCTGACGCGTCCGATGGACAGGGCCCCCGGCCCCGCGCAGGCCCCGCCATCGAAATCGAGCCCGACGAACGGTCGCACGTCAGCCCCGCCTCTGAGTTGAAGAGCTCATCTGCTCTCTGCTAACCCGCCCTGGTCTCACCTTCCTTGAGACTGCGACGAGCCGCCCCCTCGGATTTTTCGAGGCTCGTCTTGGCGGGCCCAGGTCCGTCGTACTTGCGGAGGGCAGCGGCTAGCTCGGCGCGCACCGCTTCCCGGAGCTCTCTGGGCTTCAGGACTTCGACCGCCGCGCCCCACGCCAGGATGCGGGACCGGACCTCGACGAGGCCAGCCACCGTCGCGCGCACCGTGACGCTGCCGTCCCTATTGGGGTGCTCGCTCTGGCCGGGCAAGGGGTACTCGCGGGCGAGCCACGCGACGCTCGCGTCGAGACGAACCTCGATCCCATGAGGCGAGCCTGACCAAGCCTTCACCGCGTCGACGAAGGGAGCATCTGCGGCGGCGGCGCGGTACGTCGCGCGCTCGCGCGTCAGCTCGGCAGCCTGGATGCGGCTCAGCTTGTAGGTGCGTTCCCCATTGCGCTCGATACAGAATGCTCGGACGTAGGGATCGGCCTCGGCCACGCTCACCACCAACGGCTCGATGTGGACTCGTGCGGTTGCGCCACCGCGTGTCGCGGCGCGGTATTCGATGCAAGCGCGACGTCCGGAAGCGAGCGCCTTTTCGATGGTGCGGACGACCTTCGGTGCTGGCGCAGGCTTGAGCGACTCTCCGAACCGGAAAGAGGTCTGCTCCCGGGGTGCCTTGGCGCCGGCCGGCTGGAGCGTATCCAGGAATCGATCGAATTCCTGAAGGAGCAGCGTGCCGGCGAGGGGCGCCAACTGTAGGCGGGCGAGACGTAGAGAGGCAATTTGCAATGCGCTGGGACCGACGGACGGGAATTCGGAGGCGTTCAGAAAGCGATAGCGGCCGCCGCGGAGCTC
>JAICQQ010000321.1 GCA_025937785.1 Polyangiaceae bacterium
CAGGGGGACGGCACCACGCTGCTCGATCGGACGCTGCTGCAGTGGACGCAGGAAGCGGGCTCCGAGACCCACACCCAGATCGAGATGCCCGTGATCACCGCCGGAAGCGCCGGGCGCTTCTTCACGACGGGGCAGTACGTCGACTACCGCCAAGAGCGCGGTGACGGCGACAACGGCTCGCCCGATCCTGGCATGCTGTACAACCAGTATCTCGGCAACGTGCTCCAGGCGATGGGCCTCGATCCCGCCGACTACCGCATCGACGGCAACGGCGGCTACGGCCGGCTTCACATGGGTAGTGAAAGCTGGTACCAGGGCTACGACGCCTACTCGAGCGCAGCGGTGAGCGCGCTCGACGATATTCTGCCGTTCCTGAGCTAGCCCGTCGCTACGAGCAGCCCTGCCTCTTTTGACAGGACGCGCGAAGCTCGGGTACGCTTCGAACGATGGCTGACCCCACTGAATCCGCGCTGGAACAGCTATTGATCGCGTCCCGCGAGGCCTACGAGCATTCGTACTCACCGTACTCGAGGTTTCGCGTGGGCGCCGCGGTGCTTGCGGCAGATGGGCGGGTGTTCCGGGGCACCAACGTCGAGAACGCCAGCTACGGCCTCACGGTCTGCGCCGAACGCGTGGCGATCTTCAGCGCCATCGCCAGCGGCGTGACGCGCTTGGTGGCCCTGGCCGTGTCGATGGGCAGCCCTACCCAGGCCACCAGCGAGCGCATGCCGTGCGGCGCGTGTCGCCAAGTCATGGCAGAGTTCATGGCCGCCGACGCCGTCATCCTACTTGGTGGGGAAGACACCTGCCGGCTCGCTGATCTGCTACCGCGTCCGTTCGTGCTGCCAAGTGCCTGAGGGTGCGCGCCGAGCGCCGGCGTGTCGGGAACGGGTGCGGGACAGCCAGCCGCGTTTCGGGCACAATGGTCGGATATGACAGCGAGCAGTCTTGGGTTCCGAGCGATGAGCATGGGTTGGAAGCTGGCGCTGGTGGTCGGCTTCACGCCAGCAGCGGCGTGGGCCCAGGAATGCCGGGTGGACGCGGACTGCGGACACGGGTTTCGCTGCCTCCAGACGTCAGCGAGCACGTCGTCGGTGGTGACGGGGTCGGGGGGCTCGAGCTCGGCCCAGGTCGAATGCGGCGACGGCATTTGCGAAGGCGGCGCGGAGGACCCGGACTCGTGCCCCGCCGACTGCGACACGATCTCGTACTGCGCGCCTGCCGAGTGCGATTCGAACGCCGACTGCGCCGAGGGCTACGTGTGCGGCGAAGAAGTGGGGGCCAACAGCAGCTCCACCTCGGGGGGCGGCAGCAGCGCCTCGGTGTGCGGAGACGACAGCTGCGACATCGACGAGAACAACGACAACTGCCCCGAGGATTGCCCCGTCTTTCGCTATTGTCAGCCGGCCCTGACGCAATGCAGCTCGGACGCCGAGTGCGCCGAGGGATTTTACTGTTACATTGGGAGCGGCACCAACGACGTGGGTTCCGTCAGCGTGTCGAGCGTCGATTCGGGCACCAACGGCACTGACACGGCGACCGACGGATCGAGCAGCGGCAGCAGCGACTCGGACTCCGAATCGGGCACGGATGGAGCGGACTCGGGGTTCGTGCCACCGGCCGATGACACCACGGGAGGCACTGGTGGTGGCGACGAGACCGGCGTTTGCCTCGTCGAGTCGAGCGACGCCGGCAGCTCGTCCGGCAACAGCGGCTCCTCGAACGACACCACGAGCGGCCCCACCGATAGCAGCGCCACCGGGGCCGACAGCGGCTCGAGTGCAGCCAACAACAACGGGGCAGGGGGCGCGAACGCCGTCGGCGGCGAAGGCTCCCCGAGCAGCGGCAGCGGCAGCGACGGCGACACTGGCAGCGACGGCAACGGTACCGGCAACAATGCCACCGGCAGCGACGGGGGCGGCGCCGGTGGGTCGGATCCCGATGCGGGTGGCGGCGACGGCGACGGAGACGGCGACGACGGCGGATGCTCGTGCGCGGTGGTGGGAGTGCCGGCTTCGTCGGGCTTGCTCGGCGCGCTGCTGCTCGGCATGGTGGCCGGCTTCCGACGGCGACGCACACGGTCGTAAGTTTCGGCCTCGGGGCGAGGCAAATCGTCTCGCTGGGCGCGCTGCAGACCGTGCTGCTGTCGCGCGATGCCTCGTGGTTCGATGATGTGCTGATTGTTACCGCGGTCGTGCCTTGTCGGCCGCGACGACGCGTGCCACATGCTAGCCATCATGAAACTGTTTTCCTGCGATGAGTGCGGCCAGCAGCTGTATTTCGAGAGCACCAGTTGTACACGCTGCGGCTGCCGTCTCGGCTACGACGCCGAACGGCGCGACCTCAGGGTGCTCAGCGAGAGGCCAGGGCACGCTCCCGAACTGGTTGAAGAGCGTGATGGCAAGCAGCGCGTGCTCCGTGCCTGCCTGAATGCCGTAGAGCACGACGCCTGCAACTGGCTCGTGCCGCAGCCTTCCGACTCGGCGTACTGCGCGTCCTGCGCGCTCAGCCAGACGATCCCCGATCTATCCCTCGAAGCCAATGTCGTCGCGTGGAAGCGGCTCGAGAGCGCCAAGCGGCGGCTCTTGTTCACGCTGCAAGCCCTGGGGCTACCCGTAGTCCCCAAGTCTGTGGCGCCTGAGACGGGGCTCGCATTCCGTTTCCTGCGAGGGACCCTGGAGGCGCCTGTCACGACCGGTCACGAAGACGGGCTGATCACGCTCGACGTTGCGGAGGCCGACCCGGCGTACCGCGAACAGCAACGGCAGAAGCTAGGTGAGAAGTATCGGACGACCCTGGGACACCTGCGCCACGAAATCGGCCACTACTACTTTGATCGATTGATCGCGGACGGGCGACGAACGGCTGCGTTCCGCGAACTGTTCGGCGACGAGCGTGCCGATTACGGCGCAGCGCTCGAACGCCACTACAAGCAAGGTCCGCCTGCCGACTGGGAGCAAACGCACATCAGCGCCTACGCGACCATGCATCCGTGGGAGGACTGGGCCGAGACGTTCGCCCACTACCTGCACATGGTCGATACCTTGGAGACGGCTCAGAGCTACGGCTTGGCCGTGCGCACACCGGACGCGTCCTCGGGGACGGTGCGGGCATCGAGGGTGGACGTCGACGAGTTCGCGTCGCTGATGGAGGGGTTCCACGCGGTGACATTGGCCTTGAACGGGTTGAATCGCAGCATGGGCCACCCTGACGCGTACCCCTTTGCCGTGTGCCCGCGCGCGAGCGACAAACTCGAGTTCGTGCATCGGACCATCCGGGATCACGAGCAGCAGCGGCGCCCTACTGGGTAGCGCGGCGCAGGGCCTGCTCCAAATCGTCGATCAGGTCCTGGGTGTCCTCGATTCCCACCGAGAGGCGCACCAGGTTGTCGCGGATCCCGAGCTGCAAGCGTTCCTCGGTGGTGAGCTCGTAGAAGGACATCAGGGCCGTCTGTTCGATCAGCGTTTCGACGCCGCCCATGGAGGGGCCGATGGAGGGCAGCTCACAGGCATCGATGAAGCGCGAGCAGGTGTCGAGATCTCCCTGGACCAAAAAGCTGACCATGCCCCCGAACCCCTTCATCTGCGAGCGCGCGACGGCGTGGTTTGGATGGCTTTCGAGGCCTGGGTAGTACACCCGCTCGACGCCCGGGTGCCGCTCCAGAAACCGTGCGATGGCGAGGGCGCTCTGGTTGTGGCGCTGCATACGCAGGCCCAGGGTTTTCGCGCCGCGCAGGAGCAGGTAAGCCGCGTGCGGGTCGAGGACCCCGCCGACCATGCCGCGGAAGTCGCGCAGCGCCTGGACCAGCGGCTCAGAGCCGCAGACGGCGCCTGCCAAGACGTCGTTGTGCCCGGCGATGTACTTGGTGCAGGAGTGAATCACCAAATCGGCGCCCAGCTCGAGGGGCCGCTGGTTCACCGGGGTCGCGAGCGTGGAGTCGATGATCAATTTTACGCGGCGGTGTCGCTGTGCGATCTCGGCCAGTCGAACCACGTCGACCACGTGCAGGTAGGGGTTGGTGGGCGACTCCGTGAGCAGCAACCGGGTTTTCCCGTCCACGATCGCCCGATCGATGGCGTCGTAGTCGCTGGGATCGACGAAGGTGCTTTCGATGCCATAGCGGGCGAGCACGGTTTTCACGAACTGGCGCGTGCGGCGGTAGCAGTCCGACGTGAGCACGATATGATCCCCGGGCTTCAACATCGCCCAGAGCGTGCTGGTGATCGCCGACATGCCGCTGTCGAACAGGGCCGCCGTCTCGGAACCCTCGAGGGCGGCCACCTTGGCCTCGGCCGCTCGCACCGTGGGGTTGCCGTAGCGGCCATACTCTTCGCGCGCGATGCGGCCTTCGAAGTGGTCCCGCATCTCGCTGGTACCACTGAAACCATAGGTGGCCGTGCACACGATGGGCACGGTGACCGCGTCGTGCCCGTTCTGACGGCGTTCGCCGCCACGCACCGCCAGCGTGTCCAGGCCGAGGTGCTTGGGCTTCGACGGTTTCGGGGAATCGGCTTTCATGAGGAGGGCGACCTTTCGTGCCCACATCATCAATCGCCGGAACCACGCTTGCGCGAGGCTGCTTCGCGCGGGCCCAACGGCTTAGAGTGATACTTGTAGAGCGCGTCACTCAAGGTGGGCGAAATTCCGCGCGGTTCGATTGTGCGACATGTATGTGCCGCAACGTCGATTCTGTCAAGCTTGCTCGCCTGGCCGGCTCCCGGGCGGGCAAGTCTTCGAAATGCCTCGGGCTTCTAATTGTTTCCGAAGAGTTCCTGGATCTTCGAGTCCAGTGCCATCGCGATCTTGTACAAGCTCGAAATCGAGGGGCTCGATTCCGCGCGTTCGATCTGGGACAAGAGCGAGATGCTGAGTCCGGTGCGCCGGCTCATTTGCTTGAGGGTCAGCTCCCGTTCCTTTCTCATGGAACGAATCGTATCGCCGATGATCTTGTGGAGCTGTTCTTCCGGAGTTCTCGCGAGCCCCTTCTTTTTCATCACGCGTGCGAGTACTTCGCGGAATTCGTCGACGTTGAAAGGTTTCTTGATGTAGTCGACGGCGTCGAGCTTCATCGAGGCAACCGCCGTGTCGAGATTCGGGTGAGCCGTGAAAATCACGACGGCGACATCGCTGTCGATGGCTCGGATTCTGCGGAGGACTTCGATCCCGTCCAGCTTCGGCATCATGAGATCGAGGATGATCACGTGGTACGAACCCTGGCGCACCTCCTCTTCGACCGTCGTCGGGTCGCTCATGGTCTTGACCGAGAACCCATCCTTCTCGAGCAGCGTCTGCATGTAGTCGCAAATGGCTTTGTCATCGTCGACGATGAGGATCTGGACGTTCGGTACTTCAATGGGCACAGGCAATCTCCTCAGGACTCAGTTGGTCCACGCTAATTGCAGTGAGACTATAATGGGTTCTGTCGGTTACCGCATCAGTTAAATCTGGAAAAATGACGGCGAAAATCCCCTGCCATTTTCATTAATAAAAACAAACAATTATGCGGATTGAACGGCCTCGCGAGCGCTGCGATCGCGCTTTCGGCGGCGCTGCCATGGGCTCTCCGCAGAACGCTCGGCAGAGCGACTGTGGACTTCGAGCGGGCGTGCGACGGCTCGTTTTGAGAGCCGCATGCAGCGCTACCGGAACGCTCCACGGCGTTTCACCTGATCGCCTCGCTGTTCAAGACTGCACTGGTGGCGGACACATTCTTAGGATCGCGCGCGTGTCACACGGGTCGCAAGTGCGGATGTCCACGCGAGCGCGCAGCGCGCACGAAGGGCGCGCAGCATGTGGAGACAAAGCCGATCTCGCTGCATCGCTAGCGATTCCCGAGCTCGCGTTGCCAATACCTCCACGCCGCCAGGCAACCCATGAGCGCGGAAGCGCCGAGCGCGAGGTGCTTCCAGCTGGCACCCGTAAGGGCGCCAGTCACGGCTGCGAACTGGAAGATCGTGCAGAGCTTGCCGATGGCGTTGGCTTTGGGATCTTCTGCACGCGCTTGCCGTCGATCGCGGTGCAGCGCCCACCAGAGCACGAGGGGAAGTTCGCCCAGTTCCCGCGTGGCCAGCTGCAAGGCGCCTAGCAGGCTCACCTTGTCCTGCGCGATCAGCGTGACCACCACCGTCGCCATGAACGCCTTGTCGGTGGCGCCGTCGATGACCGCCCCGGTCGCGGTGGCCTGACGAAAACGCCTCGCATACCAGCCGTCCACCATGTCCGTCGCAGCTGCAACGACCAACAGCACGAGTGCAACCTGCGGACTGTCCGCGGCGAACACGAACACTGCTGCCAGGGGCAATCTCAGCCAGCTGACGAGACTGGGAACCAAGAAGGCATGCCTCAGTCTGTACTGCCCCATCCGCAGGCTACTACTCGCTTTAGCCGTCGCGGGCGAATCTTAGTGCGCTTCCCGAGATCCTTCGCGGCTTTGCGTTATTGGCCTCTCGTGAATCGCAGCCGAGCGCGCCCGAGCTGTGTCAGTTTTGACGGATCCACGCCTCGGCGGCGTCGCGCTCGGTGGCGTCGAAGATCTTGACGCGCCCTGCGAAGAACGGTCGGACCATGCGAATTCCGAGCTCCTGCAGGGCGGAGTCACTGACGACCGCTACTTTCTCGAAATCCTTGCGGTGCCGGAAGTCGAACTTGAGCTCATCGACCAACGCGGCTGGAGTGAAGCCCTTGAAGTCGTGCAGCTCGAGGAGCACGCGTGCCTTGCCGTGTGCCACCAGCGCTTCGAGCTCCGGCAATATGCGCTCGTAGTCGCTGTGTTCGAGGCGGCCGGACACCTCGATCCGCGTGAAGCTGGGCTCGTCCCTGTGCAATGTCATCATGCGACACCTCCTGTGATTTGGGTGAGCCGGGGGTGAGCATGCCCCATGCCAGATCCGGAAAGACGGGCGGGCGCCTGCGCCTCCAGTGTTTCACTCTCGCGCGACCGCCGTCCCGTGGAGACCCCCCGCAACATGTGCAGGGCCCCTTAGAACTGCGCGAACTTCGCGCAGCCCGGGAAGTACACCCCGACTGCACTTCGGGCCCGCAACACCGGGGCGCCGGCCGGCGGTGCGATCAGGGCGTCAGCAGAGCTTGTGAACGTGCGCGAACTTGACTAGGTTCCGCCCCGAACTTCCCATGGCGAACCTGAAAGAGATCCGCAAACGCATTTCCAGCGTCAAGTCAACGCAGAAGATCACGCGAGCGATGAAGCTGGTAGCAGGCGCGCGGCTGACGCGTGCGCAGCAGCGCACCGTGGCGTTGCGGCCTTACGCCGACGGTATCGGCGACGTGCTCCAGCACATCGCGGCCAACATGGCGCACGCGGCCGGTCCAGAAGCTCTCGGTCTGCCAGACAACTCCGAAGACGTGCACCCGCTGCTCGCCCGGCGCGAAGAGAAGTCCATCATGCTGGTAGTGTTGACCAGCGACAAAGGCCTGTGCGGCTCGTTCAACACGAACATCTGCAAGGCGGCGATGAACATTTGGAAGGCCGAAGAAGCCGCCGGCAAGCGCGTCAGCTTCGCCATCGTCGGACGCAAGGGCCGCGATTACTTCCGGCGCCGCGGGGCTCCGATTCACGACTACTGGGAGCACGTTTGGGGCGACATGAGCCTCGATGCCATTCGCCCTGGCGTGCGCCGCGTGCTCACCCCGTTCTTGCGCAAAGAGTACGACTCGATTCGCCTGGTCTACAACGAGTTCCAGAACGCAGCGGTGCAGAACGTCACCCAGAAGACGTTGCTCCCCATCGAGTACAAACGCAGCGAGAAGCGCGACTCGGAGATGTGGCAGTCACCCCCGCTCTACATCGTCGAGCCCGACCG
>JAICQQ010000028.1 GCA_025937785.1 Polyangiaceae bacterium
CGCTGGGTCCCCCGCGCCGCTCGCTGGGTCCCCCGCGCCGCTCGCTGGGTCCCCCGCGCCGCTCGCTGGGTCCCCCGCGCTCGTCGCGACGCTGGTGGCAGCCGCCCATGCGGCTTCTCGCAACACATATCGAGCGAGCGGCTCCCGCACTTGCAGCGGCTTCCGCGCCACACCCTACGCCGTGCGAACCGACGTCGCTGATAGGTCAGTTGTCGCGCTCGAACTGCTCGAAACGTTCATGGAACGCGAGGCCGTGCCATCACTCCCAGCATGAACCGTATCTAACGCAGGTGCGTTGCGCTACCTGACGGTGATGTCAGGAAGAGGTGGTTCCACCATGCCAGCGCCGATGTGGAAGCTGGTGTGCGGCGGTTGGTTGTAGCTCGCGTTCTGCGAGGAGACGTTGGCGCGGTATTGCGGATCGTGCATCAACGTGTAGATGCGGCGCGCCGTGAGGTGCGTCGTGGTGTAGACGCGGAGCGAGTTGCCGCACAGAAACACGATCTCTTCGCGCCAGTCGCCGAAGAGGTCGGCGCTGAGCGTGGGTACGGACTTGCTGCCGTTGATCGAGGTGCAGCCGTCGGCGGTGAAGCCGCCGCCCTCGCCGTCGAAATTCGTGACGCGATTCGAATTCAAGAGCTCGCGGCTCTCGTCCCCGTCCCACCACACCAAAAAGTTCGTTTCTGACGGCCGATCGCCGAGGTTGTCGCCACTTTCGGCGTCGAACAGTCCGGCGTTGTTGGTCCACACCTCGCCGCCGGGGTTCTCTGGATCGATGTCATCCGCGGCGCCTCGTCCAGGGCCTTCGTCGGCGCTGTTGGGTCCTTGCCATAGGATTTCGCACGTGTCTGCGTCGCGCACGAAGTAGCTCGGCACGCCGGTGGCTTCCGTCGGTTGAAAGACCTCGAGCCCAGGTCGCGACGGCACCAGATCAGTGATGTGGAGCGCGTCGCCGTGGCCGTAGAAATCGACCGCGCACTTGCCTTCACCGTCTGGTCCGATGGTTGCGGCGCCGGGAATGATCTCTTGCCGCAGATCGCCGTCGGTGTCGGCGGCCATCACGCTATGGGTGCCCATGCCGGCGAAGTCTCCGTTTCCGGCGTCGTTGGAGTCGAAGTCCCAGAGCAACGACAGTTGCCCCTCGCGGTAGTTGTAGGCGCCAAAAGTAGTCCGCTCGTAGTAGCCCCGCTGCATGATCGCGCTGGGGCGCCCACTCTCGTCCACGAAGGCCAGGGTGGCGTTGTAGCGGTCCGAGCGGTTGCCGCTGTTGTCGCCGAAGCTTCCGCTCGTGATGGGGGCATGGTACTCCATCGTCGCGAGTTCCGCGCCGTCGATGCCGCTGAAGATCGTCAGATATTCGGGCCCGCTCACGATCTTCCCGGCGCCGTTGCGGTAATCGGCGGAGTCGTCGTCGTCTGCGGCCGGGCCCGTGCTCAGGAACTGGCCAGTGCCGTCGCGCGTCCCTGGCGCCGTCTTTACCGCCAACTCCGCAGCGCCGTCACCGTCGAGATCGTAGACGACGAACGGCGTCGTGTGCTCGCTTTCGCGGATGTTGATCCCGAGATCGACGCGCCACAAGAACGTGCCGTCGGTGTCGTAGGCCGCGAACTTGGGCTGCCCCGTGACGCCGTCTTGTGACGGGTCGCGGGGCGTCTGCTCCTCCTTGACCACGAGCTCGTAGTCTCCGTCTCCGTTCAGGTCCCCAGGCGAGGCGTCGCCCGCGGTGTAGCCCTCCGTGGTCGAGAGCGGGATGCTCAGGTAGTTTTGGGCCCACGTGGGCGTGGCGGTTGCACCTCCGCGCGTGTTTGCCGAATCTCCCTGTTCCACATCCCCGGCCACGGCGCGCACCGTGTAACTAGCGTCGGCGGGCGCTCCGGCATCGATGAAGTTCGTGGAGTCCGTGATGGGCGCGTCGTTGACCTTGGTGCCGTCGCGGTAAACGTTGAATCCAAGCCCGGGATCTTCGTAGCCCATCAGCCGCCAACTGATGAAGTTGCCGTCGTCGGCGCGCGCAGCCACGACCCCGCGGCACAAGTTTTCCATCACCACGTGACCCACGGCTTGCGCGGGAGTCACGCCGCACACAGATTCACCCGGGCCGCCGCCGATACCGCCGCTCGAGCTGGCGCCGTTCGTGCCGCCGGAGCCGTTCGTGCCGTTCGTGCTGCTGGCGCCGCCATTCGCCGTGCTGGTGCCACCGTTCGCCGTGCTGGTGCTGCTGCTAGAGTCTCCGCCCCCGCCGCCCATCGTGGTTGCGCCGTCGGTGCTGGCGCTCGCGGAACCCGTGGCGCCGCTGACGCTACCCGCGCTGACAGAGGTGTTGGTGTTGGAGCCGGCGCTGCTGCTCCCAGTGTCGGCGCCGGTGGTGCCGGTGGTGCCGAGCGAGGTGCCTTCGCTGCCCCCGTTGTCCGCCCCGGAGCTGCCGCATGCCGCCATGGTAGCCGTGACGATGAACCCCAGTGTGCCGATGATGGTGCGCTTCATTCGTTGAAGAAAGGGGGCGCCCGTGCCCCGCCTTATCAAAAATCGAAGCAGCATCCGCGCCGTGCGCAGGTCTCATCCTGCGCCGAGCGTTATCGGCGTGGGTCAGGCTCGATCGCCTGCGGCACTAACGAGGCAACGTTCCCGGAGCATTCACGGGAGGAGTGGGGCCTTCGGTTTCTTCAGGCGCCACGGTACCGGCATCGACGAAGCCAACGCCGATCACCACTAGTGCTGCCAAAACCAGGAGCGCGCCTAGCAGGCTCAGTAGCGCGCGGCCGTTGTTTTTGGGTATCTTCACGGGATCGTAATAGGGATCGCGGTGGGCCATGCAAAGGCACCAGCAAGAGCGGTGCCACGGCGAACGTCGCCAGGGGAACGCGTCGAGATCGCGGAGAAACCAACAGCCGCGCTGGCTGTCCGAGCAGCGCGTCAAGGCGCCCCGCCGGAGCAGATCGCCGCGTCTCGATGGGGCTATCTGCAATGCGACGCTCGACTCGGTCCAGGTCGGGACCGTTAGCGCTGGAGGGGCCGCAGAACTTGGTAGGTAGAACGACTCTGGCCGACCCGGGCATCACCGTGTCGTCGGGCTGACTCGAGTCCAGTGGACGTGCCAGCCGTTGTCGCTGGCGAAGGCAGGGGTGACGCCGGTGCGGTTGACGTAGATCCGAAAGCCGTTCGCATCAGCACCGTAGATGGAGCTGGCGCCGGTGGTGTACCAATGGCTGCGGTCGCCGCTCAGGGTCGCGAAGACGAGCGGCGCTTGGCAGCCGGTGGTCGTGAGTCGGGTCGACAGGCCGCTCTTGCCATATTGCTTCCAGACGGTGTTGGCGAGCGTCGACTTGCCGGTGCAGTACTCGCCACTGTCGTTGTTGGGTGGGGAGGCGGACCAGTTGACGTGCCAGCCCCACGCTTCGGCTTGGGCGGTCGTGATGCCGGGTTTCTGAATGAACACGGTGAAACGATCGGCGGAGACTCCGTAGAGCGAGGTGGCGCCGCGCGTGGCGGCGTGGCCTTCGACGCCGCCGAGCGAGGTGAGCACGACGGGGGCTTCCTCGAAGTCGCAGTGCCGGAGATCGACGCTGACGCTGACGCCGCCGTCTTCGTACTGCTTGAAGGCCGCGGGGCTGGTGCGCCCGGTGCAGAGACCCGGGCTCTGCACGTCGGGGCTACGCGCCATCCAGTTGACGTGCCATGCGGCGCTGTCGGCCAGCTCGGGTGCACGGGATCGCAGGACGACGACGCGAAAGCCTGAGCTGCTGGAGCGGTAGATGGACGTGACGCCGCGTGCCGCCCAGTGGCTGGCGTCACCGCCCAGCGAGGTGAAGTAGAGCGGGTCGCCCGTGAGGCCGCAGTGACTCGTGTCGATGTCGACGTGAGCGACGCCATCCTTGTCGGGCTGCCAGGCGCCGATCTCGGTGCGACCGGCGCACAGTTCTGCGCGTGCAGTGCGTTTGGTGAGTTCGACGGGCTGGGGCAGCGGCTCTTGGGACGACCCGTCGACCGACGAAACGCAAGCGCTGACAGGAACTGCCGCGATCAGACAAACGATCCCAGGCGCACATCGTAGGCGGGGTAGGCACCGGCCGACGGTCATGTTAGGGCGACTCCCAGAGGCATGCACGGGGCGGCGAAGGGACGTCGCCCCGTACCCCAGAAGCAGGTGGAAGAAGCGGAATGATGCGAGAAATCAAGGGATCCCCGTCGAGCCATCTGCCCACGAGTTTATCCCTCCCTGGATCAGAGGCAAATCAGTTCCGCACTCAGTTCCACACCCAGCCCATTCACACGGCACGGGCATGGGTTTTTGGCCTGGTGGTGCTGGTGAGCACCCTGCTCGCCCTACTGGGGGGCACGAACTTGGCGTGGGCGGCCAAGCCCGTCGCAGTGGGTACCTTCGACGGACCCTACGCCGAGGACGTCCGAAAAGAGGTCGCGGACGCCCTGAACGACGCAGGGGAGCTCTCGGTCGTGAAGGACAAACCCGCGGACAGAGTGGGCATCAACGAACCGAAGGGAACCTACAAGGACAAGGCCCATGAACTCGGGGTCGCCGGAATCGTCGTCGGCAACGTTTCGGACCAGAACGACGAATGGTCGGTGCTGTTGGCGGTATATGCCGCGACCGGCGAGCTCCTGCAGAAGTTCAAGATGCGGGCGCCGACCGCAGACAAGCTGAACACGAAGATCCGCGCGCTGCTCCCCGAGCGTGTGGCCGAGTTGCTCGAAGACATCGACGCACCCAAAGCCACCGGCAAGAAGGCGAAGCCAGCGGCGGCGGTGGCCACGAGGAAGCAAGCACAGAAGCCGCCACCCCAGGAGGAACCGCCGCCCGAAGAACCTGCAGAGGAGCCCGTGGGCGAGGACCCTCCGCTGGAGGAACCCCCGCCGGAAGAGGACGCGCTGGCTGAGGAACCGGCGCCCGAGGACGAGCCCGAAGCCGACGACGAGGCAGATCTTGGCTTGTCACCGCTCGAGTTGCATTTTGCTTTCGGGTACTCGTACCGCTCGTTCGCCTATTCCGGCAGCACGACGCCAAACCTCGACATCTCGAACGGCGGTTGGGCGTGGGTGAGCACGTTGCGCGCATATCCGATCGCGCTGTTCTCCTCCGGTTTCATGGGCAACCTCGGCGTCGAGCTGGGCTTGGAACAGGGGTTTCCGCACAAGCTCGAAGCGGCGTTCACCGATCCGAACGGCGACCCGCTGACGCTGAAATTTCAGGCGGAGACGCTGCGCATCTTCTTCGGCCCCCGCCTGCGCATCCCGTTCTCTGGTCACGAGCTAGGCATCGTCACCGGCTACGGCAAACACGAGTACTTGGTGTACGGCGACGAGAACCTCGATGTCGTCGATCCGACGGGCGAGATCGATCCGTGTTTCCTCAACTCGATCGAGGCACGCGACATACCTGGTGGTGGGTCCTGCGTCGTGCCGGACGTGAAGTACGAGTACATTCGCGTCGGGGTCGACTCGCGTTTCAACGTGGGCAAGCTCGCGTTCGGCGTGCGCGGCGGCTATCGCTTCTTGCTCGAGACCGGCGAAATCTCGGAAGACTACTGGTTCGGGGGCGTGGGCGGCGGGGCTTTCGACGCGGGTGTGATGCTGGGTTACGCGCTCAGCGACAGCCTGCTGGCGATGGTCGGGTTCGATTATCTCGACTACCGCCTCGAGTTCGACGCTGCGCCCGCCGCACGAGCGTCGGGCACGGAGGGTGGCCCCATCGCCACGGGAGCCAGTGACGTGTACCTCCACGGTTGGGCGGGACTGGCGGTGATCGTCCCCGGGCTCGACTGACTCAGGACGGTGCGCGCTTTCGGAATACCAGCGCCACTCCGATCGCGATGAGCCCGCTCGCGGGGTAAAACGTGGGGTGTGGCACCTCGTTGAGAAAGAAGAAGGCGAGCACGCCCGCGGAGATCACCTGGCCGAGGTTCGCGACGCCGACGACCTGACCGCGCAGCTGCTTCAGCGCGTAGTTCAATGAGCCGTGCCCGACCACGGTCGGGATCACGCCGAGCCCGAGCACGAGGAAAAGCTCGCGCGAAGTCCATTGGATCGCCGAGAGATCGCTGGTGACACCGGCAATCGCCGCACACACCAAACCTGCGCCCGTGTACACCGGCCACATGTAGAGCCAAACGCTTGGAAAATCGCGATTCTTGCGACCGAAGGCCAGATAAACGGCAAACAGGATCATGGAGCCGAAGCACACCAGGTCGCCCAGGAAGTACTCGCGGCTGAGCTCGAGATCGGATCCCGTGAGCCACACCACCCCCGCGAAGGCGACGACGGTCGCCCAGAGCTCCGCTCGCTGCAACTGCTCCTGAGCGATGGTAGCGAGGAGCAGCGGCGTCACGAGCGGCACCATGTTCACGAGCAACGAGGAGTTCACTGCGGGTGTCAGGCGAGCGCCGATGATCCAGCTGATGAAGTGGAGCCCGAGCAGCACTCCCGGACCGAGCGTGCGCCGGCCCTCGCGGCGGAAGAACGTCCGGTGTGTGCGCGCGTCGCGTATGAACCAGGGCGCGATCAGGAGGCTGGCGACCGCGAGCCGGCCCGCCGCCAGCAGCACTGGGTCGAGCCGGCTGAGCTTGATGAAGACGATCGAGGACGACGCGCTGAGCAGGCCCAAGACCAAGACTAGGAACAGGACGGCGCGCGACGGCATCGAGGTGCGCCCTCGAAGCGCCGCCGCCATCTACCACGCCTGCGGCGCTCAGCAATCAGACGCTGGAGCGGCGGGGGAGCGAAGTGGGACGTGCCACGGGGACCGTATGGGCCAGCAGGCGCGCTCGGAGCCGTTGGATTTCGTCATTCTTCGCGGCGAGCTCGGCACGCAGGTCGCCCAGCTCTTCGGTGAGGCGCAGCACCTCGCCCTGCGTCTGGTCGCGGACGTCTTCGAGCAGCCGATGCACTTCATCGAGCTGGCTCTCGAGTTGGAAGGTTTCGTCGCGGGAGCTCTCGAGCTCGCTCATCAGCTCGAGGCGCACGTCGTCCGTCGCGCGAATGGCATCGTCGCGCTCTTCTTGAAGCCGCAGCGCATCGGCGCGCGTTTCGTCGATCTCGGCGTTGGCCGCATCGAGGGCTTGCTGCAAGGCCTCGAGTTCTGGCTCGTCCCAGGCACGTTCGGACGCCAGGATGACGTCGGTAGCGTCGGCGTCGCGCTCGGCAGCGCGGCTGGCTGCCAGCTCCGCGCGCAGGCGCTCGCAGTCGGCCCGCAGCTCGCCGAGTTTCGCTTCGTGCTCCGTCATCAGAAAACGGATGAACGAGTCGTGCTCGGAGACCCAGCACCGCCGCTCTTCGGCGGCGCGCTGCTCGGCGCTTGCGAGGCGCTCGAGCGCCTGGTCCCGCTGTTCGGTCAGCACCACCAACGGAAGCTCGAACAGGCTGCCAGCGCGCTCGATCAGCGCCTGATTGTGTGCCTGAACGATGGCTTCCAAGGGCGGCCCTGGCTCGTCCTTCAGCGCGACCGCCTCCCTTCCTTCCGCTGTACCTTTCTCGCTCGTGCGTTGGAAACCGCTCTCGCGTTTGTCCGTCAGCCGTAATGAAATAGGATTTGCCACTGTTCCTCAAAGGTACCGCACGCCTAGCCGGTAAGTCGGCAAAAGGGCTGCTGGCGTTGGCACGGCATCGATTTTGGCGCGCGCCGTGTGCACCGATGCGTGCTCTTTCGAGTGGCAGCACAAAGCACGAGCCGCACCTGCGCCGCGGGCCGCGCAGTGGCGAAAAAAGTGAGAAGTCGTGAAGACGCAGCGCGTGAGAGCCCGGGGGGGCCGTGAACCTGAGTTCAGATCTCGGTGAGCGGAGGACCCGCGGGGTCGCCGTAGTCTTCGATCGGCAGCCCGAAACGATTGATGATGCCCCCGTGCACCGAACCGGTGACCTTGTCATCCGCGGCGATCACGCGGCCGCCCGTCATGCCGCCGACGCCGCCCGCGAGCAAGATCGGCATGTTCTGGCGGGCGTGGCTGTCGCCGTCGCCGTTCTCCGAGATGTACATGACCATGGTCTCGTCGAGCAGGGTACCGGTCGGCGTGGTGATGTTCTTCAGTGATTGCACCAGGTAAGCAAAACGCCGCACCTTGAAGCGTGAGGTGATGACCACGCGCGAGTCGGCGATCTGTTGGGCCTGGCCGCGGTCGAGCCCGTCGAGATCGGTGGCGCGGTCCGTGTCATCCAGCTTGTGCGAGATGAAATGGTCGCTCCACTCGCTCAGGGCTTCGAGCCCGTCACCCATGGGGTAGTCGCCGTAATGCACACCCCAGCTGTCGCTGTACTGGAGCGAGGCGACGCGGGTCAGATCGCAGGCCATGGCGAGCGCCGTGAGATCGGTGAAGGCCTTCATCTTCTCGTGCCAGCTGGCATTGCGCTCGATCGAAGGCGCCGTGGGCACCGTGCAGCCGCTGGCCGGCATCGCCGCGATCTGTTGCTCGAGCTCGCGCACCGCGGTGGTGTACTGCTCGACGCGTACTTGGTCGGCGGCGCCGAGTCGCAGCTTCAGCCGCTCGGCATCCGCTTCGATGGCGTCGAGCACGCTCTGTTGGCGCACGCGCGCGGCCTCGGCGCCGTTGTTGCCGTCGGGGTCGAGCGAGCCGAACACGGTGTCGAAGGCGTCGGCGGGGTTTCGCATCGGCGTCACCTGGCCGGAGGCGTTGAACGAGATGTGCCCTTGGGTCACGTCGGTGCTCGGTGTCGCCGACAGCGCCAGCTGCCGGAACGCCGTGTCACCACTGATGCGATCCGCCAGATACTGATCGAGGGTTTCGGGTGGCGTGTAGTTGTTGGCCACCCCCTTGTGCGCCGAGAGCGCCAGCGAGGGCTGGTGGATTTCGGGGGAGATGCCGCTGTGGTTCGTGCCCGTGATGACGGTGATGTCCGAAAACAGCGCTTCGCCGGCCGGGTACTGACCCTCCGCAGCGAAGCCAGCCAGGTCTTGCAGGCACTCGGTGAGGCTGTCGGCGGTGAGTGCACCCGGGCTCGGGTTCCACCTGCGGGGATCGGTGCCGTTCGGGTAGAAGAACGCGATGAAGCGCTTCACTTCATCTTGAGCGATCGCGCGCTTCGGGAGCATCGCCTCGAGAAAGGGGAGTGCCACACAAACGCCGGCTCCACGCAGGATGGTTCGGCGGGACAACGGTCGAAAAGGCATGGTCGATCTCTACGTTGGTGTGTCTGGTGTTACGGGGCGACCGGCGCACGGCGCAGGCGGAATGCCGGGTCTTCGATGAGCCCGAGCAGCAGACTAGAAAAGCTGCGTTGGTTGCCGATGAACTCTTTGGTGGAGTGCTCGACAGCGCACGAATCTTGACCGCCGGGGTCGCGGCCGTGGGCGTACAAGAATACGCGGCTCGAGAGGCACGCGGCCGCTGCGGGCATGGCGGCAAGCTTCTGGCCGAGCTGAGCGACGGAGTCGAAGCTCGGATCGGCCTCGTCGTCGGGAAAGGCGGGCGTGACGGGGTAGGTGCTGAGGTCGACGCTGGCGTCGAAACGGCCGCTGGGGTCGAACTGCTCGAAGCCGACGCCGATGGGATCGATGGCCGAGTGGCAGCCGGCGCATTGCGGGCGTTCGTTGCGCTCCGCGATGATCTGCATGCGCGTCAGACCGACCAGCTCTTCGCCGATGGCGTCGAGCTCCTCGGCGTCGATGTATAGCTGCTCACACAGGAACGTGCTGCGGAGCCAGTTGCCGCGCAGCGCTACGGAGTCTCCGTCGGACTTGGCGCTCAGCAGGCTGGCGTGGGTCAAAAGGCCCGTATTCGCGCGCGGGTCTCCTGCGGGAAACTCGACGCGTCCGTCCGCTGCTGGAGTCGGCAAGCCATAGTAGTCGGCGAGCGCGGGACTGACGAACGTGTGGTTGGCCGTCAACGCACCGAAGAAGTCGGTGCCGGCACTCCAGGCGAACTCCGCGAGGAAAGCGTCCGTCTCGTCTTGCATCGACGGCATCAACCCAGCCGTCCAATCCGCCGCAGGCTCTTTGGGCGCTTTCATCTCGTCGTAGTTGAGCCATTCGCGGAAAAACGTCTCGAAGTAGACCTGCGCGCGCGGGTCGGCGAGCATTTGAGTCGCGGCGGCCTGCAACCCTTCGAGCGTGTCGAGGGCGCCAGCGTCCGCTTGGCTCAAGAGTTCGGGGCTAGGCGCGCGACCCCAGGTTGCGAACGAGAGCCGTGAAGCCACTTCGCGCGCGGTCAGGTTCGACAGGCCGTCCGTCGCGTCGCCCAACTCGACCCGATACAAGAAGTTCGGGGAAGAGAGGATGACTTCGAGCGCGTAGCGGAACTGATCCTCGGTGTTCGCGCCGACTTCAGCGGCGCGCGTCGTGATGTTCGATACCTCGTCGGCTTCGAGGGGGCGCCGGTAGGCGAGCTCGCCGAAGTCGGTGACGAAGCTGTCGAGGCAGCCAGCCGCGTCGACGTCGCAGCCGACGACCTGAGCCAAGCGGTTCGTGTCGGCGAAGAGCAGATCGGCTTGTGCTTGCGCGACCTGCAGGTAGGTCCGGAGTAGGGTGGACGATATGGTGTGCAGCTCGGCGTAGGCGGTGAAACCTTCTTGCGCGACGTCGCCAGGCACTGCGTCGACGTTGGGGGGCTCGCTCAGTTGCAGAAGATCTTGCAGGGTCAGCTGATATTCGAGGCGCGTCAGGCGGCGCAGCACCGTGGGAGCGGCGTCCACGCCTGCCATTTGACAGCTCGTGCCCGTGATGAACTGACCGGAACCTTCGCCGTTTGCTTGGATATCGCCGCCGCCTCCGGTGGTGGCCGTGCTGGCGCCGGTCGTCGTGTTGCCGCCGCCCGTGGTCGTCGAGCTAGCGCTGCTGCCGTCGCTGCCGCTGCCGTCACTGCCGCTGCCGTCACTGCCGCTGCCATTGCCGTTGCCGCCGTCGGTCTCAGACCCCGCGGGCGCTGGGTTGGCGCCACCGATTTCACCAGTGCAGCCGGTGAGAGCGAGGCAGCCAGCGAGCGCGACGTAGCCTGTGAGAGCCAGGCCCGCGCGGTGCCTCGCGATCGAGCCCCGCTTCGAAAGGCACTTCATCCGCTCAGCATACAGCCGATCGGCTTCCAGAACCAAGGCGTTAGGCTTCTCAGAAGCGCGCTTTCTGCGCGTTTTCTGCGGTGTTGGCGCTGCTGGCGCAGAATGGAGCGTGGATGGAAAAGCTTCTCGCGTGGCGTCGATTCCCACGTCGAGGGCCCACCTAGTCCGTTCGCAATGCAGCTTTCGTGAGACACCATCGCGTCACGCCACCTAGAGGTACCCCAAGACAGCTCCCACGTTGCCGCGTGAAACTTTCTGTCGTCATGAAATCCAGCTTTCAAATGTCGTTGACCTTGGAATATGACTGGCTCGATGAAGCGGCCGGTCCTGGTGGGTGCATGGGTGCTCAGCGGCGCCCTGATCGCTGCTGCTTGCGCCCAGGCCGTCTCCGCCGACCACGCGGGCGCGACCAGCGGCGGCGCGGGGGGCACGGAGCAGGGTGGCAGCGGTGGCACGGCGTCGATGCTGACCATGGCTTCTTCTTCGAATGCCAGCGGCGGTGTGAGCGGCACCAGCACCAGCACCAGCTCGGGCGGCGGCGGTGGGGGGGCCAGCCCGGTGACGACGACGGGAGGGCCGGGTTCCGTCGGAGGCGCCGCGGGCGCCCCGAGCACCACCCAGGGCGGCGGCGGCGTTCCCGCGGACGCCTGCGCCGTGGCCGAAGACTGCGAGCCGATCGAGGGCGAGTGCGTGTTGTGCGAGCTCGGTCCGAGCGCCTTCAACGAGTGCGTGAGCCAGGGGCCGAGCGCCTGCGACAGTGACCAACGCGATGCTTGCGAGCTTTGTGACGGCAGCGATCTGGGTGACGCGCCCGCGAGCTGCGTGGATTTCGGTGAGCCCGGCGAGTTCAGTGGTGGAAGCGTACGCTGCAATGACACTTGCGACGGTTACGACACCAGCGCTTGCAGCGTGTGCGGCAACGACGTGAAGGATGCGGGCGAGGCCTGCGACGGCACTGACATCCCGGCCGCCAATTGTGCGGCGCTGCGGCTACCGCCACCCGCCACCGGCGAAGACGTCGCTCTGCCGTGCTTGGAGAGCTGTGACTACGACCGGTCCAGCTGCGCACGCTGCAGTGTGCCGGAAACGGACTGCCTGCTCGGCGCCGACTCCGACTGCAGCGGCGCGAGCTGCGCTGGAAAGCAGTGTGCGGCAGGCGAGACCTGTGTGATGGCCTGCGGTAACGCCGAGTCGTGCACCGGACTTTCCTGCAACATGTCGGCTCACTGCAGCGCGACCTGCGGCGAGTTCGGGGTCTGTGACGAGACCTGCGAGCCGTTTTCGGAGTGCGCGCTCGATTGCGCGGGCGCTTACGACTCGAGCTGCGGTTTGACGTGCGCGCCCGGCGCGACGTGCACGCTCGCGTGCGGACAGCCCGCTGACGGCGGCGAGAACCCCGCGGCGTGTCAGATCGAGTGTGCCGTCGGCTCGAACTGCAGCGTCGTGGCGGGGGTGCACGAAGCGGCGCCTACGGGCACGGCTTACTGCGCGGCGGGGGCAACCTGTGACTACCTGTGCCGGAGCCAGAGCGACTGCAGCGGCCTCAGCGTCGTCTGCGCCGAGGGCGCGACTTGCAACATCGAGTGTGTCGAGTTCGCAACCACGTGCCCGTCGGTCAATTGCGAGGCAGGCTCGCTCTGTCTCTTCGATTGCGGCAGCAACGCCTGCAACGCACCTACCTGCGCGGATGGCGCCGATTGCCAGTGCGTCGGCGCGATCTGCGACTTCGAGCTGCCCGGGTGATGCTGGGTGTCAGCGGCTGACGAATTCAGCCATGCCGAGCACGATGACGCAGAGGACTGCGCAGAAGACGACTGTCTTCACGAACATCCAGCCCAAGGTTCTGAGACCGAGCGGCCCGTCGCTGATTGACGCACCCTTGTTCGTACTGGTTCCCATCCCGCTACCTCCCAAATGCTGACTGTCTGAACCCACAGGCTGCACGCCGGCTCCCTTCCACGGGCCAGCTCAGCCGTCCACTCACGAAGAATTAGTGCAAGAGTGGGCCGCGGGCCACGGACAAAGGCGCACTCATCGTCCAGAACTTGCGCCTCGTTACCCAAGATACTCTCGCTGCGCGCAGTTGAACCCGCGGCGACGTCGTGCTCAAGCTGGATGTAGGGTCGCTGTCTCCATGCCAGTGGGCTTTGCGCTCATGCGTGCCAGCCCGCCGCGCTATGTGGACATATTGCGCATAAGGCTCCTCAAATCATTGCCAAGCCACCCGGTCTTGGGGGTAGATCGTTGCGTCGGGTCAAGGTATCGTTTGCACCAGGGGTTGAGATGGCAGAAATGGCGTTTGCCCTGCAAGGGGAGTTGCTGGTCGTCGTGCACAACGAATGCGCGCCGGCCCAAACGCGTTGGGAAGAGTTCTGTCGCGAGTGCCACCGCAGTTACGTCGAGCTGCGAGGCGCCGAATCCGGCGCGGTGTTGGTCGCCTCCGACGGAGGGGGTCCCGATGTGGTGCAGCGCGCTCAGCTCTTGAAGGCCGTGGAGCGCACGCCGGTGCGCACGGCGGTCGTGAGCCCGTCGTTGGGTGTGCGGCGCATCCACGCTGCGCTGCAGCTGTTCAACGAACACGCGCGGTGCTTCGACGTCCCTGAATGGAGGGACGCCCTGCAACATCTGGGCATCAATCCGCGCCAGTACGGTGACCTCGCGCGAACGCTCGCTGCGCTTTGCGAAGTCGTTCCGCGGGCGGTCACGGCGCAAACCCTGCGGAACGAGCTGGCCGACGAGCATCGACGTTTCGCTCGGAAGCTCGATTCGGGGATCCAGGGCAAGGGTCCGACGTCCTCGGGCCCCATCGGTCTGCTGCAACGCATTCGGCGTGGGGCCTGAACGGCGAGCTCCGGAAACCGAGGGCCCACCAATCAGCCGGGGCGGCACAGCCGAAAGTCAGCGTAGTAGGCTTCGGCTTCCGAGCCCGTCGCATCGGCGTCGGTCAGGATCGCAATTCCGTTCGGACCAGGTGGATCTTCGACCTTGAAGAGGCGCCGGTAGTCGGAGCGGACGTCGACCTGCACCGTGTGCCACTGCCCCACGCCCGCGGCGCCGCTTTGCATTACGCGCACGAAGTCGTGTCCGAGCCGCTTGGAAATTTCAGTGCCGACTTTGAGGGTGGAGCTCCACGTGTACTTGATGCTGTTCACCTTGAACGGGAAGCCAATATCCCAGAAGCCGTACACGGCGGCGCTGCAGTCGTTCTGGCTCATGCTGTTCTCGTTGCCCCCCGTGGGAAGCTTCATGGCCTTCCACTGGAACTGCAAGACGGGGTACTGCTTCAGATCCCAGCCGTCGAACGCCTTGCCGATGGTGATCGCCTGGTCTCGGTGGATCACGTGCAGCACCTTGCGAGCGCCGTCTTGCTCGACCACGAAGCGACCCCCCTGCGTGGCGAGCGCCATCTGGTCCGCCTCTTTCGTGCGCCAACCCTGCGGAAAGGCGCCGACCTTGCTGCTCGAGAAGCTTTCGAGCACGCGGTCGCAGACCACCTTGCCGGGTGCCGCCACGGCATTGCCAGCCTGGGTGATTACCCCCGCCACCGCGAGCAGCGCGACGGCAATCGAGGCGCCGGCGGGGCGCGAGCGAGTCTTGGACACGATGGGCATGATGCCTCTTTCTGACGCGGCCCGGCGCCGAATTCAACCCGCCGTTAGCTCGGGCGGTGAGTACAGGCGAGGCGTCAGTGTCGGTTGGTGCGTACGGGCCCGCGGGGCTCGTCGGTATCGAGCGTTGTTTACGGGCCGCGTGGCTCGCGCTGGTCGGGGGGTACCGGCTGCGTGGCTCGCAGTGCTCAGCCGGGGATTTCGCTAAGACTGGGATAGGCTCGAGCGGCGTGGGGGTGGGCCGAGTCGCCGCCGTGCCCGTTGCCGTGGATCAAGCTTTCGAGCCGGCGCTTGGTGGCCAGAAAGTGACCTGTCAGGGATTGTTCCTGCCTCCGCGGGCGCGCGACGGGGACGTCGATGACCTCGAGCACGCGACCTGGGTGCGCGCCGAGCACGATGATGCGGTCCGAGAGGTAGATGGCTTCGTCCAGGTCGTGAGTGATGAACAAGATAGTGACGTCGACGCTCTGCCAGATCTGGAGCAGGTGGTTCTGCATGCTCGCTCGCGTCTGCGCATCGAGCGCGCCGAAGGGTTCGTCCATGAGCAGAATCCGCGGCTCGTTGGCGAGCGAGCGCGCGATCGCCACGCGTTGCTTCATGCCTCCCGACAGCTGCGAGGGAAGGTGATCGGCGAACTTCGAGAGCCCCACGAGCTCGAGCCAGCGGAGCGCGCTGGCTTCCGCGGCCTTGCTCTTCAGACCTTTCATCTTCATGCCGAACATGACGTTCTTCTTGACGCTGAGCCATGGAAACAGCGTGTAACCTTGGAACACCATGCCGCGATCGGCGCCGGGGCCCTCGACCGGGGTGCCGTCGATGCACACTCTACCGCTGCTCGGGGCGTCGAGGCCCGCGATGATGCGAATCAAGGTGGACTTGCCACAACCGGACGGGCCGATCACGCTGACGAACTCTCGCTTTCGGACCTCGATGTCGATGCCTACCAGAGCATCGACGGGGCCTTGGGCGCTGTCGAAACGGCGGCCGAGAGCCTGTGTGTCGAGCACGACTTCGCGCGCCGCAAGCTCATTGAGACGGGCCCTGACCTCCTCCGTGTGATGCTTGTAGTCGGGGAGCTCGAGCTGGTCGTTCGGGTTCATGTGCTTCCTTCGGGGGCATCCGCGAGCGCCGGCCGCTGCCACCCGACGAAGCTTCGCACCCGCGCGGCCAGCTGTGCAAGCCTGGTGTCACCGCTTTCCCAGGGAAAGACGCAGCGCCCGATCCAGGCCAGCACCTGATCGCAGAACAAGCCGATCAATCCGATCATGATGATCGAAGCGTAGACATTGTCGAAGTGCCGGTAGCGCTGTTGCTGGTAAATGAATGCGCTGATGCCGGACTTCTCGCCGATGAGTTCGGCGACCACCAGGTAGGTCCAAGCCCAGCCGATCAGGATGCGCATGTCACGAAACAGGTGCGGCACCGCCCCCGGGATCACCACGTGTGTCAGAAGCTGTCGATTGTTCGCGCCGAGCGTCTGCGCGGCGTGCAAGAGCGCCGGGTCGACCTGCCGCGTGGTGTTGGCCACCACCAGCACCATCTGAAAGAACGTCCCGATGAAGATGATGCTGATCTTGGGCTCGTCCGCGAGCCCGAGGACGGCCACGGCCAGCGCTCCGAACACCGGGGCGGGCATGTAGCGCACGAAGTCGACGAAGGGCTCGAACAAGCGCGAGCATAGGCTGAAGGTGCCGCACAAGATCCCCAAGGGCAGCCCGAACAACGCCGCGTAGAAGAAGCCCCAGAAGATGATCCTGCAACTGTGC
The DNA here is from genome assembly GCA_025937785.1 of Polyangiaceae bacterium. Taxonomy (GTDB): domain Bacteria; phylum Myxococcota_A; class Polyangia; order Polyangiales; family Polyangiaceae; genus JAICQQ01. Next base: position 16,388 of record JAICQQ010000028.1, read on the forward strand.
CACAGGCTTTCATGCAGCCAGTAGTCACCGCGGCGCTCGGGTGCCGTGGTGAACGCAGTGTAGAAGGCGCGCGCCACCTCGTGTGGCGCGGAGAGGTAGATCGGGTTGGCCCGTTCGCCGCTCGCGAGTTTGGCGCCGGCCGCTCGCAGCACTTCGTTGCGCTGCTCGAAGACCTCGCGCTCTACCAGTTGCCCGGCGCTCAGGTAGTCGTGGCTACCCTTGACGCTGCTATCGCCCGCGTCGTGGACCAGCACCAAGGGGTGCCAGAGAAATGGCACGTAGCTGATGGCGCACCACAGCGCCAGAGGCATGACGAACGCGAGCGCCGTAAGCCAGACTCGGTGCCGGGCGGGGAGCGGTTCGCGAACGCCGAACCAGCGCGTCTTTGCTGATGTCATGCCTCGGGTCGCCTGCAGCGTGCCAATGTCGAGCTACTTTTTGGCCTTCAGCACTTCGTCTACGAGGCTGGCATCGAGGTACCGTTCGTAGGGCATCGCGGTCTTGTACACGGCGTTCTTGACCTGGAACTCGTCGACGGTCTTGTTCGAAAAGTGGACGGAGGAGAGGTCGTCGCCCTTCTGGTAGTGCTTGAGGCCTTCGGCCAGCGTCAGGAAATAGGTGCCGCCCATGAGCGGTTTGTACTCTTCTGGGGTGAGGCCCACGCGCGCGCTCATGATCTTGGCGGCATCATCCAGATTCTTGGGATCCTTCAAATAGTCGGCGATTCGCCCCCAGACTTTGACGACCTTCACCCAGTCAGCGCGCCGCTCTTTCAGGCTTTTGGGGTTCACCGCCAGCACGTCGTAGATGACGCCCGGCACGTCTTTGCTGGTGAAGATGGGCTTGGAACCGGGCAGCTCCTTGAGCGCCTGGCCGCTGTTCGGTTGCCAGGCGACCACGGCGTCCACTTCGCCGCTCTTCAACGTCTGGGGGGTCTGGTCGGTGGGCACGTTCTTGATCTTGATGTCCTTGTCGGTCATGCCGGACTTCTGCAGCGCGTTCATCAAGAGCAGGTGGCTGACGAATCCCACCTCCACGCCGACGGTCTTGCCCTTCAGCTGCTCGACCTTGTCGATGCCGGGCTTGCCGATGACCATGTCGTTGCCGTTGCTGTAGTCGTTGAGCAGGATGGCGACGCTCGGGGTGCCGCTACTGCCGGTCACGAGCTGGTCTCCGTTCGTCATCGTGCAAGCGTCGACCTTGCCTGCGGAGTAAGCCTCCATCGAGGGCACGTACTCGAACCAGGTGAAGTCGACTTCCACGCCCTCTTCCTTGAACCAGCCTTTCTGGATGCCGATCTCCCAGGCGACCCAGCCCGGCCAATCACTGTAAGCGATCTTCAAAGCGGGTCCGCTCGGCGTGCTGGGCAGCGTCGCGGGCACCGCTTGGCTCGCGGCGGGCGTCGCGAGCTGCTCTGGGTCCGGCGACGTTTGCTCGGCCTTCTTGCAGCCGCCCAGGAGCAGCGGAAGGAGCAGGAGGAGTAGGAACAATTTGAAGCGCTCGTGCATCGTGGCAATTCCTTTCAAGCTTGTGGACCAGCCCGGAGGGCTGTGCCGTCAAGCGCGAGTCTCGCCAGGGAAGTCTGCCCAGCACGGATTGCTGCGATGTTTCTCGTGCATATCCTCGGCAGTGTCGGTAGCCAGATCTGACATGCTGCTGAAACAAGCCAGGGCCCGGAGAATCGGGCGGGCAACGCGCTCGAAACAGCGCGGACTCGTGTCCTGGATTAAGGCCGCCACGATTGTGCGGGCGCGGTTTCGGGGAGCTTGCTAACTTCGGCCGATGCTGAACGCACGCACCGGTCGCAGCGAACTCGTGATGCCTGCGGGGTCACTCGCAAAGCTGAGGTGCGCCCTGCTCTACGGTGCCGACGCCGTGTACGCCGGGACCCCGGATTTGTCCCTGCGGAGCAAGTCCGACTTTTCGCTCGAGGACCTGGCGGAAGGGGCGCGCTTCGCGCACGCGTTGGGGAAGCGGTTGTACCTGACGCTCAACTTGTTCGCCCACAACAAGGACGTCGAGCGCCTGCCGCTGGTGCTCGACAGCATCCGTCAGATTCGCCCCGATGGCCTGATCGTGGCGGATCCGGGCGTGTTCCAGTACTTCAAGCAGCACGCTCCGGAACTCGAGTTGCACATCTCCACGCAGGCCAACGTGACCAGTTTTTTGGGCGTTCGGTTCTGGGAGCAGCAAGGGGCCAGGCTGTGCGTGCTCGCACGCGAGGTCAGCTTCGGCGATCTGGAGCAGATCCGCTCAGCGTGCCCCGAGATGCGCCTCGAAACCTTCGTGCACGGGGCGATGTGCATGACGTATTCGGGCCGCTGCATGCTTTCGAATTATCTGGCGGAGCGCGGCGCGAACCAGGGCAGTTGCGCGCACAGTTGTCGCTGGCGTTACACGCTCAAAGTGCGCACCCCCGACGGGGGCGAGGCCGACGTGGAGATCAACGACACCAACGTCAGCCAGTTCCAATTTTTTCTGGAGGAGGAGTTCCGGCGTGGCGAACTCTATGCGATCGAGGAAGACGAGCGAGGCACTTATATCCTCAACTCTCGCGACTTGTGCTTGATGCCGCGCCTGCATCAATACCTGGCCTTGGGCATCGACTCGCTCAAGGTCGAAGGTCGCAACAAGAGTGAGTACTACGCAGCGGTCGTGGCGCGCGCCTATCGCCTCGCGATCGACGCTTACTACCGAGACCCGGCGAGCTTCGACGCGGGCCCGTTCCTGAACGAGCTCGAAACCGTGAAGTCTCGGGGGTACACGCTCGGATTCCACGACGGGCGCCTCACCAACCTGGCGCACGACTACGCGGGTGGCCAATCGTACAGCCCGTGGGAGTTTGCAGGTCTGGTCCGCGAGTGGCAGGGGACGGAGCTCGTGCTCGAGGTCAAGAACAGGCTTGCTGCGGGCGACGTGCTCGAGTTTCTGGCGCCTGGAACCCTGAACGACGACGTTCGCTTGCGCTGCTACGAGTTCGAAAACGCTGCCGACGGCCAATTGCTCCCGAAGATCTCGGGCGGCGAGGGCCGCGCGATCCGCCTGCGCCTCGCGCAGTTTCACGCCGAAGAAGCGGGCCGACTCCCGAGCCTCTTGCCCGCCGGCAGCGTGGTGCGGAAGAGCACGCCGCTCTCGACGTCCGACGCGAAGCAGCTCGAACACAACCAGCTCTCGTTCGCCGCCGAGCAAGGCCTGATCCGCGCCGACCGTTTGCTTGCACCCCGCGCCGCGCCGGCCGCGAGCAAAGCCCCGCGCGTCGGGGCCGAAGGCTGCTGCGGCCTCGGTTGCAACGGCTGCTTGCCCTTCTGGAACGAAGCCAAGTACGCCAAAGCTCGCGAGCGACTCAGCGCCGCCCGCCACGGCCGCCTCAGCAAAGCCCTCGCCTCTGAATTTTCTCGACCGCAATGACGCCGAGGCCCAAGCTCGCGAAGATCACGAAAACCGTGGTCCGCGACTCGACCCGCGATTAGGCTCGAACGCGCGTATGACCGACTTCGCGTACCAGCCCTTGCTGCCCCTCGGACCAGATCTCACCTCGTACCGGTGTTTGACCCAGGATTACATCACGACCGCGAGCTTCGAAGGACACACCCTGCTCAAGGTGGAGCCCCAGGCACTGACGCTGCTCAGCCGCACGGCGATGGCAGAGATCGCACACTTCTTACGCACGAGCCACCTGGCGCAGCTCGCCAAGATCCTCGACGATCCGGAGGCCACCGACAACGATCGCTTCGTCGCGCTCGAGTTGCTCAAGAACGCCAACATCGCCGCCGCGGAGGTGCTGCCGTCCTGCCAAGACACCGGCACCGCGGTGATCATGGGCAAGCGCGGCCGCTTGGTGTTCACTCCCGGCAACGACGAAGAGGCGCTCGCCCGCGGCGTCTACGAAACCTACCAGGCGCGGAACCTGCGTTACTCACAAATGGCTCCGCTGACCATGTACGAAGAGGTAAACACCAAGACGAACCTCCCGGCGCAGATCGACATCTATGCGACGGACGGTGCCGAATACAAATTCTTGTTCATGGCGAAGGGGGGCGGATCGGCCAACAAGTCGTATCTGTATCAAGAGACCAAGGCGCTTTTGAACCCGAAGTCGCTCGCGGCCTTCATCGATCAGAAGCTGCGTTCTCTCGGCACAGCTGCTTGCCCGCCGTACCACATCGCGCTGGTGATTGGCGGTACTTCGGCCGAATCGAATCTGAAGGTCGTCAAGCTCGCGTCGGCCCGCTACCTCGACACGCTGCCCACGAGCGGCAACTCGCTCGGACGCGGTTTCAGAGACCTGGAACTCGAGGCAGAGGTATTGCGCATTGCCCAGCAAACCGGCATCGGGGCACAGTTCGGTGGCAAGTACTTCGCCCATGACGTGCGGGTGATTCGCTTGCCCCGTCACGGTGCGTCGTGCCCAGTCGGCCTCGGTGTTTCCTGCTCCGCCGATCGTCAGGCGCTCGGTAAGATCACGGCGGATGGCGTGTTTCTGGAGCAGCTGGAGCACAACCCCGCGCAGTTCTTGCCCGACGTGACTCACTCGCAGCTATCGAGTGAGGTCGTGCAACTCGATTTGAACCGCCCCATGTCCGAGCTGCGCGCCGCGCTCACCAAGCTACCGATCAAGAGTCGCTTGTCGCTGACGGGGCCGATCGTGGTCGCGCGCGACATCGCCCACGCGAAGCTCAAGCAGCGCCTGGAAGCCGAAGGCAGCTTGCCTGAGTACTTCAAGGAACACATCGTCTACTACGCCGGGCCCGCCAAGACTCCGAGCGGCTACGCTTCCGGCTCGTTCGGTCCCACCACGGCGGGCCGGATGGACGCATACGTGGACCAGTTTCAAGCGGCGGGCGGCAGCCTGGTGATGCTGGCGAAGGGGAACCGCTCGTCGCAGGTCACGGACGCCTGCAAGAAGCACGGCGGCTTCTACTTAGGCTCGATCGGAGGTCCAGCGGCGCGGCTGGCCAAGGACTGCATCACCAAGGTAGAAGTGATCGAGTACGAGGACCTCGGCATGGAAGCCGTATTCCGTATCGAGGTGAAGGACTTCCCCGCGTTCGTCGTCGTCGACGACAAGGGTAACGACTTCTTTTCGGAGTTGTCGCAGCCCGTCGCCCTCAGACGTAAGCTGTAGCGCATTCGTAGGGTGGGCGAGACCGTCACTGGGCGCGAGGGAGCGCCCAGTTCGGTTTCCGCCGACCCGAAAGCAAGAGGGGCTTGCCAGGCAACTGGCTGCTGCCGTCAGCTCGCGACGGTGGCTTGCTGCTTCAGGTATTCCTTGGGGCTCTTGCCGACTAGCGCACGGAACACGCGATGGAACTGCGCGTAGCTGCCGAACCCCGCGCTCTTCGCCGCTTGCGACACGTTCCCGCCGCCCGGAAACACGAGCTTGAGGAAGCGCTCGAGGCGAAGCTGATTGCGGTAGTCGACGAACGCGACGCCCATCTGCGCGCGAAACGCCTTACCGAGCTTGCTCGGGCTGACGCCGAGTCCCTCGGCCAGCTCGCCCCGACTCACGCTCGGGTCGGAACGGAGCCGTTCGAGCGCCTGAGCGACGAGTGAGCCGTCGCGAGTCGGTCGAGGTTCGACGACCGCGAGACGGGTTTCGGACTGAGGGGCAGGATCAGGTGAAAAGCCATCGAGCTCGCGAGCAGCGTTTTCGACGACTTGCGGCATGGGGCTGAGGTGCCCGCTGAAGGATGAAGTGGCTTGGCTTAGCGCCGGAGTTAGGTCGGTCACGAAGGCTGAATCGCCGGGCCCGCGGACAGCTTCACATTTTAGTCGAGCCGTGATCAATCTTCCTGAATGGAAAAATATATAAAAGTTACCGATAGTTGCAGTCGAAATCAGGCGCCGGAGTGGGAACGATTCGTACGATTCCGGTCACGGCAGCAAGTTCCTGAAGACGAGAAGGCGCCGGGCTGGTCGTCGCGGCGTCGCCGGACAAGTAACGACAGCAATGACGGGCAGGCTTGTATGCGTCGCGAGCGCCTCGTAATAATCGCGCCATGAAGGCGGTAGCTGTCGCGTTGTGCCTGGGGTTGTTGGGAGGGTGTGGAGGGGGATCACCGAACCCGGAGGCCCCCGATGATTCGGACGAACTCTACGAGGACGATCCGGTCGAGCAGACCGCTGCCAATGACAAGGCCGGACCCGCGGACGAGGCGGAGGATGAAGCCCCCACGTCGAGCGAAGGGGGAGGGGCCGCTACCCCCGAGGACATGAAAGAGATCCTTCAGCTGGTGATCAACGACGAAGCCCTCGATCCTTACTTGCACCTCGAAGAGCCTGGCCGCTTTCCACTCCAGATTTCCGGGAGCGATCTGCCGAGCGGCATCGAGCTCGTGAAGAATACGCAGCCCGTCAAGGTCGTGCCCGAGCCAGATTCGAAGCAAGCTCCGGTGCTCGTGTTCACCAGCATCGATGCCACGTCCAGTGTGGCACGCATCAAGTACCGCTACGACGTCGAAGGGGTGCGCGGCTCGGCGACGGTAAAGAAGCTCGAAGGGCGCTGGCAACTCTCGAACAGCCGGGTGAGCGAGTACTAACCGCCGTCCCTCGTGGCTGCCTTCAGGTCCAGTCGCGGAGATAGTGGCAGGTGTAGCCGCCGGGATTCTTCTGCAGGTAGTCCTGATGATACGCTTCTGCGGGCGTGAACGTACCGGCTTCTTCTACAGAAGTTACGATCGGAGCGCCGAACTTGCCGCTCTTGTCGAGCTCACGGATTACGGATTCAGCGACTTGCCGCTGGCTCGGGGTGGTGACGAAAATCGCTGACCGGTACTGCGTCCCGACGTCGTTGCCCTGGCGGTTTCGGGTCGTAGGATCGTGCATGCGAAAGAACCAGTTGGCGAGCAACTGGCGGTAGCTGAGTACGCTCTCGTCGTACACGACGCGCACGGCTTCGGCGTGGCCGGAGCGTCCGCTCGAGACGTCCTCGTAGCTGGGGCGTTCGACGCTGCCGCCCGTGTAGCCCACGTCGGTCTGCAGCACCCCGGGCACCTCGCGCAGGATCTCCTCCATCCCCCAGAAGCAACCCCCTGCCAGTACGGCCACCGCGCGGCGTTCGACCTGACTGCTGCCGCTCGGCGGGGCTGGCGTCGGGCCGGTCGACTTCGGTGACCCCTTGGAGCACGCGACGAGGGCGAGCCCGAGCCCGAGAGCGGTACAGATCAGGCGGCGAGAGTGGCTGGCGTTCGGCATGGTGGTTCCGAGCTTACGGCAGCGCCTGGTGGCGGTTACACTCGAGCTATTCGCGTCAGTGAGCTGGGTAGGTCGCCGCGTAACCGGGCAGCGCTTCGACACGAGACACTAACCCCACCACTTCTTCCACCAGGGTCCCCGCGCTGGGACGGGCGTTCGCGAGCGATGGGTGGCGGCCGGCGGCGGTCGCTTGGGCGGCCCGCTCGGCGGCGCCGGAGCTGGTTCGGGGCGCTGCGCGGGGGGAGGGGCTGGCCGCGCTATCGCCGGGGGAACGGCTGCCTGGGGTGGGGGCGCCGGCGCGGGTTGGGGCGGCGCGGCGCCTGCAGCGCGCGAACGCGGTCCCAGAAAGTCGTCGAGCACATCGTCGAAGCCCCACTGCGACGGGTCGATGAAATCGCTCGAGGCCGTGCTCGGCGCTGGCGGTGCGGCGCGGCCGAGCGAGCCCGACGCTCGCCCGGCGTCGGGCTCGGGCGCCAGATTCGAAAATTCGTGCAGCGCGTCGATGATGACGTCGCCCATGATACCACCGTGATCCGCCGGCTCTCGACGGCGCTCGCGCGACCTGTTCGCCGCTGTTTTGGCCACGATGAGCGCCAGATCTTGGTACGTGACCGGGTCGCTTTGCTCGAGAAACACGCGGCTCAGGTCCCTGGCAAACTCGTGAGCATTTCGATAGCGTTGGTCGGGGTCTGCAGCGAGCGCCCGCGCGAGCACGCGACACAGCTCTGGGCTCACGTCCGAGCGAAGGCTGCGAATGTCGGGGATCACGGCGGCCTGGACCAGTTTGAACGTTTCCAGATCGCTGGCGCCGTGGAACAGCCTGCGCCCGGCGAGCATCTCCCACAGCAGAATTCCGGCGGCAAAGATGTCGACGCGCCGATCGGCACCTTGCCCGCGGGTGACCTCCGGCGCGAGATAGCCGAATTTGCCTTTGACGATGTCCTCGTCCTCGTCCGTAAGGTGAGAGCTGGCGCGCGCCAACCCGAAATCGACGAGCTTGACCTCGCCGAAGCGCGTCATCAGCACGTTGTGCGGTGAGATGTCACGGTGCACGATCTCTAGCGGCTGGCCCGAGTGATCGACGGCGTCGTGTGCGTAACCGAGCCCTTCGCAGACCTGCTGTGCGATCAGGCACGCGACGGACGAGCTCATGCGTTCACGCTGCGCCGCGAGGTAGTCGAGGACACCCTTCAGGTCCGCGCCATCGACGTACTCCATCACGATGAAGTGCGACCCAGCGCCTTGCCCGATGTCGAACACCTGCACGCATTTCGAATGATTCAGGTAGGCGCAGAGCCGAGCCTCGTCCAGGAACATGTCGATGAACTCCTGGTTCCGCGAAAGCTTGGGCAGCACGCGCTTGATCGCGACTTTCTTGCGAAATCCTTCGATGCCGGAGCTCTCGCCGCGATACACCTCGGCCATGCCGCCGGCTGCGATGCGTTCGATGATCTGATAGCGCTGCGCCGTCATGCTCGACAAGAACTATGGCACGATCGTGCGTCCGCCCGAAAGACCCGCTTGCAGGTCGCGCGCGCTGGCCGCCGCTCGTTGCTGCGGTTGGGTCATGCCGGCGCCGCGTTGGTGTCCGCGAGGAATGGTTGTATAAGGGTAGGATCCCTGCGCGCGCGTTCGTCCCCAACTGACGCCGCCGTGCATCCCATCCCCCTACAGGAACACCATGTCCCACCCCGACGACCGGTACGAATCCTTGCCCCCCGTCAGCGTGATCGAGACCATCCCCGTGGCGGGGGAGCACAACGTTTCGGCGCGTGAAATCGCGCGCGAAGGCATCCCGGTGCCGGAGCATCTCCAGCTTCACCCTGAGCTCGGCCGGGGTGGAATGGGTCGCATCCACCCCGCGACTGACCGCAATCTGTTGCGTCACGTCGCGCTCAAGCGTCTCGATCGCGAGCTGGCGGAGGTGCCGATGTATCGCGACGGCTTCATCGCCGAAGCGCAGATGACCGGTCAGCTCGAGCATCCCAACATCGTTCCGGTCCACGAACTCGCGATTTCGGACGCCGGTGTGCCGTACTTCACGATGAAGCTGGTGCAGGGCATCGGCTTCGATGGTTGGCTGCACGACCCCGCGCACCCACCCGGTTCGACCGAGCGGCTCGAGCAAGGCCTCGAAATCTTCCTGAAGGTGTGCGACGCCGTCGCTTACGCGCATCACCGCGGGGTGATCCACCGGGACTTGAAGCCCGAGAACATCATGGTGGCCGACTTCGGGCAGGTCTACGTGATGGACTGGGGGCTCGCGCGGCTGACCAAGACGGTGCCGGCGTCGGGCGAGAGTTCACAGATGTACGCGGAGGGCGCCGTGGGCACGCCGCAGTACATGGCGCCCGAGCAAGCGCGCGGCAATCCATCCGAGATGGACGAGCGCAGCGACGTCTTCGGGCTCGGCGCCATTCTTTACGAGATCGTGAGCGGTGTGGTTCCCTACGGCGACGAACCCGACGCCGAGCTCATCCTCGATCGCGCGCGGCAGGGACACGTCTTCCCGATCGAACAAGCTGTGTTCGGGCTGGGCGTCTCCCGGCGCATCTGCAACATCGTGAACAAGGCCGTCGCGCCCGACCCGCGCGATCGCTATTCGAGCGTCGTGGCGCTGCAAGAAGACGTGCGTGCATTTCTCATCGGCGGGTTGCACCTTCCGCGCAAGGTGTTCTTGCCGGGCAGCCTCATCATCCAAGAGGGTGACGTCGGAGACCAGGCGTACATGATCGTGAGCGGGAAATGTCGCGCCTATCGCAGGCTGGGCACCGAGACCGAAACGCTGGGCACGATGGGGCCCGGCGACGTGTTCGGTGAAATGGCCCTGTTACTCGACGAGCCGCGCGCGGCGAGCGTCGAAGCGCTGGAACGCACCAACGTCATGGTGCTCGACAAGGCGACCATGATCGAAGGACTCGGCTTTGGGGGCTGGACGGGCACGCTAGTGCGCGCGCTCGCCCAACGCTTCCGAAACCTGGAGCAACAGGCTCGGGAAGCCGGGCTCCGTCGCTCTTGACGCGCTCAGGTAGCAGTGGCGTCCGGTGCTGACGGTGTTGGGGGTGGAGCGTCGTCGAGGGCGCGACGTGCGGCGGCAACTCGTTCGAGGATGTCGCGGGCGATAGGCAGCAAACGGACGCCACTCGGACGCAGGCGTACCCCACGGGGAGTGCGGTCGAACAAGCGCGTTCCGAGCTCGGTTTCGAGTTGCTGGATCTGACGGCTGAGCGGTGGTTGGCAGATGCACAGGCGCCGCGCGGCCCGCCCGATGTTGCCTTCTTCAGCCACCGCCACGAAGTAGCGCAGTTGGTCGAAACTCACGAGCCCAGTGTATCACCCGTGTCGCCGCGACCCCAACGCCGGGAGCCGGCATACCGAAAAGGTATTGGCTGAGCGCTGCTCGATCGCTGCACACTCGCAGGGATGCGCATCGATTGTTTGACGGCGGTGGAGTGTGAGGCAATGCGGCGGGCGGGGCGCGTGGCGGCCGAGACGCTGGCCTGGGTCGGAGCCCAGCTTCGGGTCGGGATGACTACCAAGGAGATCGACCGGCTCGTACGGCTCGACACCGAGCGGCGCGGCGCCCGGCCGAGTCAGCTTGGTTACCACGGCTTTCCTGCGAGCGTGTGCACGAGTAGAAATCAGGTAGTGTGTCACGGCATCCCTAGCGAGGACGACGTGCTGGGGTGGGGGGACATCGTGAACGTCGACGTGACCTCGTGCCTCGGCGGCTATCATGGCGATACCTCGCGGACCTTTTGTCTGGGCGAGCCGGCACCAGAGGTGAAGCAATTGGTCGTGGTGGCGGAACATTGCCTGAACGCCGGCATCTCCGTGGTTCGCGCCGGCGCCCGACTGGGTGACATCGGCGCGGCGATCGAAGAGGTCGCGCGCGCCGCGGGGCTCAGTGTCGTGCGCGAGTACGGGGGGCACGGCATCGGGCGCAGCATGCACGCGCCCCCGCACGTGGCCCATCACGGGCAGAGAGGAACCGGCCGGCGCTTGAAGGCGGGGATGGCGCTGACGATCGAGCCCATGCTGAACCTCGGCTCCCCCGACGTGCGGTTGCTCGCTGACGGCTGGACCGTCGTGACAGCGGATGGTCGCCCGTCGGCGCAGTTCGAGCACACGGTGCTCGTCACGGCGACGGGCGCTGAAGTGCTCACCCGACTCGAGCCGGAGCTCACTCCTCGTCCGGAGCGTCTGCCGCACGAGGGGTCGCTGGACGCTGCGGCCGCAACGATCCGGGCTTGAGTGGTGCCCCCTTGAGGCGTTCAGCCCGCTCGTGATCGTCATCGGCGTCCGTCGGTGGCTTGACCGCTGGCTCTGGAGGCTCGGGGATGCCCAGCTTGCTGTAGAGCCAGGTGTCGACGTCTTGCCGCTGGGTTTTCGGCGGTTTCGCGCCCTTGGCCGGCGGCGCGCATTGCGCCTTCCCGGGAAACACCTTGCTCTCGACCGGCTTGCCCGTGCGCCGATCGAAGATGGCGATCTCGAGGTCCGTCAACTTGATCACGCGCGGCTTGGCTCCCTCGCGTGGACAATCGAGGTTTCTCGGCTCTCCGTGCGTGCGCTCCAGCGCAACCCAATCGATGTCTGCCACCGTCTTGCCGTTGCCGAGGATGCGCATGCGCCGGGAGCGCGAGCGCACACGGATGACGGCCACGGTGTCGAGCGGACCCGCCTCCGCCTTTTCGCCCTTGTAGATCGCCGGCTCTTTTTCGGCGCGGGTGAGGTCGTGGGCGATGGCGTGCGCGATACGGAGTGGCGGAGTCTTGAGCTTCAGCTCTCCGCGCCCCGGGTACTGTACGGTGAGCGGTAGATCGAGCTCTACGCGCTTGCGCTGGACGTCGTCCAACGACAACGTCGCGATCTTGTCGAGGAACTCGGCGCCCTGCACCAACGGTTTGCCCTCCTGCACGGCCTCGGTCTTGCCCCCGAACGTGGCCTTGGTGCCTGGAGGGAAATCGTACAGGTAGCTCCGAACCACCAGTCCGGTGGAACCGTCGGGCGCGCTGGGCACCACGAAGTTGCCGCGGGCGCGCTCCCCTTCGATGCTGAAGCGCTTGCCCACCCACTTCACCTCGAGTGGTCCCGTCTTGGGGGCGGCCGAGGCGCTAGGCGCCGGCTGGGTACCCGCAGACTTGTCATTGCTTTTGCATCCCGAAATGCATGCCGAACTAACGATGAGTGCGCTCAACGCGCTGAACCAGATGTGCCGCATGGCGGGGGAAGCTACTCTCAAACCCCACCGCGTCTCAAGATGGACTGATCGTGCTTTTGGTCGCGTTTCCGCGTCAGCACGCATCGGGTGGCTCCAGGGACACCTGCACCCCCCCCGCCTGCGCTACAAGTACACGGTATTCTTCTTGTTTCTCTGCGGATCCGACGGCGTGGGCCTTTCCTCCGGGCCGGAAAGCTGCTGGAATCAACGTCAGCCGAGGAGTCGGAGGTCGCAGATCACACGGGGCCCCCGCGCGTCAGCCGCCGTCGGGATCGTTCAGTGACCCGATTGGGAATGTGTACGAATCAGCTCAACGGGCGTTCCAATGAATTCCGCGTTCAACGATTCTGTCAGCGAGTCCAAGATCGATCAGGCGCTCGCGGAGTGCGCCGCGCTGACGCGTGCCGGCGACCCTCGCCGTGCCTTGAACACGGGGCGCAACATCGAGTCCGCGCACGTCGGCCAGCCCCGAGTGCTGGCGCGCGTGGCACGCATGTACGCCGATCTTGGAATGCAGGAAGAGTCGGGGAGGGTGCTTCGCGGCCTGCAGGCGAGTGTGCGCCCGAGCGCAGCGCAGCGGCCGAGCGGTGCTGTCCCGCGACACCGGCTGCAGGACCACCCGTCGCCGCAGTACCCAGCGCCAGAGTCTGGTGGACTCCCGAGCTTCGGCGACGACGATGAGCTGACGCAGGCGAAAGACTTCGACGAGTTTGCGCCGGGGTTGCCGGGCATACCCACGCTCCTGGCGAGCGTGCCGCCGCTGCCCCGGCGGTCGAGCGCCGCGCCGCCTGCCAGCCACCTGCGTCCGCCGCTGCCTGGCGCGAGGAGCTCGAGCGTGCCGCCGCCGCCCCCCGTGCGCGCGGGAGCCCCCATCGCCAGCAGTCTCCCCCCGCCTCCGCCGCGCATGGCGGCGGTCCGGTCCGCGCCCCCCGCGCCCGAGCTGTCCGCACCGGGCCCGCTGCCGCCACCTCCGCTCGCGACGGCTCGGGCGTTCCCTGCCTCGAGCGTACCCCCACCGCCACCGCGCGGGCCGCTGGGCGCGGGCAGCGCGTACCCCCCGGCGCCCAGAGCCATCGGTTCGGCGCCCCCTCCGGCTGGTGTTCCCGCTGCCGGTTCGAGCCGCGAGCCCACGCCGCACTACGCCACACCCGCCGGACCTGGGGGACGAGAGTGGGATTTCGACGAGGACGACAACGAGCCGACGCGCGCTTTCACGCCGCAGTTCGTGGCAGCGGAGGCTGACTCCCGGCGCGTACCAGCGGGGCAGACGCCGACGCCCGCCTCCAGCTGGGACGCCGCGTTCAGGGACAGCTTTCACGAGCTGCGCGACAAAACCATCGATTCTTTCGCGCAGCTCAAGCGCAAGAGTGGGGACTCGTTCCACGAGCTCAAGCGGAAGAGCGGCGAGACCTTCGAACACCTGCGGCACCGCGGCGGCGAGACCTTCGAACACCTCAAGCAGAAGAGCGGCGAGCAGCTGCGGCGCATCTCGTCGCGCCCACCACCCCCACCGAGCCCGCAAGCACCGAGTTACCTGCCGCCGGCGCCCCTGCCAGCGACCCGACCCATGGCGGTCCCGGCGCACAGCCCGGGGCGAGCCGCGTCCGTGGGTTACGACGAGCGCGAGCTTGGCCGCTCGCCCTGGCGCTCGACGCGCACGAAGCTCATCGGCGGCGTTGCGGTGGCAGTGCTCGGGCTCTTCTTCGTGCACCGGCACACACGCCAGCATCAGGACGCGCTCGAGAACGATCTGGTTCAGGCGCGACCGCTCTTGTGGTCGATGGATGTACACGACGTCGAGAAGATTACGAAGCACCTCGCGCAGTCCTTCGAACCCACGACCTACGGCGGGATCGCGAATGGAGTGGTAGGCTTTCTCGGTGCGGATGCCCCGGCGTTCCCGTCGCTCGAGCCGGAGGCGCAGCTGCTCGGGTTGCGCCAGTACGCCGTGCTCCGGTTGCTCGATCCCAAGAGCGACCCCAAGAAACTCGAGAGCCTGCTCGCCGCCGTGAAGCAGGCCAAGGTGCCGTCCCAGAAGATCGGCTTTGCCGAACTCCTGCCCGCGCTCGAAGCCGCGCCGGGCGCCGGTGCAGACTCGGGCGAACTCGAAGCGTCGTTGAAGCAAGACCCCCTGGCGCTCTTGATTTCGGGCATCCAGCTGGAGCGGGTGGGTAAGGTGGAGCTGGCGGCGGAGCGCTATGCGGCTGCGGCCAAAGCACAAGCCGACTGGCAGCTGCCCCAGGTGTACGCCACACGGCTAGAGCTTTTGACTCAGGGGGCCGACGCCGCCAAACCTCGGTTGGAAAAGCTCCGCGAAGCTGCCCGCGTCGATCCGGGCCTCGGCGTGGTCAGCCGCGGCCTCGCCGCGCTCGCTTGGGTCGTGGATGCGGCGCGCCCGCGCGAGTTGCCTGACACCGCCAAAGTTGCACAGCCCGAGCTCGCCCGTCTGCCGCCGGTGCTCGAACAGGTGCCGAGTTTGGTCGAGCTCGTCGAAGCCATGCACGACGAAGACGACCAGCTGCAGCCGCTCTTGACCAAGGCGATCGAACGCGCCGACGGCCCGGCACTCCTGGTCCAGCTGGCGGGGTTCGCGGCGGCAACGAATCAGGAAGCACTCGTCGACGACGCTATCGACCGCGTCCAACGCTTCGCCAAGGGCTACACGCCCGCCAAGGCGCTCGCGGCTCGCATGCAACTCAGCAAGGGCGAGTTTGCGGCCGCGCGTCAGACTGCCAAGGCAGCGGGGCTGGACGTGAGCGGTATCGATGCAGTCGAGGCTTACGAGAATCAGGACGCCAAGAACCTGGTGCGCGCGCTCGAAGCGATGCCGGAGGTCGAGAAGGACAAGCCCGAATACGCAGCGCTGCTGCTGGCAGAGGGGATCTTGAATGGCCGCGAGTACCCGGGCGCGTCGAAGCTCGACAGCGTGATGCGCAGCAATGGACTTTGGGCCGAGCTGATCGCAGCGGACGCGGCGCTCGACCAGGGGGACTTGAAGCGGGCCCACACCATCATCGAAGCCTGGGCGGAAAACGAGCGCACCCCGCTGCACCAGATCCGAGTCGCCCGCTACGAGCGCTACAAGGGGCGGACGCGGATCGCAGTCAGCTTGAGCGCAAAGGCGATCGAGCAGGCGACGACGAGCAGTCGCGCGTTGATCGAATACCTGTGGGCGCTGATGGCGGACGATCGCCTGCCGGACGCCATCAAGCTCTTCAGCGACGCGTTGTACAAAGACATGCTCAAGCCTTACGAACGTTGGGTCGACGCTCTGTTGATCGGCAAGGACAAGGGCTGGATGGCGGCGAACGTGATCACGAGCTACCTGCAGCCTCCCACGAAGAAAGAGGCGCTCGGCCTCCAGCTACTCGCTCTGCGCGCGATGTGCGTGGGGGGCGACCCGCGAGCCGGCCTTTGGCTGAAACGGCTGAGCAACGAGATCCCGGAAAACCCGGACTACTTGCTCGCGAAATCCGAATACTAGCGCGATTTCGCGAGTCGCGGCACGCTCTATCCGGAGATGTCTGCCGAGCCGCCGTTCTTCGTTGCCGTCGTAGGTGGTACGGGTTCCGGCAAATCGACGGTCGCCGAGCGCATCGTCGAGGCGATGCCTGCCGGGTCCGTTTCGGTCATCGCGCACGACAACTACTACCGTCCGCGCCCGGATCTCACGCTCGCCGATCGCGAGCAGCTGAACTTCGACCATCCCGACGCCTTGGACAACCCGCTGCTCATCGAGCACCTCGACGCTCTGCGTGCCGGCAGCGCGGTGCAGACCCCGGTATACGACTTCGCGACGCACCTCAGGCTCGACACCACCCGCGCGGTTCAGCCGACGCGCGTGGTGATCGTCGAGGGGATCCTGCTGCTCGTGGATCGAGAGCTGCGCGCGCGCCTGGATCTGAAACTCTACGTCGACACGGACGCGGACGTGCGCATCCTGAGGCGGCTCCAGCGTGACATGGAGCAGCGCGGGCGCACGTTCGATCAAGTGCTACGCCAGTACACGCACACGGTGCGGCCGATGCACCTGCAGTTCGTCGAACCCTCCAAACGCTACGCCGACGTGATCATCCCGGAAGGAGGCCACAACGACGTGGCGATGGCGCTCGTGGTGTCACGCCTGCAGCAACTGCTCGTGTCGTGAGGCTCCCGAGCGCTCGCCGAGCCAACACGCGAGGACGACGACTTCCAGGTAGCCGTGGAATGGCGTGACGAACAAGTAGACGGCCGAGGTAGTGAGCGGATCCACGCACGCGGCGCCGAGCACGACGAGCATGCCGATCGCGATCAACGCAAGGCCGAGCGGGCGGAAGTCGCGCCAAGCGGAGCGGAGCGAGCTACAAAAGGTCGCGCTGCCCGCGCTCTTCGCCGCGTCCTGGGGAATGAAGAGCAGCCAAACCGCGTAGTGGACCGACTGTAAGAAAGCGTAGCTCAGCACCAGGCCGCGCTGGTGGGCAGGGGGGAGCCCGGGTGCCAACCATTGCGAAGCTGCTTGAACGTGCAGTTCGAACCATTCGGGCCAGCCCACGCGCTCGGGAATGCTGCCGCCGGCCGCGTAGATCGCGACGGTGAGCAGGGCGATCCAGGCGAGGGGCAGCAGGCTCGAGGAGCGCCGCGGGCGAAACAGCGCGTACCAGACGCCCAGCCCGATCACGTTGTGCGCGTGCGCGAAGACGAGCCGAGCCAACGACGGCTCGGTGAGCGCCGCGGCGCCTAGGGCCACCGCGCCGGTTGCCACGAGCAGCCGCGGCCAGGACCAGCGCGCCTGGGACCAGACGAGAGCGCCCACCACCCAGATCGTCACGAGCGCGATCTCGAAACGGGCGAAGGCGGGGTTACCCAGATCTCCCAGCTCGACCACGCGCGTGCCGACCAACAGCAGCGAGAACGAAGCCACACCGACACCGAAGCCCCGCCCCAGCGTCGGACGCAGCACCAGGTAGCGAATGTCGCTCGCGACGTGGGGGACGCCGAGCAACACCGGGCCGAGTACCAAGAGCAGCGACGGACACAAGAGAGTGACCAGCGCTGCGAGCGTAGCGTGCCCGATGGAGAGCCCGGCGGTGCGGGCCTGCTTGTTGACCACGAAGGCCCGCAGCCCGGCGCTGCGGGCGCTCAGGCATAGCGCACGCGTCCGGACGCGGTCGAGGACGACCGCGCAGCGGTTCAGAGTGCTGTAGGCGGCGGCGGAGTACAAAGCGGCACGGGCGCTAGCGACGCGCCCTCGGCCGACGACGGTACCCTAGGAGCCCCAGACCGAGCAAGGCGCCGAGCCAGCCGCCCCCGCTCATCCCAGGAGCGGGGCGGAAGCTACAGCCGCCGTCGTCCTCCGCCGCCGAGGCGGGCGGGACGACGGCACCGGTGGTGCTGGTGCCGCCGGCGGTGGTGGTGACGCTGGTGCTCGTCACTGCGGGTGTGCCCGAGGTGACGGTGAAGCTATCGGTGGTGCCCGTCGTGCTGGTGGAACTCGTCGTGACCGGGCCAGCGTTCCCGGAGCCCGTGGTGCTCGCCGACGTGCTCGAGGTGACCGGTGGGACGATCCCGCTGCCGCCCGCACCGCCCGCGCCCATGGCGCCGGTCGACGACACGCTGCCGGTGGTGACGGGCCCGCCGGAGGTCGTGGTGCCGCCGGCACCGTCGGTGGTCGGCTCGGCCGTCGCCGTGATGGTGATGTCGGCGCACTGATAGTAGTGCGGATCTTTGTCGTCATACATGAACTGAATCACTTGCAGCGTGCAGTTCTGGCAGTCGATATTGGGTAGCGTCACCTCCGTGCTGTACGAAGTTTCTTGCATGAAGCTCCCGGTCTGGTCGTCCATGTAGTACTGCAAGATGTAGACATCGAGCCCGGTATCGGTGATATCGCTGAGCGGGTGAATGCTAGCCGGGTCGTCGCCTTCCTTCTGGACCGCTACTTCAGGGCGTTGGGGAAAGCTATCATCGCCCTCCACATCGAGCGCGATGCGGTAGTAGCTGTCGTGATTGATGAACTCGCCGAAGCTCACACTGATCGTCTCTCCACCCATGTAATCCGTCACCGTAGTCGTGCGGGCGTTCTGCGTCTGCCCGCAGGGCCCGATCTTGATTTGCATGTTGCCGTCCCGGCCATCGAGGCGCGGAGGTGGGTCGGTGAGCCGATGGTGAGCGGATGCCACCGATGATCCAAGCAAGGCGACGACGGCCACGGAGAAACAAGAAACGCGAGTCCCGAACTTCATGCCGCCAATATGCCGCAAAATCGGGGTGCGACGTAGTCAGTGCCTGTCGTCGGGGGTGCTGTCGAGCCAGCCTGATATTGTCCAATGGCCCGGTAGCGCAGCCCCACGAGTGCTCATTTCTCGGGATGCCTCCACGAGGGTTGTGGCAACTCGTGCGTTTCGATCTCGTAACCCTCGTGCATGGGATCGATTTTCTCCAGGCTCGATGAGAACCTACTTTTCCCGATGACCTTGAAGATCTGCAATGCAGTATTTGCCATCGCCTTCTTGCTGGCGGCGCTGGTCCAGTACAACGACCCCGACCCGTACCTCTGGGTGCCGCTGTACCTCACCGCGCTGGCGTGCTGTATCGCCTTCGCGCGCGGTAAGCTGCACCCGCTTGTCGCGCATTTGGTTGCCGGCATCGCATGCGTCTGGTCGCTGACCTTGATTCCGACGGTATTGAGCCATCCGCCGCGGCTGGCTGACGTGTTCGGTGACGTGAAGATGTACGCCCCCGGTGTCGAGGAAGCGCGCGAGGCTGGCGGGCTGTGGTTGATAGCGGGGTGGCTCTTCACCCTCGGTCGCGCTGCCCAACGGCGACGCCGAGCGGCCTGACTCGCGCCGCCATCGCGAGCGACCCCTGCGCTACTCTTCGATGGCTTCGACCGCGGCGACCAGCGTGTCTTCGGTGAGGTCGTCGCCTCCGACCCAGCGGATGCGTCCGCGTTGGTCAGCGACGAACGCCATCGGGGTGCCCTTCACCTGAAAGCTATGAGCGATACTGTTGTCGGCGTCGACCACTACCGGAAAGCGCAGCTTGTACTTCGCGACGATCTCGCGCGCCGTGGACGGCCGTGAATCCTCGGAAACGCCAATCACCGCGACGTCCGGTTTTTGCTGATACAGGCCTTGTGCCGCGGGCAAGGTGCGAGCGCAGGCGCTGCAGTCGGCGTCGAAGAACTTGACCACGATCGGGACATCGAAGCCACCCGTGTCGATCGCTGTCCCGTTGAGTGACGTCGTCGAGAATGTCGGCATGACACGCTCGAGCAATTCGCTGGGTTCGGACTTCGGTGGTGGTGAGTGCCCGCAGCCCAGCACCAAGCTCAAGGCTCCGAGGCTCAGTGCACACCACCCGCACCCGCTCATGCTCGCGAAGATCTTCGACGCTATCATGCGGCCGGGATTATGTCGGATCAGCGCGGGCGGGGGGGGAAGAAGTGAAGCGACGATCGCACATCTCACGTTGGGCCGAACCTCGCGTCCACGGCTGTGTGATAGCGTCGCACTTTGCGAATTTTGCTGGAGCAGTTTTGCGCGGTTGCTACCAAATGCATCAGTGTTCGATGAGCCGTGCGGCAGGCACCTTTTTTTGGTGCTACCTCGCCCCAACGCGGGACATTCGGTCACGCCTGTGGGGCCCGAGACTCGGGGCAGTGTGCTCGGGGCACACGACCCTAGGGGATTCCCCCAAATTCCGCGCTAAGCTCGCTTTTCGCGGCGGAAACTTGCGGCAGAGTTGCACCCGCGAAGGAGTGCGGAACGATCGTGTTAAGATCGCCCGAATGCGAGCCCGCCTTCCGCAATCGTTCCGCACACTTCTCCCTCTGGTCGCGCTCGGTGGCCTGGTGTTTCCGGGCTGCGACCAGCAGCAACCGGCGCTGTGCAAAGACCGTTTCAACAAAGCGCAGCAGACCGTCAACCAGATCGACTCGAGCTCGCTCGAGAGCGTCGAGCAGAGCCTCGCCGCAGTCACGGGGGCGATCGCCGCGTGCAAGCAGGAGGGTAACTCGGGCGAGGTCGCGGAGCTGACGGCGGCCAAGAACAAGATCTCGGCCCATTACGAGTGGCTGAAGGCGCGGCCAGCGAAGCAACAGAAGCGTACGCCGGCCCAGCTCGAAGAGTTGGCGAAGAAGGGCGACCCGGATTGCCCCAAGGGCATGGCCTACAAGCAGCGTGAGACGGACAAAGAGGTGCGCTGCATCGGGCCGGTCCCAGTGAACATGGGATGGCAGGCGGCTCGCAGCTACTACGAGCGTCGCGACTTTCGCGTGCGTCCGGGCAAGACACCCACGACGCTCGAGATGGAGTATGGGGCGGAATTGCATCGCTTCGAGTACGGCGCGGAGAACTCCTCGGCGCCCCCCAAGTGCGTGACGGTGTATCCACCACCCGGCATGGGCTGGCAGGAAGCGACGGCGCGCATGACCGGGGCGAGGGTCGATCGCATCAAGGCGGGGGAGCCAGTAAAAGCCGGCACGCGCACGCTGTCGCTGCAAGTGGTGGATGAACCCGGCCAAGTCCTGGTAAAACTCGGGGAATGTTGAGCCCTCGTCGTCCTGCCACCCGCTGAGCTGCCGTCGTGACCGCGACCCACCTCTTGGTTGGCAATCCTACGGCGCAGAGCGGCAAGAACCGCGAGCGCATCGAACAAGCTCGACAGCTCTTGAGTCGAGCGGGGATCGACTGTGACTTTCTGCCTACCGAGCCCGACGGCAGAACCGTCGAGCTCGTGCGCGGCGCCATCGCCGACGGAGCCTATTCCACGGTGATCGCGCAAGGGGGCGACGGGACGTTCCGCGAAGTGGGCGCCGGCATCCTGACGAGCTCGCGACCCACGGTGGCGCTCGCTATGTTACCGACGGGCACCGCCAACGATCAGGGCAAGAGCTTTGGCTTGCACTCGGGTGAAGACGCTCTCGCCGCCAACGTCGCGGTGATCGCAGAAGGCCTGGAGACCCGGCTCGATGCCGGTCGAGTCACGGCATACCCCGGGGGTGAACTCCCGCCCAGCGTTGCTTGGTTCTTCGATTCCGCGGCGTGGGGGATCTCGGCGCGCATCCTTGCGGCTCGCAACGCCGATCGGCGCATCGTCGAGCAACTCAAACCGCTCGGTGCCATCTATCGCGATCACCTCGTGTATGCCGGGGCGGCACTCAGGGTGTTCCTCGAGTCGTACGTGATCACGGACAAGTTCAACGTCTCGATCGAAACCGACGCTGGCTCGGAGTTGCTCACGGGCCTGACGGATCTCATCGTCAAAGGCACGCGGGTGTACGCGGGAGCATGGGTGTTCGACGAGAGCTCTCAGCACGACGATGGACTGTTCGAGGTCGTGCCGTTTCGTGGCAAGCGGGACTGGACCAGTAAAGCCATCGTCGATCTGCAGGGCAACCCCATCACCGAAGAGATCTTGAACGCGATCGGCATTCGGCACTCCAAGCCCTTCCGCATCTCGCGTGCGAAGCTCAAGTTCTTCCTCCCGCGGGCAGCGCTGCCGCTGGCGGCACAGGTGGATGGCGAGGAGTTCCCCGCGACCGAACAGGTGGAAATCGAGATCGACCGGCAGGCTTTGCGTTTGATCGTCCCGGAGCCGTCGCGCTGGAAGCTCGGCGTGTGACGCCCCCGGCTGTCGTGTTTTTGCGAAATCCGCGCGCTCGGCGCCGGGCATGAAGAGGTGGAGGGCGGCTCGGACCACCCCGTGGGGTGCGGCCGCGCTGCATGACCTCCACCCAACCGCAAAGGACTAGTACCGATGACGAACACTCAAGGCAAGCCGAAGAAGACGGACGCCATCATCGCCAAGGCGATGCAAGACGACGACTATCGACGAGAACTGCTCGTGAACCCCAAGCAGGCGATCCATCGCGAGTTCGGCAAAGAGCTCCCGCCTGGCTTGGACGTACGAGTGGTCGAAGAGGCGGCGAACGTGGTCTACCTCGTGCTCCCGGCGCGGCCCGTGACCGAGCTCTCCGATCACGATCTCGCCGCTGTCGCCGGTGGCCTAGTGGCGAACCCCAGCATGCAACGACCGATCAACGGCTGGTATCCGCTCGACGAGTGGCTCGCGACGGTGAAGATGTAACTCGCAGCTCACGTGTCGGCCATCGGCGGGCGGTGGCCGGCACGTGAGTGCCTTCGAGGCACAGGATATGTCTGCTCTGCCAGAAACCAGCGCCCTGTTTTCGGTGCTCCAGCGCGGCGAGCTGTCGCGAGCCCACGTCGAGCGGTTTGCGGCCGAGCGCGCCGCGTGTCACGGCTCGCTGCTCGATTCCCGATCCACCGGGGGCCCTGCGCTGGGGTACGCAGAGCACGTGGGCTCGATTTTGAAGCATGTTTCGTTGCACGAGGGGCGCATGGTGCTCGAACGACCGCGACCCTTCGGTCGGGTTTGGGAGGAGTCAGCGGGTGCCGCGAGCGACGTCGCGGGGGTCATGCTCGAGCTCGACGTGTTCGGGAAGAGCCAGCTTGCTCACTGCTTCCTCGCGTCCTGGCTGAATCAATCGGGCGCCTTCGACGCGCTCGAGGTGCTGCGCGCTCAGATTGCGCGCGCAGCGCTGCTCGCCCGGGAGCCAGTAGCGCCTGGCCACCACGAGCGCCCCGCCGCCCGGGTTACGCTGCCTGCCCTGCTGGCAGCCGCACGCGCGCGGCTCGAGCCGAGCGCGCTGCCGTTCCTGGTGATCACCCATGGCTTGAGCGGATCGGGCAAAACCACCGCGACGCGCGCGCTGGTCGGCACGACGCCGGCGCTCGCTGTGAGCAACGATGCGGAGGCCCACCGCCTCAGGTTCGCGGGTGTGAGACTCGACCCGGGTGTGGTCGCCGCGAAGCTCGAGAGCCTGGCGCTGCGCTGCATGCGTTCGGGCTGGCCCGTGATCGTAGAATCGTGCTTCTTGAGTCGCGACGATAGGCAACGGTTTCGCGCCACGGCACGCGCCGTGGGGGTGCCATTCGCCATCGTCCACTGCACCGCTCCGCTGGCGTTGATCGGCGAGCGGCTCGAACGACGCCGCTCGTTCGGCTCGCTTTTTCATGGATCGGATGCCGAGGGCGCGGCGGTTCAGCGCGAGCTCGCAGCGCAAATCCAGAGGACGGATCCCCTGGACGAGGCGGAACAGGCGCAGGCCGTAGTGCTGGACACGGCCGCGGCGCTGGACGTCGCACGCGTGACGGCTCGACTCTACGAGCTGCTGGACGGCGGCACCCCGGCGACGTGGCGTTCGTCAGCTCCGGAGCACCCCCCAGGATCGCAAGCAACCCCGAACTGCTGAGGTCACGATGCCCGAGGATACGTTCAGCTTCGAACACCTGCTTCACCCGATCCCCACGCAGGCATTTTTGCGTGAGTATTGGCAGCAACAGCCGCTGGTGATCGCGCGCTCCGACCCGTCGTACTATGGGGCGCTGCTGTCGGAGCGAGACATCGAGTCGCTGGTTGCTTTTCACCAATTGCAGTACTCGCAGCTGAAGGTGGCCCAAGCCGGTCCCGACCTGCCGCTTCACAGCACGCACGTGAGCCATGAGCGCACCAGCGACACGAACGGTCTCTACCATTCGTACGTCCGGGGAGATTCGGTGGTGCTCAACTTCATGCAGAAGTACTGGGAACCCGCCGCGCGCTTGTGCCGAGCGCTGGAAGGCTTCTTTCATTTCGGGGCCGGGATCAACGCTTACATCACGCCCCCACACTCGCAGGGGTTTCCCCCGCACTTCGATACGCACGACGCGTTCGTGCTACAGATTGCCGGTGCGAAGCAGTGGCGCACCTACAGCGCTTGGCGCGAGCTGCCGGGCGAAGGTGAGGACAATCGTCCTGTGCCGAGCGAAGCGCTCGGGCCACCGACGCGGGAGTTCGAACTCCGAGCCGGCGACTGTTTGTACATCCCGCGGGGCCACGTGCACGAGGCGCGAACCACGGGGGCTGCCTCCGTGCACGTCACCGTCGGGGTTCGCTGCTTTCAATGGTCCGATTTGCTGAGCGAGGTCTTGACCCTCGCGACGTCGCACGATGTCGAGTTCAGGCGATCGTTGCCGGTGGGCTTCATGGATAGCGACGCGGCGCACGCGGCGTTGTTGGCGAAATTGCCGCGCCTGCTGGTATCGTTCGCCCAGAGCGAGCACGGCGAGGCTGCCCTCGGCCGGCTGCGGCAGCGGCTGATCCGGAGGATGCGCCCGCTGCCCGCTGCCCACCTGAGCGTCCTCGATCGCCTCGAACAGCTGCGCAGCGAGAGCCGGGTGGCCAAGCGAGTCGGTTCGATGTGTCACGTCGTCACGACGGGTAGAACCGTGGAGATCGAATTTCCGGGGAACCGGCTGAGCGGTCCGTCCGCGATCGAACCGGCGCTGCGCTTCATCGCCGCGGCCAGGGAGCCCTTCACGGTCTCGGCGCTGCCGGGTTCGCTGAGCGATCAGGGCAAGCTGGTGCTCGTGAAGCGCGCTGTTCGCGAGGGGCTTCTCACCATCGTCGATCCGCCGGCACCCACCGCGTGAGGCGTCAGAGGGTTTGGCGGCGCGCCAGCTGCCAGAACGCGCCGCGCTGGTTCATGAGTTCGTCGAAGCGGCCCACTTCGACGACTCTGCCCCGTTCGAGCACCACGATCTTGTCCGCGTGACGCACCGTGCTCAGGCGATGCGCGACGACGACTCGGGTGACGCGCAGCGCCTCCAGACTTGCGCTGACGCTCGCCTGCGTGACATTGTCGAGCGCGCTGGTCGCTTCGTCGAAGAGCAGGATGCGCGGAGACGTCGCGAGCGCGCGCGCGATGAGTAGGCGTTGGCGCTGGCCACCCGAGAGCGTCCCGCCGCCTTGTGTGACGATCGTGTGCATGCCCATGGGCATGGCTGCGATGTCCGCATCCAACCCCGCCTGGCGCGCAGCGCGCCAGGCGTCCGCGAGGCCGAGTCCCGTGTTCCCGACGATATTGCCATAGATGTCGCCGGGGCTGACCCTGCTGTTCTGGAGCACTGCGCCGATGCGTTGGCGCACTCGGCGGATGTCGAGACTCGTGAGCGCTTGCTCGTCGTAGAACACGCCGCCGGAGCAGCAGGATTCGAATCCCAGCAAGAGCCGCAGCAGCGTGGACTTGCCCGAGCCGGAGGAGCCCACCAGAGCAACGAACTCGCCTGCTTCGATCCGCAGGTCGACGTCGTCCAAGACCCAGGGGCCGCCCGGCGTGTAACGGAAACAGACATGACTGAGCTCGATCGCGCCCCGGAGCTCGGTACGGCCGTCGACGTGGCGAATGGCTTCGGCGGGTTCGCATAGAATGGGTCTGGCCCGCTCGTACAGCGGAATGATGCCGAGCGACTCGAGACCGGCGTCGAGCGCGCGTTGCACCGCCCCCAGGAAAGTCCCGAACGCCGCGCTGAAGGCCAGAAACTCGCCGGTGGTGATGGTCGACGGCGCGGCCTTCACCAGCAGCCAGAACAGGGTCACGCTGGCCAGGGTGGGGATCAGCGCCGGCAACAATCCGGCCCGGATCTTGGTCCTCTCCGCTGCCAGGTCTGCGTCCCGGCGCTCGCCGAACAGCTTCGCCCACACGGAGAACGCGCGATTTTCGGCTGCGGCCGTGCGCAGCTTGCCGATACCGGAGAACAGTTGCAGCAAAAGCCCCGCGATCTTGCCGTCGATGGCGGCGACGGTCCGTTCGCGCTCCAGCGACCGATAGCCAGCGAACAGCAGCGCCGAAGCCAGCAAAGCGATCCAAGCCAAGCCTGCGCAGGCAAGCTTCACATCGATGCTGAGCAACACTGCCAGGTTCCACACGGAGAACACAGCGCCCAACAGGGCTGACGCGATGCTGCCCACGAAAAGCTCGCGGATGCGCCCGAAACCAGCGACCCGCCCGGCGAGATCTCCGGCCGAAAACTGCCGGAAGAAGGCGAGCGGTAGTGACAACAGCCGGTCCCAGACGGCTGCTTCGAGAGTGCCGTCCATACGCGCTTGTACCCGGACGACGACGAAGCCGCGCGCTACATCGAACAGCCCGAGGCTCAGGTACACGGCCACCAAAACCACGCTCAAGTCGCGCAGCAGCAATCGTTCCGCACCCGGGATGATGCGGTCGAAGACCACGGCGGTGAGCCAAGGAACGACTAGCGCCAGCGCCCCGGTCGCCGTGCCCAGCCCGACCACGAACGCGACGTCTCTGCCCGCTCCGCGCGCTGCAACGCGCATCACGTCGATCAAGCTCGAAGCCCGCGCCGGCAACGGCTGATAGAACTGGTGCGCCTGGGGCAGCAGCGCTCGAGCCAGCTTCGCGTCGATCAGTTTTTCGGCACCCGTCGCCGGATCGTGCATCAAGTAACCGCGTGCAGATGGGAGCAAAGCTACGGGCTGGGGCGGTTCTGGCGCTGCCAGGAATGCGAGCAGAGGACCGCCTTGATGGACGAACCAGTCGCGCTCGAGAAGCACCGAGCGCGTCCGAACGCCGGTAGCGCGGGAGAGCACGCCCTCGAGCTCGCCGAGGTCGCTGCCCTGGCGGTGATCGAGCGCTGGCTGCGGCACACCCAGATGACGGGCGATGACGTTGCATGCTCGCGCCAACGGGCTTTCGCCCGTCACTTGGGAACTCAGGCGTTGGCCACTGCCGACTCGCGCCAGCCTGTGCAACGCGGCGTGGATCGAATCGGCCTCAGCATTCTTCGACGAACGGTCGCGAAGGAGCCGAGCCGCGCTCAGGCTTTCTCGGCGTCGTGCCACGACCGAGATGACGAAGCGACAAAAGGGCTCGGCGAAAGCCGCGCTGCCGGCGGCCTCGAGCAGCTCGGAGGTGCTGTGCGCCGTGACCCAGTCGTCGTCGCACAGGGCCCACGTGTCGGGTGTCAGCGGCCAGCTTTCGACCTGCGGGCGCTGCCCCGAGAGGTCGATGCCGCCGTGTCCCAAGAGCGGGCGCTCGGGGGCGATCCATACCAGCGCGTCGCGCGCTGAGACAGCAAAGCCCTCCGCCGCGCCGGGGCCCCCGGGGGGAGGGGTACGGCGGGCACGGGCGCTTTCACCTGCGACGAGCGCCGTGAGCCGTCTGGGCTTCGGGGCACGCGGGAGCGTCGCGAGCAGCAGCCGGAGCCAAGCATCCAAGAAATGCGCGACGCCAGCGCGGTTCGCGGCATCGACCATCAGCCGAAACAGCAGCGCAGTCGGGAAGCGCCACACCACGCTGCCGGTCACTCCAGAGAGAATCAGCGCAGTTCCAGCGACCGGCTCGAGACCAAAGACCAGCTGCCCCGGCTCCACGGTGGCCACGTGTTCGCGGCGCCCGACGCCGCGTCCTCGGTCGTACCCGACGCAAAACAACTGGTGGTGTTCCGAGAGCGTCGCGTAAGCGCAGGATGGGTCGTCCAGCAGCAGCGGTTCGTCGCCTTGCACGCGGACTTCGGTGCAGCTCCGCTCCAGGTGTCGCTTCAACCACGCCAAACTCTGGAACGAAGTTTCTGACTGGTGCACGGGTTACTCCGCCGTGATCAAGCGCTGGTAGGGGCCGGGCGTTGCGAGCAGGGTTTCGTGCGAGCCGCGCTGCACCACGTCGCCCCGCTCAATCACGATGATCTCGTCCGCGTCGCGGATGGTGCTCAGCCGATGGGCGACCATCAAGCAGCTGCAGCCGCGCCGGCGCAGGTTCTCGTCGACGAGGAGCTCCGTATCTGGATCGAGCGCGCTGGTGGCCTCGTCCAACACCAGCAGCGCGGGCTGCCGTACCAAGGCGCGCGCGAGCTCCAGTCGCTGGCGCTGTCCTCCGCTGAAGTTGAGCCCGCCTTCGCTGACGCGGGCGTCGTAGCCGCCGGGGAGTTTCGTGATGTCCGCATGGATGCAAGCGTCCTTCGCGGCTTGCACGATCTCGCTTTCCGGAACGGTCTCGTCCCACAGCGTCAGGTTCTCGCGCACCGTGCCTTCGAACAGCGTGATCTCCTGGTCGACCAGAGCCACGGAGTTGGCGAGTGTCTCGCGATCGGGGATGCGCTGCCCATCGAACAGGATCTTACCCTCCCAGGGTCGATACAGACCACAGACGAGCTTCGCGATCGTCGACTTGCCGCTGCCGGTGCCGCCCACGAGCGCCACACGCTCACCAGGGGCGATGCGGAGGCTCAAGCTCCGGATCAGGGGTGGCGCGAAGGGTAGGTAGCCGAAGCTGACGGCGCGGATCTGGAGCTCCCCGCACAGGCGCCGAGGTGGCTCATCGTGCCCGGCGACCCGCACGAACCCGGCGTCGCGCTCGTGCTGCAAGACGTCGTCGAGCCGCTCGAGGTCGCCACGCAGCCCCTGCAGTTCCGAGCCGACCTGCGATAGGCTCTGCACCGGCTGAACGAAGCCGCGCATCAAGCTTTGCACGGCGACCAGGGTCCCGATCGTCATCTGCCCGTCGATGACTTGGAGCGCGCCGGCGGACAAGACGACGAGCGTGTTC
Organism: Polyangiaceae bacterium; assembly: GCA_025937785.1. GTDB lineage: Bacteria > Myxococcota_A > Polyangia > Polyangiales > Polyangiaceae > JAICQQ01. Next base: position 45,190 of record JAICQQ010000028.1, read on the forward strand.
ATGTGGCCGAGCAGGGATCCGAGCGCGGAGACCACTTGTTCATGCCGGGCTGCGTCCTGCTGGGCGATTGCGAGCTTTGCGTGGTGTCCCGCCCAGTGTGCGAAAAACTCGCCTTCAGCCGCGCTGGCCTTGATGGTTTCGATGCGTTGAAGGGCACCGGCACCGACCGCAACGACGTTGCCTTGGTGGCGTGAAGTGATCCGTCCCAAGTCGATGCGCCGGGCTCGCGCCGCCCGCAGCAGGACCAGGTGCAAGGCGACGGTGACGAGGCCGATCAGCGCCACGCCAGGGCTCAGATAGTAGAGCAGAACACCGTAGAATGCGACGAGGAGCAGGTGCAAGCAGATCGTCGAGAGGCGGCCCGAGAGAATGCCGCTGGCGGCGTCGTTGAGCGCCACACGACTCGCGATGTCTCCGGGCGATCTGGCGAAATAGAAGCTCACGGGCAGTCTCAAGGCGTGCCACACGAAGTTCCCCGACATGTCGACGCCGAGCTGCATCACCGAGCGCAGCAGCTGGCTTTTCTGCAGAAACAAGAGCCCCGCTTGCAGCGCGGCGGTCAAGACCATGCCGCCGAGCAATGGCAGCAGCCAAGCGTCGCGACCGCCGATCAGGATCTCATCCACGAACACCTTGCCGAACAGGGGAATGGCCAAGCTGGGGAGCGCCAGCAAGAGCCCGGTGAGCGTCAGCAGCGCGAATGCCCAGCGCATGCCGGCGGTTCGCCGCAGGATGGACGGCCAGATCGAAGGTCGCCGGCCGCTCTGCACGAAACGATCGGTCGGCTGGAGCGTGAGGACGACGCCGGTGAACGCTCGGTCGAAGTCGTCGTGGGTCACGCGCGAGCGCCCGAGAGCGGGGTCGTTCAGGTAGACCGACTTCTTGGAGAAGCCTTCGACCACCAGGAAGTGGTTGAAGTTCCAGTGCACGATCACCGGCATCGCCAAGCGCCTCAGCTCGTGCGGCTCTTTGCGAAACCCTCGCGCCTCCAGGTCGTAGCTACGCGCGGCTTTGACCACGCTGGCAGCCTTGCTGCCGTCGCGAGAGACGCCGCACTGTTCGCGTAGCACCGAGAGTGGCACGAACGAGCCGAAGAATTCGAGCACGATGGCCAGCGAAGCTGCCCCGCACTCGGTGGCCTCGAGCTGCAAGCGCGTGGGCGTCCGCACGCGACGCCCGGGCCTTGTCCGTGCTACCGCCATAAACGGTCTGGATCCAGCGCGGGAAATAGCAGGGCGATCGGGCGCTCGGAGCGCGTGATGACCCAGGCCTCGCAGCGTGTCCCGCTCGACAGCGTCAGATCGGGGCCGGCGTCCGAGGACCAGCGGTAGCCCGTCGGTGTTCGGTCGGCGCGTACGAGTTCAGCCCTGACCGCCAGCGGCGCGCCGCCCGTCTCTTGGAGCAAGCTGGCCACCAATTCCTGGTTGTTGAGCACGCGCAGCATGCCCTGGCGGCTCGAAGGAAAGCCCTCGACGGACTTCACCTTCGCGAGCAGCACTCCGTCGCGTTCCTTGCGCACGACGCTCGGCGCCAGCTGTACATCCATGCCAGCCTCGAGCAGCTTTCCCTGGCGCGAGTCCACGTAGAGCAGTGCCTCCAATTTTCCGTGCTTGCCTAGGCGCTCGAGACTTACCAGCGGCGTACCTGGGACGAGCAGGTCGCCCACGTTGACACGCACCTCGACCACGCGTCCATCGTGCGGGCTCCTGACCACGCTCTCGGCCTCGAGGCGCTGCTCGATCAGCCGAATCTGTTGCTCGGTAGCTTGCATTTCCACGCGCGCCGCCATCAGCGCCGCCAGGGTGGCTCGTTCCGCGGAGAAGTTTTCCACGGCGAGCCGGCCTTGCTCGGCCCGCAGCGTCTCCATCGAGAGCTTGACCGAACGCAACGTGTCACGCGTCGCTTCGGTGTGGTCGCTCGTGATCAATCCCTGTTCGAGCAAGCGCGTTTCTTTGGCGAGGCGCGCCTCCAGCTCGGAGGAGCGAGCCTGGTTCGCGAGGATGGCGGCTTCGATATTGTGGCGCGCTTCGTTCGCGACCCGAGAACGCAGATCGAGATCTCGGGTGCCGAGCGCCTGGCTCCGCTGATAGTTGAGCTTCAGGTCGCGGGCGCGCTGTCGGAGCCCGGTGAGCTGCGCTTGGAGCTCGGGGGCGGCTACGAGTGCCACAGGCTCTCCGCGTTCGATGAGATCGCCGACGCCGACTTCGAGCGCCGTCACTTGGCCCGCGCCCATCGCGACGACGTCCGCCAGGCCACCGCTGTGAACCAAGAGCCCGCTCGCGCTGAGTTTCACGGGGATGCGCCCCAGGATGCCCCACGCTACGGCCGCGGCCAACAAGAGGCCCGCGGCGACCAACGCGAGCCAGCTCTTCGCGTCGGTCACGCGCATCAGCGTGTGCAGCTTCTCCGGTGACTCCAGCCGATCGAGCGCGGCTTTCCGGTAGAGGTTGTCGTTCACCCGATCGCTCCGCTCCGCCGACGCCGGCGCGCCCGGGCGGGACCGGAAGGCGTGCCGTTCGACATGGCTCTCTCTGCTCCGCCTCTGGCGAAACTGCACGGCGTCTTCACTCCGCTAGCGCCTGTCCCTGAATGGGTCCCGGCCGAGCCCGTGCCCGAGACGTCGAGGAAAGGGCTGTCGACCTCGCGTTAGTCCTTCGATGATCGCGTTCGCGATGACGAGAAACTCCAGAGCGACTTGATATACTTCCGTCCTTCATGATCGAGCCTCATGCTCCGGTCATCGGCCCCATCTTGGCATCGGCTACGCTGCTTCGGGCACCGGCACGGGCACGCTTACGTTCACGTTCACGTTCACGTTCACGGGGTCTTCACTCCGCTAGTACGTCCGCAAGTTGCGGCGCACCGGAGCCCTGGATGCCTCGCGCGTAGGCTCGAGTGCCGAGCGGTGAGCTCAAGAGCCCCCCGCCGACGACGCATTCGAGCTCGTCGTCGGTCAGCTCGTGCCCGGGATCCACGGTGCGTTCTCTCTGCTCCTCCACGGCTACCTCCTCCTGGTTGCAAAGGCCGGTCTATCCAGCGCGGCGTCCGTGACGCAGCCCTCTGGATACGCCCGCCGGGCGGGATCCGGATTTTCGTAGCTGGAGATTTCGGCGTCGCGGCCCGCTCGCCAGCGCGAGCGTTAGCTCCCGCCCGAGCGCGGGGAGAGCGCTTCGAGCTTGCCGTCGGCGTGGATCTGGATCGCCTTCAGGGACTGCGCCTGGATCAAGAGCAACAAGGATTGTCCGGCGCTCACCGCCTTCACCAGCTGCCATTCGGTGGAGCCGGCTTTCCAGAGCGGCGCACTGGGGCTGTGCGCGTAGCTCGCCATGGGGCCGAGGCGAACCAGGGGTTGTCCCCGCGCGTCGCGCCAGAGCAGGACTATGCTCGAACCAGCTCGTCCGAGCGCGATGACGCGCTCTGCGTCGATGTCCGATTGCTTCGTGGTGGACGGCGTACACCCGTCGGGAGAGCAGCTGAGCTCCGTCAGATCGCTCCCTTTACTCAACCAGGTGAACAAGCCGTGGGTGGCGTCGCAGGCGAATGGCGCCACGATCGCCGGGGTGTTCGGCAGGCGGCCGGTAACCTCCGCGATCTGCTCGCCGCGCGAAAAGAAGCCGACGTTCACTTCGCGATCGGGGCGCAGCGCGCCGGTGCTCGACGCTTGCTCCCGTGCCTGAACGTAGCCAGCGGGGGTGACGCAGGACGAGCTGCTGGTGGGGCTGTCGCTCGCGAGGGGCGGCGGTGCTCGGGTCGCGGCGTAGCCGGACACCGGTCCTACGTAGCTGGCCTCGCTCGGACCCGTTTGCACCAGCTGCCTCGAGCTCTCGACGCGGAAGGTACGGACGAGTCGGGTGCCGCGTTCGGCGCGGGCGGTGACGCCGTCGAATAGCGGATCGATGGGGACCGGCTCGCCGGAACGCGCGTTCAGCGCCGCCACGCCATGGCTGGAACTGGGCTCGGGCAGTACCACGAGCGGCGCCTGTCCGCCGACGGCGAGGCGCGCGCTCTTGAACCGTTCCGCGAGCTCGCGTGCGATCGGGGAACACTCGGGTGCGACGAGCGCGCCGGCGGGACCTCGGGCGAACCCGCACACGAGCGGTGCGGAGTCGGGGCGCGCCGCATCGGGCCCGAGCAGCAGCCACACCGGACCCCCGGGAGACTCGAGGCTGTCCACGAGGTCGCGCTTACCCGTGGCCAGCGCCGGCAGCTCTTGGAAGGCCGGCAGCGACTGAATCCGCGGAATCAGCGGCGGTCGCTCATTCTCCGAAACCACGGCCACGCCCATGAGCCACCATCCGAGCAGCAAGCCCAGCGCGCAAACGCCGGCGAAGAGCCAGGCGGGGCTCTTCATCGAACGGGAAACCTCGCGGACATTGAGTGCTGGCTCGTAACGGGCTTGTGTCGCAAATGCAAGCCACGAGTGGATGTCGCCACAAGGCGCATGACAAGCACTAGCCCGACGGCTAGAACACGCCCATGACTCGATACGCACTCGACAAGCACCCCAGTTTCCCCGGCGTTCAGGGCCCCATTTTGGTGGTCGTGATGGACGGTGTGGGCATCGGCGAGAAGAACGAAGGCAACGCGGTATGGCTGGCCCGCACGCCCGTATTGGACGAGCTCGGGCGGCATGCGCAGAGCATGCAGCTCAAAGCGCACGGAACCGCCGTTGGGTTGCCCTCGGATGCGGACATGGGTAACAGCGAGGTTGGCCACAATGCGCTCGGGGCCGGGCGCGTCTTCGACCAGGGCGCGAAGCTGGTGAACGGGGCCTTCGCGGACGGGTCGCTCTTCGCGGGCGAATGCTGGAATCGCGCCATCCAGAACGCCAAAGAGCACGGCGAAGCAGTGCATTTCATCGGATTGCTCTCCGATGGTAACGTCCACAGTCACATCGATCACCTGCTCCAGATGCTGCAGCAGTGCGACGTGATGAACGTCGAGAAAGTGCGCGTGCACGCGCTGCTCGATGGTCGCGACGTGCCCCAGACCAGCGCGCTCACCTATGTCGAGCAGCTCGAAACCAAGCTGGCCGAGCTCAACGCCAAGCCCAAGCGCGACTACCGTGTCGCCTCGGGCGGCGGCCGTATGGTGGTGACGATGGACCGCTACGAAGCCGAGTGGCCCATGGTCGCCCGCGGCTGGCAGTTGCACGTCAAGGGAGAGGGGCGCGGCTTCAAGAGCCTCAGCGAGGCGGTGAAGGGGCTGCGCGACGAGGATGCCGGCATTACCGATCAGTTCCTACCCGGCTTCGTGATCGTGGACGGCGCCGGCAAGCCGGTGGGACCCATCCGCGACGGCGCCTCGGTCATCTTTTTCAACTTCCGAGGTGACCGCGCCATCGAGATCAGTCGCGCGTTCGAGGACGACAGTCTGACTGCGTTCGATCGCGGCGAGCGGCCCAAGGTCTTCTACTGCGGCATGATGCAGTACGACGGTGATCTGAAGCTGCCGTCCAACTTTTTGGTGCGCCCGCCGGCGATCGCAGAGACCATGGGTGAGTACCTGGTCCACAACGGCAAGCGGAGCTTCGCGTGCAGCGAAACGCAGAAGTACGGCCACGTGACGTACTTCTGGAACGGCAACCGCAGCGGCAAATTCGACGACAAGCGTGAAAGCTACCTCGAGATCCCGAGCGACACGCTGCCCTTCGAGCAGCGTCCGTGGATGAAAGCCAGCGAGATCACCGACGCCACCATCGAAGCTTTGAAGAGCGGAAGCTTCGAGTTTTTGCGGATCAACTACGCGAATGGGGACATGGTGGGGCACACCGGTTTTCTCGAATCCGCGGTGGTCGCCGTGCAGGCAGTGGATCTACAGCTGGGCCGCTTGATGCCCATCATCAAGAAGCTGAACGGGGCGATGATCGTCACCGCGGATCACGGCAACGCGGATGAGATGTTCGAGACCGACAAGAAGGGCGCCTTCGCCACGCTCGACGACGGGTCGCGCAAACCGAAGACCAGCCACACGCTGAATCCGGTCCCGTTCCACGTCTACGCACCTGGGTACTCGCTGCACCTCGACGAGAGCGTGCCGAGCCCGGGGCTGGCGAACGTCGCTGCGACCGCGCTGCAGTTGATGGGGCTCAAGGCTCCGTCGGACTACGAGCGCAGCGTATTGCTCTGAGCCGTCCGGCGCGCGGAGACGGCCCAGCCGTCCCCGCCCAGCTCCCCGCTAGAAGGCGTGCGTCACCGTGGCGCCGTCGGGACGCAGTTGGAGCGCGGTCCGAGGCTCGTCGTCTCCGTCTCCCAACAACAGGAGCACCGTGCCGGCGCCGACGCCCAAGATGCCCACGGCGTAGCCCACCGTGGATATGTTCTTCCACTTGTGAAATGAATCGTACTCTTCGTGGAACCGGGGCGGACAGTTCCCGTCGTCGTCGCAGTTTTCTTCGAGGGTTCGGTGCTTGTCCATCGCCTTCACGCCGGCGAAGACGCCGACGCCGACGCCGACGGTTCCCAGAATGAGCGAAGATACCCCGACCGTCGTGCGCCAGCCGAAGCTGCTGGGGGGTGCGTCCGGGGCGGGCGTCATGATTGGCACGAGCGGGGTCTGCTTGGGCGCGTCGAAGTTCACGTGCACGACCTGTGCTTGCGACTCGACAATCGCTACCGACTCGACCCGTTCGGGGCCGCTCGACCGCGTGACTTTGATCACGTGGGTGCCCGGATCGACGGCGACTGGCGCGCCCACCAGCGGTGGAGGCAGCACGCGCCCATCGAGCTCGACCTTGGAGATGTCCTTCGCCTGATGGATCACGATGGTGATGGTGGGCAAGCGTTTGCGGAGCTCCGCCAGCGCCGCTTCCGAGTCTCGTTGTGCGCTCAGAAACGCTTCGGGCGCATCGTCGTCGACGCGAGTGCGGGCCACCTCCGCGTAGCGCGCCTCCGCATCCACCAGACGGCCCATCTGTTCGAGGCAGCGCGCCTGCCAGAACTTCAGCGTTGGCGCGTCGTAGAGCCTGCCGGCGCGCAGAAACAGGTCGAGGGCGAGTTCGTATTCGCCTGCGTCGTAGTGCGTCGCGGCTTCCGTTGCCAGGCGGCGGGCGTCGTCGCGGTACTCGTCCCCAGGGTCCGTCGTCTCGACGGGCGGCTCGGTCTCTTGCGCTCGTGCGGGCTGCACGAGGCCGAGACCTAGAATGGCCGCGAGTGGCAGACCGCGGTAATAACTAGGGTTTTTGCGTAGCAAGGCGAAGGTAGGATTGTTAGCACGCGGAACGAACAGCGTCATTGGTCGAGCCGGGCTTTTCGCTGGCGATTGGAGCGACAGGCGAAAGTTCATGCCAGGACGGGCCCTTCTCGCTTCGACGTCGTATGTCGTTGAAAGTAGTCGTGTTCTAGCGTCGCTGTGCGCAGACCGGCAGACGGAGCTCTCCCGAAAATTGGGCCAAGATCGGTGAGTTCTGTAAGTCCCGCCCATGGCCACCTCGAAGTTCGGCTCACGTTCCGCTCGCTTGATCGCCAGTGCTCGCCTGCAGCCCGAGCTGGCGCTCAGGGTGCAACTGCGGCTCCCTTTCACGTCGCGTCAGCAGTTTACGGCAGCGGTAGCGCGGCCGCGCGCATCCGCGGTGACGCCCGTTCGGCCCGATGCCGGGCCCGGTGTCAGCAAGTGTCGCGTCGCCGAAACCCCCATGAGCGCGCAGCTCCACTGGTTCGCTCGCAGTGTCAACCGGGCGCGCTGAGGCTCACCGGAAAGCGTTGCCACGGGCCAAGAGTTGGACGAGCACCCGCGTCTGAGGTCCCCCGAGGGGACCGTACTGAATGCCGAAGCAGCCGGGCCTCGACCAGCGCACGACGCCGGTGAAGGGGAGCGGTTGCGTGTCGGGTAGTCGCACGACGAGCAGGGTGGTCTCACCGACCGCCGGCGGTTCTTCGCTCTCGATCGCCATGCCGCCGAGCCCGAGGTTCAACGTGCGCCCAAGGCCGCGTTGGCGGCCCCGTGCGTAGCTGACGGCGGCTTCGACGGTCACGCGCGGCGACCGACGCCGCGCGAGTTCGTGCGGATGCGCGAGCAGGTAGGGCGCAGCGCTGTTGGGAGATGCTTGCATGGAACCTGCACCGGGCAGGAGCAAGAATCCGGCCAACACACGCGGCGCGCGCGGTAGCGCGAATGCGGCGCGAAGTTCGCTGGAGCAGGTACCCGGCGTCTCAGCGCGAGAGCGCGAGGCGGCGAGGCGCACCCAATTTGAAACACCGCGCTGTTCGAAACAGTGTCACAGGGTTTCCAAATAGGTGACCAAGTCGTCGAGCTCGGCTTCGCTCAGGTGCGAGGTCCTGCCGTGGCGATCTCCACCCCCGCAGGCGCTGAAGCGCTCGCGGAGTGTGGACGCGCAGCCATCGTGCAGGTAGGGAGCGCGTGCGGCGATGCCTACGAGACTGGGAACGACGAAGTCGCCCCCGGTGCCCACGTCGAAGATGCCCCGGTTGGTCAGCTGGGGTCCGGTGTGGCATTCGTTGCACGCGACGTTGGCATCGAAGAAGAGCGCCTTGCCGCGCTCCACCGCGTCCGGATCGCCCAGGCGGGCGACAGGTCGCGCGACGCTGTCCACCCAGCCTAGAAATGCCTCTTGCTGCTCGTCGTTCGGGGCGATCGGCAGGCTCATCCGACCCACCATCACTTCGCCCACGAGCATGCTGAAATCCTCCATGTCGCCGTCCCAGTGATAGGGAGCGCGCTGCGCGATGCCGCCCGCCACGTTCTGCGTGCGCCGCCAACTGGTCTCGGTGAAGTTCCAGGTCTGCCCGTCGTCCATGCCTTCCGGATGGCACGATGCGCATGCGATACCGGAGCCGGTGTTCATGTGAAACAGCGCGAGCCCGGTGTTCGCGCGCGATTCGCCGCTGAGTGCGATCACGGCGCCGTCCTCCAGGTAGAGGGCGGCCGGTTCGCGGCTTTGCACCACGGTGTGTCCCTCGGCATCGAACGCGACGGCGACTGGTTCACCCGGCGAGGGCTCACTGGCACCGCAATCCTGGGCGGAGTCGAGCGAATCGAAGCTCAGTACGGACGTCGTTTCAGACCAGGCGTTGCCCGCGACGACCACCGCAATGCGGCCCTGGTCGGACACAGCGATATCCGTAGGGCCGGCGCTGCCCAGCAATTGCACCGGGGGGCTCGCCATGCCGCGACCAGTCGCGTCGCGCGTGAACGTCGTCAGCGCGGGGCGCACTATCGAGAAGCTGCAGGAACCCGAGCCGCCCGAGTAGCCCGAGGGTGCGGTGCTGACGCCCCTGGCAGTGTCTGCCACCTGGTGCACGATGTGCACCTGGTCGTCGGGTCCTGCGACTGCACGCCAAGCGACGCTGGGTCGCGAACCCGGTTCGAGCACGTCTGGAGTCGAGCGTTGCTCGATCTGACCGTCCGCGTTCAGCACGATGATCTCCGCGCTGCGAAAGGTCGTGAGCACCAGGTCACCGCCGCTGACGACCACATCGCGCAGGTCATCGGCGACAGCCAGCTGGCGCACGACGTCACCGCTCTCGGTGTCGAGGCTCACGAGAGTGCCGTTCTGACACGTGACGTGAAGCAGGCCTGTGCCGGCGTCGAAGGCGATGCCCCGCGGTGCGCTGCACACCGCGTAGCGTTCGATGAGCCGTTCACGATCGAGGTCGATGCGGGCCACCGCGGCGGCGTCGCGCAGGACCACGTAGGCGTTCGACCCGGACCCCATCACGACCCTTCCCGGGACCTCACCCGCTTCGAGCTGAATCGGCGTGACCGCGCGTCGCTCGAGGTGAACGACGAACACGGCATCTCGGTCGGGATCCGACGCCACCGCGATCGTGCCGTCGTGGCTGGTCGTCAGCGTACCACCCATGATTGGCCGCGCGGGCGCAGCTTTGATGCGCTGGCCCCCGCCCGGTACCGTCTCCACGCCGGTACCCGGAGTGACGAGGGTGCCCTCGTCCGGATGGTTCGTACACGCCGTGCCCAGCGCCAGGGCCACGGTCGGCAGAAGTGCGCGGGTGCTCACCCGGTATGCGATGCCCGTTCTTCTCATTTTCTCCCCAACGTTCCCACCCATGTTCCAACCTCCGCTGCAAGCGTAGCGAATCCCCGCAAGAGTGGCCAGCAAGCTTTCGGTGCGCGCAGCATCTCTTCCCCGCCCTTTTGCGTGAACAGGGTGAAACAAAGTTGGCGCTCGGACCCACGTCCGAAGAGAAACTGCAGCCGCACGGGCACTTACCCAAGGGCGTTGGCGGACCGTAGTCTTAGAGGTGATGAGGACGCGTCTGGGTCGGGTCGCGCTCGCACTGCTGACCTGCTTCGGCGGTTGCAGTGCGGCGCCGCTTCAGCCATCCGCCGTCGAGCCGTCCATTACCGAAGCGTCCGTCGCTCAACCCGCCCAGCCGGGCCCTGCCGGGGGGCGGGCGGTCTTAGGCTCCGCCGCAGCCACTGAATCCCCCTTCTCGTTCGTGCGCGGCGGGCGGCGTTTCGAAGGCGTCCTGTCAGTCCCTGCCCATCGCCGGGGGGACCGTTTGCCGAGCGTCGTGCTGGTGCACGGCAGCGGACCAATGTCGCGCGATGGTGTGATGCCGGGGCAGCTCGGGCTCGGTTTCGGGTTCGACTTTCCGGTCTACGCAGAGCTGGCACGCGAACTCACGCGCCTGGGCTACATCGTGGCCCGCTACGACAAGCGTACCTGTGCTGGAACCCGGTTCTGCACCAACGACGCGATGGGGTGGGGGCTTGCGTTCGGTGCGGCGGAGCAGGACATGCTGATCGACGACTTGGTGGAAGACGCGAAGGCTGCCTACGGGCGTCTGCTGCAGTACGAGTTCGTCGACGCTCGGCGCACGGTCTTCGTCGGTCACAGTCAGGGCGCGCAGCTCGTGCCTCGTCTCTTGACCGACATGGCCGAGGTGCCGGCGGGGGTGATGCTGACGCCGCCCTACCGTGACGTGCCGGCGCTGCTGCGGGAACAAGGCCAGCTGCTGGTGCGCATCATGCAAGAAGCCGGCAAGCCGCACCGCATTGCCGAGGGCCACGACTTGATCCGCGCGGCCGCTTGGCTCGACGCTTTGAAGTTGGGGCGCCCGACACCGGCGCGCATTCTCGGGCAGCCGCTATCATTTTGGCGTTCCTGGATCCGCGCCAGTCAGGAAGCACCACAGCTGGCGCGGACGCTGCGACGCCCGCTGCTGGTGGTGGGCGGAGATTACGACTACAACGTTTCGCGCGACCAACTTCGGCTGTGGCAAGAGTGGCTCGCCGGCTCGCCCCACCGTGTGGCGGTGGTGCCCTGCATGACGCACGCGCTCAATTGCATTTCACAAGCGGACCCTCGCTTGATCCAGTCGCGCGACATCGGCCACCGCATCGATCGCGATCTCATCCGGCAGCTCGGCGGCTTTCTGACGGAAAGTTTGTGAGCGGCTCACGGACGCTTGTCGAGGATCGCCGCGAAGTCGCGATCCATCACCGTCTTGCGGTCGTCCTCCGCGGCGTGGCGAATGGCCTGGACGCACAAGCGGCGCAGGTGGTCGGAGAGGACGTTGACGACGTTGTCCGAGGTGTTCATGCCCGATCGTGCGCGGATGTATTGCTTGAGCTTCGATACCACCACCAACACCTCTCGGGGCAGGTCCTTGTCGTCGTCCTCCCCCACGATGCGGCGGCGCGGCGGAGGCTCGACGGCAGCGCGGGATTCGGCTGCGGCGCGCGGAGCGGCGCGTTCCTCGTCGCCGCGCGCCCTCCACTCCGCTTCCGAGGGCGCTACCGCCGGCTCGGCCCATGCGTCGCGGTGGCGTGCCTCGGGCACGTGTGCGTCCCAGCAAGGCACCGAGCAGAAGTAGAGCTCGAGGCGCTTTCTGTTGCAGGTGGACACGCTGCACCGAAAATACTCAGAACCGAAATCAATAGGTTTTTTGCACGTACTGCAAAGCCTGAAATGTGTGTCACCCATGACCTCTCCCTACCTTATCGTTGGCCGAAAGCTTAGGCTTTTGCGCACCGGCTGCGAGCGCTACGATCCACTCGATGGCCACCCGATCCCCGGTGTCCGCCCCCCGGGTCGGGGGCGACTTCGCGCAAAGCGACAGCGACCTGCGCGGAGCCGGCAGTGCGCCTATGAATGAACTTCGTAGCGACGACGAAGGCGCGGTGCTGCGCGACACCGAGCGTCCGCCCGACGATTCAGGCAATGCGACCTCAGGCGCGCGTGAGGCCGCCGGACGCGCAGCGTTCTCGTCCTCGGTCGGTGGCGACGAGTCCGGGGCCAAGCAGTGTCCCGTGTGCCTCGGTCGATTCCCCGTCACCTTCAAGGTTTGTCCTCACGACGCGAGCGAGCTGGAGGATGCGCCGGAGCTCGAGGACGACGTGGTGGGTCAGAAGCTGGGCGGCACCTACGAAATCGTGCGGGTGATAGGCGAAGGCGGCATGGGCCGCGTGTACGAGGCGAAACACACGCGTTTGCCGAACAAGCGCTTCGCCGTGAAGTTGTTGCACCCCGAGCTCGCGCGCCAGGCAGAGGTCATGGCTCGCTTCCAGCGTGAGGCAGAGGCGGCCAGCGTGCTCACGCACCCCAACGTCGTCTCGGTAGTCGACGTCGACCGCGCCGCCGACGGCACGCCGTACATCGTGGCCGAGTTGCTCGAAGGCGAGCAGCTGGGCGAACACCTCGATCGCATGGGACATCTGGCTCCGGGTCGGGCCGTTGCCATCGTTCGACAAATCTGTCGAGCGCTCGCGGTCGCGCACGAGCGCGGCATCGTGCATCGCGACATGAAGCCCGAGAACGTCTTCCTGGCCGGCGAGGATAGGCAGGTGAAAGTGCTCGACTTCGGCATCTCGATGGTCGGAGACAACAACAGCTCGCTCACCCGCACCGGCATGGTGATGGGCACGCCCGACTACATGCCGCCCGAGCAAGCGAAGGGGCAACGCGTCGACCGCCGTGCCGACATTTACGCCGTCGGCGCCATCCTTTACCGCGCGCTCACCGGCCGGAAACCGTTCGACGAGAGCGATCAAATGGCGACGCTGACCGCGGTGCTGGTGCAAGAGCCGAAGCGACCGCGCACGTTGAACGCCGCAATCCCGGCGGGGCTAGAAGTGGTGGTGCAGCGCGCGATGGCGAAAGAGCCGCGGGAGCGTTACCAGACCATGCTCGAGTTCGAGCAAGATCTGGCCGCCTTCGACGACGGCTCGCTCGAGCACAAGGGCGCTGCGCTGGCTCAAGGCGGCCTCGGAGACGCCGAGCGGGTCAGCTGGATCGCGGGGGTGGTGCGGCTCGCCCAAAGCGCAGGAGTGGCCCAGGGAGCGAAGTTTTCTCGCCCCATGATCGTGACGATGAGCGTGGCGGCCACGCTCTGGGTGTTCGCAGGGCTGTGCGACATGGCACAGGCCACGATTCTATTGCTCGGCGACGGCCAGACGCTGACCAAGGTCGAAACTTGGGCGATCCTGATCGGGGTCGCCGGCGTGCTGATCACGCCGCTCGTGCTCTGGTATCGCCACGTCGCGCTCAAGGTCTGGGCGAGCACGCCGCGTTCGATGGATCTAGCGGAGCGCCTGTGGGGCGCGGTGACCTCCAGTGCAGCGGTCTACGGCGTAGGCACCATTGCCGTGCGCCTGTATCACGGGCTCTATGCGGGCGACCCCGAAGGAACGGCGTGGGCGGGCTACGCCATCATCTTGTACCTCGCTGCCGCAGTGATAGGTGCATCGACCTGGTTCGGCGCCCGCATGAAGGGCGCACTCTTCAAGCGCTAGCAAAGTCACGCGCTAGCAAAGTCACGCGCTAGCAAAGTCACGCGCTAGCAAAGTCACGCGCTAGCAAAGTCACGCGCTAGCAAAGTCACGCGCTAGCAAAGTCAC